>JANPJC010000298.1:0-144321 GCA_031425315.1 Chitinophagales bacterium
ATGAAATACTACAAATATTAAGTATCTCCCTGCTGTGCAAAATCCCTTTACCCGAATTATTTTCTAAAACGTATCCGCAATATGTCAAAGAACAAGATCCTAATCAATTGAATATGTTCGATTTATAACAAGACGCTAGTGAACAGAAATATAAAATCTTTTCGAAAAAAAAGACACAGGTATGCGCAAGGCAGGATCAGGTACACCCGCGTTTCACTAAGATAATTAGTAAATGAATGGCCGAAAAAAAATTCCATTTCAGATTTAAATTAATCTGTAGACAGAAAATACTGAAAATAAGAATTTATTGAAAGAAGAGGAGTTTACTTATTCTGGCTATAATCTATCACCCTCATACATCAGGTATTGAATTCAATGAATCCCACACCGCTGTATGTCTTACCTGTAATCAGCACTTAAACCCTGTTTTGGCTGTTTCTCTGTGTCCTTTGTTTCTTTGTGGCCCTCAGTGTCCAAACACGTTTAGTTACTCCGAGAACCAGCCGGAAGTGAAATATAGTGGATTCGCCGGGATCTATTCATCAAATGTCTATCCACTGAAATATAAAAAACAAATACGGATTTTATCCATTGGAGTATAATAACCTAAAAGTAAATGGGAGCCATTTTAATGCCGCTATTAAATATCTATCTTAAATCACCATCTGCAATTGCCTTCTTTTTCAGACCATCTATTATTGCCGCGCTGATCCAATAAATATCAAATCCATTTCCTGTATTTCTTCCAAAGAATAAAAATTTGCCATCATTGGAAACTTTGGCAAAACGCTCAGATCCTTTGGTATTTATGGTGGGGCCCATATTCATTGGAATGGTCCAGTCGCCATCTTTATTACGAAAACTAATGTACAAATCAATACTGCTTTCTACAGTACCCGGCCTGTCTGTTTCGAATATCAAATAGCTTTCATCAGGCGCAATAAATGGTCCATCCTCATAGCCAGGTGAATTGATATGGGTTGGCAAGCGCCTCGGAGCATTGCCTTTTTCAGTTTCGTAAATGTTCCAGTCCAGGCTTCCATTTGGCCCACCTGAAAAGTATCTCTTCCAATTTTTGGAAACAGCATTTGCATATATACCATACTCAAATGTGATGGAGTCCAGGACTTTAGCATCCGACCAACCTTCATTTATTTTTCTAACAAACCATAGCTTATTTTTCTTTGATTCGGATGAGTTTTCGCTTCTATCTGAACTGAAATATAAAATGTTTCCATCAGGAGAAAAACAGGGGTATACTTCATTCGTGCTGGTATCACTAAAAGAAGGTGTATGTGCAGGTGTCCATTGGCCATTCACCAAATTCATTTCTTTTAAATAAAGCTGATAAGAAGGCAGTTTCATTATTGACCAAAACACTGTTTTCCCATCAGGAGAAAATACAGGTGATGCATGTTCAAGTGCTTCCGTACTTAGCATACCAGGCGCAAATATTTCAGCAATAATGCCGGGTGGTTGTTGATTAAGGTAATAACTTGTACTCATTGTCTGCGCAGCGATGCTTTCTGCCACAAAAAGAATAACGATCAGGTTGATACTTCTCGTTTTCATGATGAAAATAGTTTATTGGTCAATTCGAAATCAATACATCAACAATCCGAATTTGCTGAGATTTATTGAGGCGTAGTCAGTGCAGCTCTGAAACCATATGCAATTGATCTGGGCCCATCACCCCAGGAGCCATAAGGTCTTGCTCCAATAGTGGAATGAGAGGGGCCGAAAGCCATTCCAAATCCATAATACCCACCTCCCCTGTAACCAAATCCACCTTCATTTTCATTTGGCCAGTCAGTATTGGTGGCGTTGCCAAACTGGTCGGGCATTCCATCTCCATGCGTACCCTTAAATAACCTCCCTTTGACGCTGCCAATTGTTGCAACCCTTTCCCACAGGCTACCGGCCATGTCCATCACCCAATAGTACGAGGCACCGAAAAATTCGAGATTTGAATCCGAAAGGTTTTCTTCTGCAATTCCTTTTTCATACACCAGCTCTCCATCCTGGTTATAATACCTGCTCACCTTCTCACTTGCATTACTGCCCCACGGATAATCACGTGGCAAACTATTTAAAGGGCCGCGTGAGGCTTTTTCGAATTCCAATTCCGTCATTGGTCTGAGACCGGCCCAGTCTGCAAATGCACAACCATCATCCCAGGAAATATAATTTGCCGGGCGATTAGGAGAGGATAAAATATACAAGCCATTTTCAACCTTTATATTCCCTCTCTCCGCATAGTATGACTTACCGCCGAAATTTGATCTGAAAAATGAAGGTTGATTGGAAAGTGTGTTGAGAAATGAAGTGTATTGACCCTGCGTCAATTCATACTTCATTATATAAAATTCATTAAATCCTTTAGGAAAAGAATCAGGAACACTGCCCGTCATATCGCCACGGTACTCAGCAATATTACGGTTGTCGTAATACAACAAGCCAGTGTCTTTGCCAATAGATAATCCCTTTTCAGACCGGATACGATACCGGGATCGGGATGCATAAGAAAAAAATGCACTCTCTTTATTCTGCATCGCACTATCGCTATCTCCAATATAAAATTCACCGCCTGGAATATTTACCATTTCAATTCCAAATACATCTCCAAATACAGTGTTGCCGGCATAATCAATGCCCTTGATCATTGCAACATCCAGGTCAACTTTTATTCTCCATGACACTCTTCCCCTGTGATTTTTTGAAGGGAAAATCATAATCCCGGCCTGATGTGGAGGGATAAAAAATGCTGGATCCACACTATTTCGTTCGTAGTTATAGATTAATTGATGACCCAGCTGCTTTACATAAGCATGACGGTATGTTCTCAGGTCATTCTGATGCCGAAGTTTAAAAAACACCCATGCCCCGTCATGATTTTTTTTGTTCATCCATGCATTATCCCAGCTAACTGTAAAGTATACACTCATAACCGGATTTATATCCCGCGGACTACCTGTAAATGAAATATTGGTTATTTCTAAATCGGAAGCAACCAACGAATTTGAAAAAAACAGGTAAAAGACCAGGCCGCTTTTTATTTTTTTCATGACAGAATATTTTACAGTAGTAAAACAACTCATTCAAGCAACTTGACACCCCGAAGTATAAAATATATTATGTGCTAAAAAAGGGCCTGATTGTCAACTTTTTTGAGTCTCTGTCTGAACCGCAACTCCCATTTTTTTTCATCATAGGATTTTTCACTTAGCCTAAGTACAGTTCCATCGGATTGCTGAATCAAACTTTGGCGGGAAAGATAAGTATCTCCACTTATTGTAAACTGTTTATAGATATACCAATGTTTATTTACTTTTTTTGTATCCCACACCTGATACAACCCGTTTGCGCTTACCCAGGCATATCCCCACCTGTTATTGATTTTGTCCCATGTACGTAACGCTACAGCATTATTTCCTTCAAAGTGCCATTCTTCCATAAAACAGGATGGATGCACCAATTCGCGCACAACAAAAAATGAATTACTGTCAATACTGTTGTCATCCTTCATCAAATACCAGGTGCCTTTCCAAAAATCAAAATACTTTGCATCTCCTTCCGGATAAAAAGGTTTCATATCCTGTGCAGATAAAGAGCCTGCCAGCATCAGCATCAAAAGAAAAAACAGGTACTTCAATATAAACATTTGAGAGATATTAAAAATACAGCTAAACATTTTCTATGTGTTGCCGCTCATATAAAAAGCAGTATTTCAGTTATAGAACAATTACCGGTCAGTTATATTTAGGTTACATCACAAAGTCTTCAATGGAAATTGGCTGACAATTATTGCTGAACTATTCCTCACTAAATATCTTAATCGGGAAAAAGTCAAATGAAAAAAATAACTGCAACCCTCCTTCTATTTACTGCCGGGATCAGTGAGTGTTTTTCTCAAAATTTACATTTTCAGAAAAATGAAATTGGCAGCAGTGTTAGTATACATTCCAAAATTCTTAATGAATCACGGGAATTACTTATCTATTCACCAAAACAGGCCAATGATCGAAGAATAAAATTCCCTTTTATTTACCTGTTGGATGCCGAGGCGTTATTTTTAATGACGGTGAGCGCTGTTAAATTTATGAATGGGGGCAGTTCCATGCCCCGAATGCCCGAGGCTTATATCGTGGGGTTAGTTAACACCAACCGCAGCAGGGACATGCCTGTACCACAGGAAATTGATAAGACAAATGGCGCATCCAATTTTTATGATTTTATAACCAGGGAAATTATACCCTACATCAATAAAAACTATACTACCGGAGGTTTGAATATTCTCGCCGGACATTCGCAAGGCGCTTTGTTTGCAACTTACGCGGCACTTAGAGATCCAAAATTATTCCAGTTCGTTATTGCAATGGACGCTCCAATTGAAGTATCAAAATCAGTGGAACAATTGTATGCAAAAAATTTTCCTGAAAGTTGTGGTTTAAAATATGCGTCTATAAAAAGCCTGTATGGATGGAGCAATAACTTCAAGGTCGAAAACAGTTGTGTACACTTCAAACAGGTTACTCTTGAAAATGAAACTCATGAAACAATGCCCTATAAGGGAATATATGAGGGACTTAAGTATTTATTTAATGATTATCTGCCGCCAGTGAAAGACTGGCCTTTACAAAATTTCAAAGACTATTATAATACACTTGCAAAAAAATACCAGGTGGAATATCCCATCCCTTCCAGTGTGTTATTGGAGAGCGCTAAACAAAACATTGCACAGTTAGAAAAGGCAAAAGCGATGGAACTAATTTCCGAAAATAACAGTTTGTATGGACCCGGAGAATTAAGCCAACAGCTATTGAAAAAGGCGGACGCAATTATCAACTTGCCCGACAAGAGAATTTCATTCAGCCTTTCACAACCGCCCCCGGATGAAGAAGCCATTAAGCCATTTCTAGGGATATGGAAAGGAACGATAAAAGTTCCGGGTGGTACTGATGTTGATATTCAATGGGAAATAAAAAAACTTAATGGTAAATACAGGATGGAATCTGAAATTATGAGACAATTCAAATTAATTGCTGACTTTCTATATATCAATGAAAATCAAGAATTGGTGTGGGGAAGAAAACATGAAGGTGGGGGCATTTATATTTCTATTGGCCGGCTATCTGATAAAGGGATTTTGCTCACAGGTACAGAAGATCTTATAGGCTTTGATTTCCCTGCAGGTATGCCGGCGTTCAAATTAAATACATTTGAATTCAGGAAACAGTAGGAAGGATATTTAGCGTGGATTCGAAAATAAATTCATTTGTTCATCAACTATCGGATGTTTTATATACTACATAACCACCGAAGGATATTATTAACATTAAATGGCGTGTGCAAATCAAAAAAAAATGAAAAGCCGGCCCCGCTGTTTACGGCACTCCCTTGATTTTTTGGAATCAACCTTATCGAATGTGATCAGGTAAGATGTGATAATTAACTTTACATCCACTTAGAAAGATATTGGTTGAAATCATGGCGGAGTTCCTGAGCCACTTTCACAAAACTTTCAAAACGACTGCGGAGATTGTCATGATCCATTGTATAATGCGAATGCATTTTCCCGGCATGAAGTTTTGAATCATTAGCTACATGGCTTGAATGCTCATGAATGCTGTGCCTTAACTCATCAATATTATTTCGCTGAATGATGAACTGATTTTGAAAATGCTCCAGCCCTTTCAAGGCGTCCTGTCCGGTGTTTTTACTTACAATTTCCAGCAATCGTTCGTCAAGTATATTAAATTCCACTTCGTAAAAATCTATATTCCTGAGCCAGTCAATATGATCATTGCCGCAATATGAAACTGTTGTATATGGCATGGTTTTGAGTTTTAATTAGATTTCTGTTCCTTCAAAAATCCAACAATCGTATCATCACCGGCATGATATATAACAGAAAGCAATATGAGTTTTTTCAGTTTTTTTTGGAGCAGCCATCAGGAGGTAATAACTAAAGCATTTGTACTTCACAACAGCCACCCTGCAAAAAAACAGCCATTGAAAGTTATCAATGGCTATATACTGTGCTACTAATTAATAAGATCTATTCAAAAAAAGGAACTCCTTTTGTTGCATATTTACGCATTCCTTCTTCATTAATTTCTACTCCAATACCCGGCTTTTCAGATAATGTAATGAAACTGTTGGTAACCATTGGTCCATCAAAAGTGACAATTTCCTTGAACATTGGATCTGTATGGAAATAAATCTGCCATTCGAGAATCATAAAGTTAGGTACTGAAGCACACACATGACAGGCAGCCATTGCACCAAGGTAAGATGCCACCATATGCGGAGCAAAAGGAATGTAATAAAGATTAGCAAGGTTGGCAATACGCTGTCCTTCGCCGAGTCCACCTGCTTTCTGCAGATCCGGCATAATGATATCTACTGCACCGATTTCCATCATTCTCCGGAACCCATAGGCGAGGTAATGATTTTCACCCGCACAGATTGGTGTATTGGACTCGGCTGTAATACGCTGATATGCCTCAACATTTTCAGCAGGTATCGGCTCTTCCAGCCACATCAGGTTCAAAGGCTCCAATCGTTTGGCAATCTGGAATGCCGTAGGGTAATCATAACGGCCATGCATATCCACACAGATATCTATATCCGGACCAACAGCTTCTCTTGCAGCAGCTATTTGGTCGTACATCCTTTTTAATTCACCAGGGCTCGCTGTCCAGTTATATAGGTCATATTTTGCAGGATCATTGCGCTGATCCAGATCAAATTTGATGGCATTGAAGCCCATCTTCTTTGCATTTAAAGCTGCTTCTGCAAAATCTTTTGGCGTTGGTAAACGATTTTGATACAATGCAGTATCACAATACACCCTGATTTTATCCCGGAATTTCCCACCGAGCAACTGGTACACCGGCACATTTAAGGCTTTACCGGCGAGATCCCATAATGCACTTTCTACTGCTGTTAAAACAGCAACAAACATTCCTGACTGTGCCCCTTCAAAAAATCCACTTCTCCTGATATCTTCAAACAGACGATGTACATTCAAAGGGCTTTTTCCTTTTATCCTTTCCCCCATCATCTTTACAAGGTGATAGGTCCCGGGCGTCGCATCCACACCTTCACCGCAACCCCAGATATCCTGATTAGTATAAATCTTTACGAACAGGCTATGCCCTCCCCTTATATATCCGCATTTGATATCAGTTATCTTCAGATCAGATGGAATAGAACTTTTCGGCGCATTTTCCACCGCATCTTCAATGCCTTTTCCAAATCCTGCCAATGGCGCAAATACGCCGGCCAATGCGCTTTTCTGAATAAATGACCTTCTGCTATTTTGAGTATTCATGTTTGATAGATTTACCAGGTTCTTGTTTTTAATAATTCCTGAATTTGCTCCTTTGGTACAGGTAATTCGTTGATATGATCATTAAGCCATTTTGAAAAATCTTTTTCGATTTCATCAGACCATTTGTTGTCGATCTGACCCGGAGTATATTTTTGTTCCCTCAAACGCTGGTGACCAAACATATCTCGCAGTCTTACGACTTCAGATGTTTTCACCACTCTTTCTGCAAGATGTGGTGGAATAAATATTACAGCGCCGTCGCGACCCAATACAACGTCTCCAGGCATAACTGTAGCCTTGCCGATACGTGTTGGTTGATTGATTCCCACCAACGTTGTATTCAATTCACCTGCAGGATTATTGAGATGATGAGAAGGATGATAGGTGCGAAAAAATGATGTAAACGACCCGATTTCTTTTAACCCGTTGATATCGCGTACCGCACCATCATAAACTATTCCATTTCCTGTTTTTGCGAAAATCGAATTGCCCAGGTTATCTCCAATTGTTGGACCATCTTCGTGTGCACCAAACTGGTCAACAACATAAACATCTCTTTTCGTCAGCATATCTATCGGCCATGCATTTTGAGATTTTATACGGCCATCTTTTTCATGTCCTTTTTTATCAATCACCTTATGGATATCCGGACGACCCGGCATAAAGGTAGCAGTCAATGCACGACCTACTAAAACGCTATCAGGATTGATCGTCATAAAACCTTCATCATACTGATGCTTAAAATTTTGTCCCTTTAGTACAGCCCAGGCTTCTTCTAATGTAACCAGCTTCATCCTGTCGAGAATATTGTCGGGAACTTTAGGACGGCCATCAGGAAAACGTTCGCCTTTCCACTCAGGAGTGAGAAAAATTAAATCATCGCGGGATATCTGCTGAGCCTGTACAATGTTTGATACCAGCAGAAAAAAAACTATCTGCAGTAGCCAGGTTTTTTTTGAAGCCATAATAATGATTTTGGTTTAAATTAAAGCTGCTTTAAAATTGGAAAAGCAGCGGATTTTGATGGTGATCATTTGGTATAGCTAACTAAGGGCTTCTGAAGAAAAATAAAGTGAATGGCCGCGGCAGGCCATTCACTATCGATATAACTCAAAAACTACTGCAATACAAAAACTCATTTATCAATGTCCCGCTTTTTCGCAGCACTAAAAGATATTTTCAAATCATTGCGAAATGTCAATTATTGCAACACGCCAACACTCTTGCTATCTAGTTACAGCCAAAACAACACACATCCTCAGAAAAAATTCCAGGTTTCCTTTTTCCCTGCTCACTGCTTACTGCTTACTTCTGTATTGGCTATTTACTTCACACTTCAAACTTCGCACTTCCCACTTTATTTGTCCCACCACACTTTAGTATCCAGATTATCCGCGCCCTGCCTGGCTACCGCAGCCTGGTAATTGGCACTGTTCACTGAAATTTCGGAGTTGGGATAGGTAAGTCTGTTAATAAAATTACCGGTGATTTCACCGCCTGGATAAGGATTTTTAGTTAACACAGGGAATCCGCTTCTCCTGAAATTAGCCCATGTTTCGGGACCATTGAGGAAAGAAGAAATCCAGTATTGTGTATTGATCTGTGCAAGAGCTGTTGCAGGATTATATGGATTTGCAGCAAGGTATGTGTTGGCATCTCCGGCAGATACCGCAGACGCAGGATCAAACTGTGCCATCTGCGCCATATGCAGTGTTACACCCAGATTAAATAATGTGGCAGGATCTCCGGTTACCCATCCCCGTTGAGCAGCTTCGGCCAGCAATAAATGATTCTGCGAGGCTGTAACAATAAACACAGGTGAAGAAACTTTTGCTAACCTCCTCCTGTCTACCTGGCTGAAATCATAAAAACTGGCAAGACCCAGACCGGCAGCAATAGGTACAATTGTGGCATTGTCATATCCCATTGGCATACCCACCTGGTCGGCAGCAGCTGTGGTTTGAATTGCTGTGGTCTGCTCAGGGCCAGATTTGGCACCTTTATATCGTACTGCTATAGCAGAGAGACGGGGGTCACTGGTGCTCTTCAGATAGTTAACAAAAGGTGCTGTAAGATAAAAGTTCGCTGCTTCAGTTGAGTTGAGGGTACCGCCAATGGATTGTTGATAATCATTGTTATGGCGGATGTATGCATTGTCACCATTGGTAGTGATCACGCCACCTGCAAATGCAGCCGCGACAGCTGTCTGTGCCTTTGCAGGATCGACTTCACTAAGGCGCATACCGGCTCTCAGCAATAATGAATAACCAAATTTTTTCCACTGGGTGATATTACCATTGTAGAGGATATCACCTATTTCCACTTTTGCAGTTGTACTTAGTGCTGCTGTAGCTTCCGTGAATTCCTTGATAAGATCAGCATAAATACTTTGCTGTGTATCATATTCAGGAAAAAATACCTGTTCAGAAAATCCTGCGCCACCCTGAGTATACGGCACATCACCATAAGTATCAGTAATTATCATAAATGCATAGGCCTGAATGATGCGGGCCATATTGTACACGTTAACTTTTTCAGGAACATCTTTTGTTCTGACGATTACATCTTTTGTGTTTTTAATCACATTCCTGTAGTAAGCCACCCAAACATCATCCGTGGAAATTCTGTTATCCTGATTATAGTTGGCCCCGGTTAATACGCCGGAATTGGGCGAAATGATCTGCTGTACAATGCCTATATCGTAAATCAGCGAACCACCTGGAAAAGATGAACTCAAAACGGCATTATTTAACTGAAAGATGGGATCGACTGCTGTTGCGCCTGTTTGATTCCTATTCAAATCATCAAAATCTTTATCGCAGGATACTACAAACAACATCGACATGAGGATCAAACTATATCTTATTATTTTTTTCATGATTCGGTGGTGTTAGAATTTTACGTTTAAGTTGAATCCAATACTTCTTGTTGTTGGAAGACCTGTAGATTCCATACCTACCAGGTTATCGGAAGTATATCCGAAAGATTCCGGATCGATATTATCAACCCATTTTTTCAACATCAGCACATTGTTGGCAACAAAATTTAATTTAACTCCTTTCACTAAAAAGTTTGCAGGGAGGAACTTGGTAAAATCATAACCAACAGTGATCTGGCGCAACTTCCAATATCCGCCATCATAAATAACCGGTTCGACCAGGGCCTGCGATCTCACCACTGACCAGTAGTCTTGAACCGGCGCAGCTACAGTATTCACATTGCCATTTATATCGACTCCTTTACCCACAACACCGCCTTCACGGCCTTCTAAAGTAGCTTTATGTAAACCATGCCTGTATGCGTTAAAATTAGTTCCAGACAATACTTTGTTACCCAATTTGAAATCGATTAGGAACGATAAGCTGATCCCTTTGTAAGTAAAGGCATTATTAATACCACCAAACCATTTTGGCAAAGCACTGCCAAAAGTTATAAGGTCAGGTGTTCTGAGAGGAAGCCCATTTGCCCCAAAAACTTGTTGCCCCTTCGCATCTCTTCTGAAACCGAAACCGGCTATCTGGCCCATTTCTTTTCCAACGATTTGCCTGAGTTCACCATTGAATACGTGGGTACCCACTGTGATTCTTTCTCCTTCTTTATCAGTAAGCAAACTCAACACCTTTGTAATATTGTAAGTGGCGTTAAATGTGGCTTCCCAGGTAAAGTTTTTTGATTCCACAGGTACAACACTCAACAACATTTCAATACCCTGGTTACGGCTCTTACCACTGTTAATACGGGTGTCAACAAAACCAGATGCATCAGAAATCTGCGCCTGAACGATCTGGTCGGTAGTGATCTTACGATAAACCGCAACATCCAGATTCAACCTGCTGTTAAACATTCTCATTTCCAATCCCACTTCAGTTTCTGCAATGCTCATAGGACGAAGATTGGCATTGGGTAAAGTCGATCCGCTTGGTCCACCAATTGGTTGTTGTGAACCATTCGGCGTAGTAAATAATAATCCATTCACACCATAAAACAATACATCAGCATAAGGAGGAACGTCGGTATCACTACCCACCTGTGCATAAGCCACACGCACCTTTGCAAAATTCAGCCATTTTGCGTTTAAAGTTTCCGAGAAGATATAACTGGCAGATAATGATGGATATAAAATACTTCTGTTGGCTGGAGAAAGAGTGGAGAACCAATCATTACGTAATGTACCATTCAGGTAAAGCACTCTTTTCCATGATACTTCGGCTGAGCCATACAGAGAGTTCACGCCACGTTCTGAAAGATCATAGAATGGATCCTTTGACCTGCCGTTCTGAACGGTATACAAATCCCTTACAACAAAATCAGTTACCTGTACACTGTTCAGATCCGACCTGCGTTTCATTTGGTTTCCACCGAATGTTAATGCAGTACCAAAATCTCCGAAGGTTTTATTGGCTGCAACAAGGAAGTCCATATTCACCTCCCTGAATCTACGCGACTCCTGTGTATATTGACCGTTTACAAATCCGGCTGGTGCATCTGCCCTTGATGCATGGCCGGTCGGGTAGTTATTGTAGTCCTGGTCACGCGCCCAGTAGTCCTGCCCGATTCTTCCCTGGATATATAGCCACGGAAGAATGTCATATTTTAATGAGACATTGCCGAATAACCTGTCTTTGCGTACCCGGTTGAATTGTTCAGCCAGCACCCAGAAAGGATTGGTCCTGTTCCTGAAGCGGGAATATACATATTCGTTACCCTGCGCATTGTACTTGTTGGCATCAAGAACTGAGAGTGGCATGGAATTCGCCAAATTGTATAAAACCGTGGGAATGGAGTTATCCTGGTTGGCGATATTCGGAGGGTTCTGGTTAAACTCCTTTGAATAGTTTGCATTTCCTGAAAAGCTCAATTTATCGGTGAGTGAATACTGAAAACCAAGGTTGATAGTTTTTCTGTTGAATGAGTTGTTGGGAACGATACCCTTGCTTTCGAGGTTACCCAAAGAAAGGTGTAAGCCACCCCTGTCGCCGCCGGCAGAAAGTGTGACTGTATTTGTCAGATTCTGACCGTTCCTGAAAAATTCTTTAACATGGCTGGGCTGTGCAACATATGGCAGGGTAATATTATCAAACAGTACCTGCGTCATTCCGGGTTGGAATTTTTCACCAAATGACCATTGCCCTGAAGTAGGATTCGCTGAAGTTGGCCTCACGCCATTTTCTCCCTGGCCATATACGTATTGATAATCTGTAAAATCAAGGGGCTGTTCAATGGTGTAGTTCATATTGTACGATACACCGATGCCTTTTTCCCTGTTTTTTGTTTTTGTAGTGATCATGATCACCCCGTCTTTAGCGCGCGAACCATACAACGCAGACGCAGCGGCACCTTTCAGTACTGTCATACTTTCAACGTCATCAGGATTGATACTTGACAATCCATCACCACCATCAGAAGTGTTACCGCCACCTCTAACACCGATTGAATTGTCTGATGCCGCATTACCTGGATTCGTACCAAAATTCGTGTTGTCAATAGGAATACCATTGACAACAATCAGGGGGTTGTTTTGTCCTGAAATGGACGATTGTCCGCGAATACGGATCTTAGAAGTACCTGCAGGGCCTGTGCCGGATGCTGAGATGTTCACCCCGGCAATTTTGCCCTGGAGAGCATTCATCATATTTGGGGTACGGTTAACCGTTACCTCGTCGCTGTTGACCTTTGTGGCAGCGTAACCCAGCCTCCTGGCTTCTTTACTGATACCCAATGCTGTAACCACCACAACGTCCATGTTGCGTGCATCAGCATTCAGTACGATATCGCCAATCGATGAACGGCCTGAAACCGGTACATCTATGGCAGCAAAACCTACTGAACTTAAAGTGAGGATATCTGTTCCTGATGCAATAATGGCGAATCGGCCTGAGGAATCTGTGGCCGTTCCAACACCGGAACCTTTTACTGCAACTGACACGCCGCCAAGCTTTTTGCCTGTATTGTCAGAAACAGTACCAGTTACAGTTTGGGCATAGATGCCTGAACTAAAAAAAATAAAGCATAGCAAAGAAATGAACAATTTGCTCTTTACGGGTAGAGTTACCCGCAGGGAAAGTAGTTTCATATAGCAGTCGTTTAAGTTATATGGGGGTATTTATTCATGCAAATGCATAACACCCCACACTACAAAATAGAAAAAGATAACACGCAAAAACTTCCAAATTTGAACGCCGTTGAAATTTATACATAAAAACGGGTGAATTTCTATCCTATTTATAACGTAGCTTCATCCCCTTAGCATGGGCATATTTGAATCCGGATTGTTGGCATGAATCAATTTGTTTTACAACAGGGGCGATCTAAAGAACTGCAGCCATTCAGCCATATCAATGAGTTTGCAGTCAAAAAGAACAATACCATTCAGCTTAATTCATTTCATGAAGCGGCAACTAACAGCTTAAGGTTGTACTATATTAATGAAGGAAAATTTGAATGGGTTATTCATCACGAACATTTTGTTTTATTTCCCGGCGACCTCGTTTTAATTTTGCCCGGACATAGTTTTGGAGGTGAACGCGGTGTATTAGACATCGGCACCCTGATATGGCTCAACCTGAATATTGAGAAAACGGAGCCAATAGAAAAGTTCGCATTGGGCAAATGGAGTAATATCGGCAAAACAGAAGTAAAAGAAGTAGGTAAGATTATTTTTGTAAACAATATGCCGGTTTTGTCTAATATGAAAGAAGCCGGCAGAATTTTTACCGAACTGCAGCAGGAACTTTTTTCGCAGCAGCTCGGTTATGGCAGCCGCGTAAATAATCTGCTGGATGAATTATTTATTCTGATTGCGCGACGGCTCACTTATCAGCAAAATTCGAGGCGCGATTTTCCTCAAACCTTTATGAAACTGGAACAGGCTTTGCGCCAGAACCTTGCACATCACTGGACCGTTGAAGAAATGGCAGCAATCGTTGGGCTGGGAACAACAGCATTGACAGAGAAAGTAAAAAACTATTCAGGCTTTTCACCTTTGAACTACCTGATCAATATTCGAATTTCAGAAGCGATTAAAATGCTTAAGAAACCTGATTTGAATGTAACAGATATCGCACTGGATACTGGATTCTATTCTTCTCAGCATTTTTCCACCACATTTAAAAAGTTGACAGGGTATACACCCAGCGAATTCCGGAAAAAAAATCTCCCATCCAATCAACAAGAATAACAATGGATTGCATTGTCACAATTGAATTAGGTACCAACGCCGTTAGGGTTTTTGCATTTGATATGAATTCAAATGTAATTGGCTCAATGAAGGCTACCTATCCTACATTTCATATTCAACCCGATTACAGTGAGCAGGATCCTGATCAGATCTTTATCACCATGCTTCATGTGCTGAAAAATTTTCTTGCAGAAAAAATTCACCCGCGAAAATATAAAGTGTCGTGTTTATGTTTCAGTGCTTCCATGCACAGTGTTCTCGCTGTTGACAAAAATGGCGTACCACTCGGTAACGCAATAACGTGGGCGGATAACCGGGGAAATAAAATCGCGCAGGAACTGAACAAATCAGAAATGGCATCGCCAATTTATAATGCTACAGGTACACCTATTCATCCGATGTCGCCATTAATAAAAATCACATGGTTCAAACAAAATGACAAGGAAAGGTTTGCCAGAACGAAAAAATTTCTGTCGATTAAAACCTATATTATCCAGCAGCTCACGGGTGAGTATATGATTGATTACAGCCTGGCTTCTGCTACCGGATTGCTGAATATCCACACAATGAGATGGGAAAGTGATGCATTGGAGTTTGCCGGTATCAGTGAAGAAAAACTGCCAGAACTGGTACCAGTATTTCATTCTTCTGCCAAATTGAGAAAGGCCTACCAGACCTCTCTGAAACTTTCAGCCAGTACTAAAATCATAGTCGGTTCAAGCGATGGATGTTTGGCTACATTAGGCGCAGGTGTATGGGGCGAAGGCAAAGCTACCATCACAATTGAAGATAGCGGGGCTGTGCGCGTTGTTGGCAAAAAAGTGCTGCAGGATGATAAACATCGTTTCTTCAATTATTTGCTTGCTGAAAACTATTATGTATCGGGCGGACCCACCAATAACGGAGGAATAATTTTCGAGTGGTTTGCCAGGCAGTTCGGTGATTTTAAAAATGCATATGATATAGAGAACTGCATGGATAACCTGATTCTTGAAGCTTCCAAAACTGCAACAGGGTCTGAAGGGCTTTTATTTTTGCCCTACCTCCTGGGTGAAAGGGCACCGATATGGAATGCCAATGCCAGAGGTGTTTACTTCGGAGTGAATATCAATCACGAGCAAAGGCACTTCATGCGCGCGACGATCGAAGGCATTATGTATGAAATTTACAGTATTGGTAAAACGCTGGAAGAACACCGTAAAATAGATAGTCTATCCATTAACGGTAGTTTTGCCACTATTCCATTCTTTTCCCAGATGATTGCCGACATGTTCAATAAACCGGTTAACCTGCGCAAAAATCATAATAGTATTGCACTGGGAACATTTCTGATCAGTGCAACGGAAATGGGCATCTATAAAAATCTTGATGAAGCCGCACGCACGGTTGATTTGCCGGATAGTTTTGAACCTAATCCTCATGCCAACGAAATCTATAAAAAGTTTTTTAATGTGTTTCAGCGGTTGAGTACAAAATTTAATGAAGAGTTTGAAGAAATATCAATGTTGCAAAAAGAGCTGGCGGAATGAGACGGTAGACGGTAGACAGTAGACAGTAGACAGTAGACAGTAGAGAACAGCCGAAAATGGTTGCAGAATAGCTATATAAAAAATTTGAAATCGATAGTTACTTGTCCGTTACACTCAAAACCTCCGCTCAACTCCCTGGCCAAAAGAAAGTCTTCAGTCTGGAATGGTAAGTTTTAGTTTTAGATAATCTCAGAAAGTAGAGAACAACTGAAATTGGCTGTCCCTTACTTTGCACTTCGCACCTCAAAGTTCCTTTGTGTTCTTTGTTCCTTTGTGGCCCTCTGTGTCCAAAAAGGTAGTAGGTGGAGTAGACGTCAGACATTAGAGAACAGCCGAAAAGAGCTGCAGAATAAGTATTTAAAAATTTTGAAATTGGTAGTTACTTCTCCGTTAAACTCAAAACCTCAACTCAACTCCGTGGCCAAGGGAAAGTCTTTAGTCAAGAGACTTAAGTCTCAGATAATCTTAGAATGTAGAGAACAAGCAATCTGCGCCAATCCACCAAGATCAGAATCTATACGCAACAATAACCTGCAATGACCTCGGGCTTGTAGTAGTATAAGTAGGACTGAAACCTTTTTTACTTCCTGCAAACCGGAATTCTGCTTGCAGATTGTTCCAGATTAAACCTGCTCCACCCTGAAATGACACTTCATACTTTCGGGGTCCGTCGATTGCAGGCTGATCTTTTTCATCCCCAAATGAAAAATCGATATGCATGTTGTTTTCATTCTCGGCAATCATGAATGCATTTCCTACCCCTGCTGTTATAAAAGGCTTTATCGGGGAGAGTGGCGTAAATATGTACCTGAGCATTGAATTCAACTGTATATAGGAAAAATACAATTTCACATCATAATCTGCAGTGTAGATGCTTCCATAAGGTCTGCTGTAAGTACTGCCTGTTTTATAGGATTTATACATCAGCTCGTTAACAATATGCCAGCGTTGAAAATTCCGGGATAAACCTATGTCTATCATCCCTCCGGCAAGCAACGAAGTCGACGATGTATAACCATCATCCTGAAGCAACGTATTTTCTCCTTCAAATGAAAATGAATTTTTTGACAACCCTATCAGCAATCCAAAATTTACAGATAGCGGATCTTTCTTTTTTACTTCAACTTTTTCAGCGGGAACACTGCATTCAATGAATTTCAAAAATGCACCCTGCAGGTCTTTTCGGCGGTATCTTGATCTCTCACTGATGGCTTCTTTTGAATTGCAATTATTAAATAATGCAGCTAACTGCTGACGATAAAAATTGTTCTCATTAACCACTTGCGTGGAAGCATTGTACAGGTAGTGATGTATCAACTCAACGGGTGTTTCATTGCCCTGCCGATAATAAAAGTGATCACGTTTTTTTATTTCATACAAGTACAATCCATAGGTTGGAGTGTGTACAAGTTGCAGCAAAAACACTCTTTGCCTGATACTATTCACATCAAGTGCATTTGCTCTCATTACGGTGACTGGATCACCCGCACGCTGATCAATTTCCACTTCTTCACTCAGGTAATATTCCTGGCTGGTCATAACAAAAAAACCTTTGAGGTCGTTTGCTTTGTATTCTTCGGTAGTGCCACCATTCTGACTGAATAAAATAACGCCTGGATTTAATTTCCAGTTCCGGTAATCTATTTGTCCTTTAACGCTGTCACCGTTATTTTTATACAGTACAGCATCAGAGAAATTGGATTGTGAAAAACAATGGAAAGAAATAAATAATATGTTCAGGAGTAAGAGGTGTTTTTTCATGGTTGCAGTATAGTCGGCGAAAATAAGTCCAGATAACGAATTTTATTGCAATTAATTGTTTGTGAGCAGTAAGCAGTGTGGAGTGAGCAGTGAGCAGTGAGCAGTAAGTAGTAAGCAGTGAGCAGCCGATGATGGCCGCAGAATAGCTATATAAAAATTTTGAAATCGGTAGTTACTTCTCCGTTAAACTCAAAACCTCCGCTAAACTCTGTGGCCAAAGTCTTTAGTCGGGAGCCCTTTCAGGCGCTTTGCTTTGAAATACATAGCCGGGAAGGCGGAGAGCCCGGGAAGTAAACGGGAAAAACAGCCATTAGATTTTATCGTGTATTCTTTAACGCCTCTGCGCCTTCCCGGCAAAATTAATTAACTGCGAAGCAGTAAAAAAAACAGGAAGGGAAATTGAACATAATATTCAATTTCCCTTCCCGCCTCATCGCCTCCCCGGCAAATATTAACTGCGAAGCAGTCTTTCAAAAATATTAACTGCGAAGCAGTTTGTATTAAGATAACTCTCCTGTTTTTTTCAATTTTGATTTAATAGGAGGTTTACTAAACAAAGGTTCTTCAATAAAAGGTTGATTCTTCATTCGGCTGCCGGTTGCTTTAAATATAGCATTAGCCACAGCCCCACCAGTTGGTGGCAACGCTGGCTCACCTAATCCCGTAGGATCGATTCCATTATCCACGAAATAAGTTTCTACATCCGGAATTTCTTTCATCCTGATCAGCCTGTAATTATTGTAATTGCTTTGCTGTGGAACACCTTCTTTGAAACTTATTTTTCCGTACATCGCATGACCATAACCATCCACTATTCCACCCATCACCTGCTGCTGGGCACCGGAAGGATTAATCACCACGCCACAATCGCATACTGCAATAACTTTCTTCACAACTGGTTTTCCTGAAACCATTGCGACTTCTGCCACCTGCGCAACATATGATGCATGCGAATAGTATACACTGAATCCCTGCGATACTCCTTTTTTCTTACCCCAATCTGATTTTTCTTTTGCCTGCTTGATCACTTCCACAAAACGATTAGGATTGTACTTGATGGCTCCTACTGGTTTGTTAATCGCTTTATCCAGCAAAGCCAGCCTGAACGCTATAGGATCTTTGCCTGCTGCCTTCGCTACTTCATCAATAAAACTCTGCTCGGCAAAGGCCAGAAAATTCGTAATCGGTGCACGCCATGCTCCCGTGGTAATTGGCGAAGCGTAATCATGCGAATCGATCAGCAAATTCTCTACTGCTCCTGCAGGAAAATTATCTTCTCTTGTTGGATTACCTGCATTGATGCCTACTCCACGCAATTTATAACCAATCAGATTTCCTGAAGCATCCAATGCCGCTTCAAAACGATAACGCACTGCCGGACGATAACTGCCGCCCATCGTATCATCTTCCCTGGTCCAGATTAATTTCACAGGTTTTTTAATGATCGAAGACAATTCCGCGGCTTCTAAAACATAATCTGATTTCAACCGACGGCCAAATCCTCCACCCAGCCGGGTAATTTCCACTGTAATTTTATCTTCGGGTATGCTTAACAGTTTGGCCACCGCAGCCCTTGAACTGGCTGGCAATTGTAATGGTCCTACCAACTCAACACCGTCGGCCCTCACATCAGCAAAAAAGTTCATCGGCTCCATCGGGCTATGCGCAACGAACGGACACTGATATTCATTTTTAATAATCTTTGCTGCCGACTTAAAGGCCGCTTCAACATCTCCATCTTTTCTCCTCACCTGCGCCTTATCGTTATTCATTAACTCGGCGAATTTTTTATCATGATAATCGGAACTTTCTACATTGCCCGTATTATCATAATCAACTTTCAAAACCTTTTTTGCTTTGAAAACCTCCCAGGTTGATTTGCCTACAACAGCAACGTTGTTACCAAAGGTTACCACATCAATTACACCCGGCATTGCTTTAGCTGCGGCAGCATCAACTGACTTTATTTTACTACCAAATGCCGGTGGCCTTTGGATCGTTGCAAACACCATCCCTTCACGATAAAAATCCATTCCGAATTTTGTTTTACCCGTGACGATATTTTTACCCTCAACATTTTTTACAGGTGTACCGATAATCTTGAAATCTTTTTTGTCTTTCAGCTTCACATCCTTCGGCACTTCCAGCTTCGATGCAGCATCTGCGAGTTCTCCATATGAATGTTTATTGCCGGTTTTGGAATGAATCACTACACTGTTTTCTGTAGTCAATTCTTCCAATGGCACATTCCATTTTTGGGCGGCTGCCTGCATCATCATCGCTCTTGCGGTAGCTCCCGCCTGTCGCAAACGCATCCAGGAATGGGGAACAGCGCCACTGCCACCAGTCAGCTGCCTGTCGAATGCCTTGGTATTTAATGGCGGCTGCACCACTTTTACTTTTGTCCAGTCAGCATCCAGTTCCTCAGCTACGACCATGGGGAAAGAGGTCATTATATTCTGGCCCAATTCTGGGTTAGGAGAAAATATTGTGATCGTACCATTAGTGCCAATGGTGAGGTAGTTATTAAAAGCGAGATCGCCTGCAAATGACGGGGCTTCCATTACTACAGGAGCTGCGTTTGCATTCAGCCAGCTGAAACCCAGTACAAATCCTCCGCTGGTAAGTGACGATATCTTTAAGAAATTTCTTCTGTTGATTGATTTGGTTGTAGACATGAGATCAGATTTTTTTACTTGCAACAATTACGGCTTCTTTAATGCGATGGTATGCACCACATCGACAAATATTTTGATGCATGGTATTTTCAACCTCCTGCATTGTCGGTTTCGAATTACGCGCCAGCAAAGATGCGGCAGTCATAATCTGGCCGGCCTGGCAGTATCCGCATTGTGGTACATCCACTTCTTCCCATGCCTGTTGCAAGGGATGGTCACCGTTCTCCGATAGTCCCTCGATCGTTGTCACCTTTGACGCCTGAATAGAAGAAACGGGCATTAGGCAGGACTTTACTGCATTACCGTTAAGATGAACTGTACAGGCACCGCATTGTCCAATGCCACAACCATATTTTGCACCCGTTAACCCCAGGTGATCGCGCAACACCCATAATAGCGGAGTGTCTGCTTCCACATCGGCTTTGTATTCTTTTCCGTTGATCTGAAGTGTGTAAACTGGCATGGTAATCTGATTTAAGTGTCGTGATGGTGGATTGCACTGGATTCGAACCAGTGACCCCTACTCTGTCAAAGTAATGCTCTAAACCAACTGAGCTAGCAATCCTGCGAAGTTTAATTTACTTAGATAATTCGAAACCGGGTTCATTTTCGCAAAAAAACAGCGGTTGTTACAGCTTCTAAGATATAAAGAAACAGGTGATAAAATTCCAAATGTCACCAACGAAATATGATCTGTTAAATTTTTTAACGTTTGTCTAAACTTTCCTCATAAATATCAATAGTAAGTTTATAAGAGGTTTGCGAAATCTAAGTATGCGGGAACTAACAAAAAATCAATTTTCGTTTCTTCATTCCCGTCCTCCCCGACTTACCCGCCTGCCAAAGCTTTGCGGGCAGGCCGGCAAAAAAAGCACACGAAGACTGTTGAGCTTTTAACTTAAATTGAATTCTTATTAATGAAATTATCATGAAAAAACTTACAGCCATTCTTATATTTTCCTGTTTTTTAAATACCACTTATGCCCAGCTCCCTGCAGCCGACGTAATCAAAACAGCGAAAGGTGATTTAATGGTCCAACCTATCTTTCATGGTTCACTTGTACTCACCTGGAACAACAAAACAATTTATGTTGATCCTTATAATGGACCGGATGGTTACAAAACCATTGCTCCTGCAGATCTGGTTCTCATCACTGATATACATGGTGATCATATGGATACTGCCACACTCGGCAAATTAGATTTAGGGAATGCAAAACTGATTGTACCCCTGGCAGTAGCGGATTTATTACCTGCAAAATATAAAGACAGGCTGGTGATTTTAGGGAATGATAAAATTACAGAGCAACTGGGAATGTCAATCACTGCATTGCCAATGTATAACATGCCTGATGATAGTACATCACGTCATAAGAAAGGTCGTGGCAACGGGTATGTACTAACTGCAGGCGGTAAACGAATTTATATTTCAGGAGATACTGAAGATATTCCCGAAATGCGTGCACTGAAAAATATTGATGTGGCATTTGTATGCATGAATCAACCATTCACTATGACTATCGATCAGGCAAGCTCTGCAGTACTTGAGTTCAAACCAAAAGTGGTTTATCCTTTTCATTACAGAGGTCGTGATGGATTGGCGGACACAGAAGGGTTTAAGAAATTGGTGAATGCTGGTGATAATAAGATTGATGTAAGGTTGAGGAATTGGTACGCGAAATAAGTATGAGGTACGAAGTGTGAAGTGTGAAGTAAACAGCCAATACGGAAGTACTTACTGAACATCACTTATAAAATATTCAATGTTTTTATACTTCGGGCTTTATGGTTAGTATTTGATTTAATTCCCATATTGACATATTCACACATTCACTTGTTTCACCATGCCACTTCATAAACGCAATAGCCGTAGAACATTTATCGCTCAGTCTGCAGCTGCAGTTGCTGCCACAGTGTTACCCCTCAATAATTTCAGCATGCCCCTTTTCTCAAAGTACAAAATGGGACTGCAACTCTTTTCCATCCGCGGGCCATTGTCAAAGGATGTTACCGGAACAATTAAAGCGGTTGCAGCCATTGGTTATGAAGACTGTGAAACTTATGGTTATGATCCGGAAAAAAATACCTACTACGGGATGAAAGCTCCGGCGTTCAAACAATTGCTTACCGACAACAACCTCATCGCCACCAGTGGTCATTACGATTTTACAAAATATTTCAATAAACCAGAGGCCGAGCTGATGCATTTTGTTGATCAATGTATTGTTGGTGCACATTCCATTGGTCAAAAATATATCACATGGCCATGGTTGGATCCTGCTTTCAGATCGCGCGACAATTTCAAAATACTTGCTGGCAAATTGAATACCATTGGAGAAAGGATTAACAAGGCTGGAATCGGCTTTGCGTATCACAATCATGATTTTGAATTTGTTGATTACGATGGTGAGAACGGCTACGATATTATCATGCGCGACACAGATCCTTCATTGGTAAAACTGCAGATAGACCTGTATTGGGTAATGCGGGATTCAAAACTCAGTCCCGCTGAATTAATCAGCAAACAACCCGGGCGTTTTGTGATGTGGCATATCAAAGACATGGATAAAAAAACGCGCGACTATTCTGAACTGGGTAATGGCTCTATTGATTATACAATCATTATCCCTGAAGCTTCCCGGGCCGGGCTTCAATATTATTACCTTGAACAGGGTGGCAATTTTGCAAAAAGTCCGATGCAGAGCGTAACAGACAGTGCCGATTATTTTAAGAAGAATCTGGAACGATTGTTTGGTTAAACACCTAATGCCCAAATTCATTTATCCAATGCCTTGAAAAGGCGAATGAGGTTGTGGCTGGTATACTCCGTTGTTTGAAGAATGCTGCGTTGTTTATTTGAAACCTGATTCTTCATGATCGCAAGAATCTGATCCCTGTACACGGGAAAAATGGTATACTCGGGCTGATGAATAAGCAAAAAATTGCCTGCATGTTCCTGAGCTGTCAGATATCTGAATCTGATAATCAATTCTTCAATCTTTCCATCATATCCAATAAAAAAATGATCTGTAATATCCCTGTAATTGTAAAGGGAAAATCGCTTGCCTGCGAAAAGCAATTTTAATGGAATATTCGCTGTAGCAAAAGAATCTATATTTAGAATCCGGAATTCGAACGGGTCAAGCATCGTCATGCTTCGCTTTCCGTACCAAAATGTGTATGAATCACCTTCCAGGTGAATTGACTTTGTACTGTCGCATGGAACAGTTGCGTACTGAAGAGTTTGGAGATCTCTTTTAAATTTTAAAATAGAATCTCCCTGTCCTTTCCATGAAATATATCCCTTTACGCTATCGCCGCGATGATCAACATACGATCCAGATTTAAAATCACCGTCCTGAGCCGATAGTGTTATTGCCGGGGAAATGAAACATAAAAATATCAACAATGCTTTCATTGTGAGTTGGTGGTTTTAAAGGTCAGCCGGAACTGAAAGAGTAATATTCCGGGTGGCAAATATAACGCGAAATTGATCTGATTATTTTCACTTCAATACGTCGGTTGAGAAGACTGGGGATTAATTGTGAAGCCAACGAGATTAAGAATAATACTCCAGAATTATAATTACTTCCGGGGCTTTTTTTTGCCGGCCTGCCCGCAAAGCTTTCACAGGCGGGGGAGACTGCGAGAGCGGGAACGAATAAATGGGAATCAGTTCCCGAAGTTTTCCGTCCTTTCCGTCTCCACGGCGTGTATTATTTCCCTGTATTTGTATTTCCGTGGATGCATTCATTCCCGAACCTTTCCGTCCTTTCCGTCTCGCCTCAGGCGAGACCGGCGTGTATTATTTTACGTATTTGTATTTCCTTGGATGTATTCATTCCCGAACCTTACCGCCTTTTTCGTCTCACCGGCGTGTATGGAATGTCTGTAATTACTTCCATCCGGGGCTTTTTTTGCCGGTGAGGCGGGGAGAACGGGAACGAATACACGGGAATTTATTTCCCGATCCTTTCGATCTCTCCAACATATTAACTTTTTGTGTTAAGTCGCCCTGAATGTATTCATTCCCGAACCTTACCGTCACTTTCGTCTTACCGGCGTTTAATTTTCCTGGAAGGCTATTCTTTACAGTATCTTCTTATTCCATCTTTGATATAGACAACATTAAGATTTATTCGAAATCCTATATGTTTACCACTAATTTTTAAATGACTCAATATTTGCGCCTCCCAAATTGGATTCACAACATCAACAGCTTTCAGCTCACAAATAATCTCATCCTCAACCAACACATCCAGTCTTAACTCTTATCCAAATCAATATCATTATATCTTATCGGAATATCAACCTGATTTGAAAATTTAATCCCTTTCTGCGAAAGCTCATAGCAAAAACATACTTCATACACTTTTTCCAAGAGTCCTGGTCCCATTTGTTTATGAACTTTATATGCAGCATCAACGATCGCGGTACAGAGATTCTCTTCCTTTTCATTTAATCGATACATAAAAGCATTTTCAATAAATATATCAGAAATATGATCCTCCCAGATGTTTAAACCCTCATCTATAAAATGTATTTTTCTCGATGGATTTATTTAAGATAAAAACATAAAATATCTAAATGAATAAAGTTTCATATTCAAAATTACTTCCGGCGCTTTTTTTGCCGGTGAGGCGGGGAGAGCGGGAACGAATACACTGGATTTTTTCCCGAACCTTTCCGCCCTTTCCGTCTTCCCAGCGTGTATTATTTTCCTGTATTTGTATTTCCTTGGATGCATTTATTCCCGAACCTTTCCGCCCTTTTCGTCTTCCTGGCGTTATTGAATGGCTGTAATTAGTTCCATCAGTAGCTTTTCTTGCCGGTGAGGCGGCAAGAGCGGGAACGAATACACGGGAATTTTTTTCGCGAACCTTACCGTCCTTCCCGTCCCCGGCGTGTATTATTTTATGTATTTGTATTTCCTTGGATGCATTCATTCCCGAACCTTACCGCCCTTTTCGTCTTCCCGGCGTTATTGAATAGCTGTAATTAGTTTCATCAGTAGCTTTTCTTGCCGGTGAGGCGGCAAGAGCGGGAACAAATACACGGGGAATTTTTTTCCCGAACCTTACCGTCCTTCCCGTCCCCGGCGTGTATTATTTTATGTATTTGTATTTCCTTGGATGCATTCATTCCCGAACCTTACCGCCCTTTCCGTCTTCCCGGCGTGTATTGAATGGCTGTAATTAGTTCCATCAGTAGCCTTTCTTGTCGGTGAGGCGGCAAGAGCGGGAACGAATACACGGGAATTTTTTTCCCGAACCTTACCGTCCTTTTCATCTCGCCGGCGTGTATTTTCCAGGCATCAGAACAGTTTTGAGGAAAACGCCACGATAAATGGAAATAATCTGTACATTAAAACTATCAACTATCTACTGCTTCAGATGAAATATATATTGTCGATCATTTTAATGTCTATCATTTCTCTCTCCTGTACTCAAACATCAAATAAAAAAGAAAGTATTACATCAGCCTCCGGCACCTTTACCAAACAACAAACCGAAACAGGAGCGGCACTTTATACACAATACTGCTCATCTTGTCATGGTACCAACCTTCGCGGCACAGAAGGCGGTACCACTTTAATCGGCGATCGGTTTTTAGCGAAATGGAAAGTGAAATCACTCAGTGAACTGTTCACGCTCACCAAAAATACCATGCCGAAAAACAATCCTCACTCACTAGATGATGCTGCGTACGCCAACCTTCTCGCCTTTATCCTCAACGCCAATGAATTTCCAACTGGTGAATCAGCTCTTTCCAAGGATACTACCACACTTCAAAATATCACTATAGGTATCCCACCCACTTCATCAAGAATAAGCCTCGCATTCAAACCGGCCGGTTATAACGTCAACGCACCAACGATTGAAGCCGACTGGAAACAACACCGAGGCGACCATGCCAGTACCAACTATTCGCCTCTGGCGCAAATCAATAAAGACAATGTAAAAGACCTTAAAATTTTATGGCGCTGGAAAACCGACAACTTCGGCCCAACGCCCGAATTCTATTTCAAGTCAACGCCACTAATGGTCAACGGGGTGTTATACACCACTGCCGGATTAAGCAGAACAGTTGCCGCCATCAACGCGGAAACCGGTGAAACACTCTGGACTTTCCGCTACGATGAAAAAGAACGTAAAACTTCAGTACCCCGCCAAAATTCTGGTCGCGGTGTGGCATATTGGACATCATCGGAAAAAGGAAAAGACCGCGTTATCTATATCACTGCAGGATTTCAGCTGATTGCGTTGGATGCAAAAACCGGACAGCCCGTAAAAGAATTTGGCAAAGAAGGTATTGTCGATTTGAAAAAAGGATTGGGTGAACATGTAGATCCGCTCACTGCAACCATCGGTTCCACTTCGCCACCGATTATCGTGAATGATGTGATCATCATGGGTGCGAGTTTTCCTGTGGGCCTTGCACCTGTTTCTAAAAATCAGGTCCGCGGGGATATTATGGGCTATGATATAAAAACCGGTAAACAGTTATGGATATTTCATACCATTCCGCAACAGGGAGAAGAAGGCAATGACACCTGGGAAAAAGACAGCTGGAAATATACCGGCAACGCTGGCGCTTGGGCTCCCCTCACTGCTGATCCGGAACTGGGTTATGTTTATTTACCCATTGAAGCAGCAACAGGAGATTTTTATGGCGGAAACCGGCCTGGAAATAATCTATATTCTCAAAGCCTTGTTTGTTTAAATGCGAGAACAGGAAAAAAAGTCTGGCACTATCAATTGATCCATCATGATATATGGGACTATGATTTACCAGCACCGCCGATACTGGCAGATATCAACGTAAACGGACAACCGATAAAAGCGGTAGTGCAGTTGACCAAACAGGCTTTTGCATTTGTGTTCGATCGCGTAACGGGCAAACCTGTGTGGCCCATAGAAGAAAGGCCTGTACCCAAGAGTGATGTTAAGGGAGAATGGACCTCGCCTACTCAGCCCTTTCCGACTAAACCTGCAGCATATGATCGCCAGGGATATCACGATAGTATCCTTATTGATTTCACACCGGAGATAAAAAAAGAGGCGTTGAAAATTGTTGCTCAATATAAAAAGGGATCATTGTACACTCCTGTAAGTGTATACGAGCCGCCAAAAAGTATGGGCACTTTGATGTTGCCCGATGCAGTGGGTGGGGCCAACTGGCAGGGTGGGGTACTTGATCCGGAAACAGGAATATTGTACATTTCTTCCAGTACTGTGCTTAGGCCGATGAGTCTTGAAGCTGCTCCGGATATTAGCGATATGGATTATGTGGCCTACATGGGTAGTTCGCGTATTGGCCCTTATGGATTACCGTTAGTAAAACCACCTTATGGCCGTATTACCGCCATAAATCTCAACACCGGTGATCATGTGTGGATGATGGCTAATGCTGATTCACCGGAATGGATCAACAATAATCCGGCACTCAAAGGATTAAATATTCCACGCACTGGAATGCCCGACCGTGTAGGTATGCTGGTGACGAAAACATTGCTATTCGCCGGAGAAGGTTCCGGCCTCTATGCTTCTGATGGCGGCGGCGGAAAAATCTTCCGGGCATATGATAAGGCAACCGGTGCAATACTTTCCGCACTTGAATTACCAGCTAATCAAACAGGTATTCCGATGAGTTACTCGATGAACGGGAAACAGTATATCGTAGTGGCAGTGGGTGCGCCGGGAGTGGCGGGAGAGTTGGTGTGTTTGGGGTTGTGAGGAAATCATAAAGAACTGTAGAGTGTTAATCGAATCTTACAGCTTTGCAACTAATAAATTTTCCTACAATTTTATGGATAAATCGCTGTCAAGTGTCTCAACATAAGATGCTTAAATTACTTTCAGACATCAAATTAACCGGCATCAAAACTGCTGACTTGTATTTACCACCGAAGGATAGCCTCAGTTTTTATTTTCTTCCTCTTTATCAAAAACCTAAAGCTGATAGTTTTACTCAGAATTGGTATTCAAGTACGTTATTTTGTTTTAAAGAACCAATTCTTAAACACAACTATCTGGGGCACGATGTTTACAGATTTTTATATCTCCGCTCTTTTCATCGTCCAGTTGTGATTGTTTTACATCATGAAAGAGAGAATATTTTTCTACATACGAAAATACTTGATCGGCAGCCTGTATTTAAAGAGGCACGCGAAGAAATACAAAGATCAATGCGTGAACAATATCTGGCATCCGGATATTGCCCGGATGATAATAATCCGGACTTAATGATATTAGAGGCTGATCGACATGCAGAAATTATATTCAATTCGATCAAGAAAGTAAGCAATGAAGAATTTGATGATTTTCAGCAATTATTAAAAAAGGCGAATTTCTGGGATCTGGCCATTCAAGACAATCAGTATGATGGAACCGATGGCTCACAATTTATAATTGAAGGTCACATGCGAGGTCAATATAAAGTGGTTGACCGATGGGGTGGGTCTGGTGATTTTGGCAATATTGGACATTATCTGATTAAACTCAGCGGAATTAAAGAGGAAATTTATTAATATCTTTCTTCAGTTAATACATTCAATTCTACAAAGTTTTAAATCTTCAAAAAGACACCAATGAATCCAAACAAAGCACTCTGGGAAAAAGGCGACTTCACCCGCATCGCTGAGACCATGCGCAAAAGCGGTGAAGACTTCATTACCAAAATTGGCATCACAAGTAACATGAAAGTACTTGACCTTGGCGGTGGCGATGGTACCACAGCAATCCCAGCAGCAAAACTTGGAGCAGACGTTACCGTGATTGATATTGCTTCCAACCTCGTTCAGGCAGGGAATGCCCGTGCCGCAAATGAGCAGCTCACGAACTGCATATTTCAGGAAGGCGATGCCAGTGACCTTACCGGTGTAACCGATTCAACATTTGATATTATTGTCAGCATGTTCGGAGCAATGTTTGCTCCGCGGCCGTTTGACGTAGCTAAGGAAATGGTGCGGGTCATCAAGCCAGGTGGAAAAATTATAATGGGCAACTGGATACCAGGCGATCCAACATTAGTGGCGCAGGTTTTAAAGATCAGTTCGGCATACACCCCTCCACCACCGGAAGGTTTTATCAGTCCCGTAACCTGGGGAATTGAAGCCAATGTAATCGAGCGTTTTGCGGCAGCGGGTATCGCTCAGGATAATATCTCGTTCAGCCGCGAGCCCTGGACATTTTTAGCCTCGTATTCGCCTAATGAATATGTATCTGTTTTTAAAAATTATTATGGTCCAACGATGAATGCATTTGATGCAGCAGAAAAAAATGGAAAGGGTGCTGATTTGCAAAAAGAATTGGAGCAGTTGTTCGCTACACATAACAAAAGTGGGTCACCGGATACAACTGATATCACGGCAACGTATTTATTGGTCACTGTTCAATGCTGATAATTTTTTGGCGCTTCGCTTTGGAATACATAGCCGGTAAGGCGGAAAGAACGGTAAGGACACGGGAAGAACAGCCAGTGTATTCTTACCGTGTATTCGTTCCCGTTCGTTTCGACTTCCCGGCAAAAAAATTTTCCAGGTAGCCTATTGACCTGTATTGGCTGTTCACGTAAAACTTATAACGTATAACCTGTATTGGCTGTTAACTTTCCACTTCACATTTCGTACTTCGCACTTCAAAATCACCATGTTTCCATCTCTCTTATCAACTTTTTCAAATGCTGCACATTATACTCAGTGTGATCAATCTGGTATCTTTCATATTCTGTCACTTTACCACCGAGTATCTCCATTAACTGTAGCCGATAAATTGCATACACAGAATATCTCGGCCTGTTAAACATCAGACTCATATCGCGGTATTCTTTTTCAGAACGTTTGCGGTAAGTCATTTCAAGCTCTTCCACTACACCCGCGTAACCAATGAAAAACCGTTCTGTTTCGTCGATATATTCATAAAGTGAATATTTGCTGCCCTCGTAAACCGGTTTGAGCATAAGCACTTCAGTTCTGAAACTATCTACATTCTTAATCTCCATTTCAATCGGGTCCAGCCAGGTAACGGATCGCCTGCCATACCATAAACGATAGCTATTGTTGTTTACTACCAACGTTTTTAGATCATCAATCGGAACATCGGTAATTTCTCTTGCTGATTGAAGCTTTTTATACTGTAGCGATTGCCCTGATTCCGGCAGATAAATATAGCCTCTCATAGTATCCCCCAGGTTCGTCACATAAGATCCCTGCTGAAACCCTTTCTTCTGGGCAGAAACTGAGAAAAAGAAAATAATTGAAATAAACAGCAAAAATGCCCTCAGCATATATCGGTTCATTTAGAAATTTAAAAAGTAATAATCAACCATCAGTATTTAATTCAGAGACCGGAATGCCAGAACAACTCGCAGACTTGTTGAACTACTATAGATACGCAGTTTACCTCAAAATGGTTGAATAACAATCTACATTTTCAATATGAAAACATCAATTTTCGAAATAAGTTTTATACAATTAGTGCCTCCTGCGGAGGAAGTTTCTTTGCCGGCCTGCCCGCAAAGCTTTGGAAGGCGGGGAAGGGCGGGTCACTGGAAGTTGGAAAGATTTTTGAATCATCAGAATTCATCAGAGATGTTTAAAGCTAATTACTGCCTTCACGGCTCCTGCGTATACATCCCCCTGCCAAAAAAATGTCTATTATCGATTTAAAACTTCATTACTGCCACTGCTTAATCGTCAACACCTGCGTCGCATGTTGTTTTGTATCCACCTTATCAATCTTTCCGACAACGATTCCCTTTTCATCAATAATAAAAGTGGTGCGCGCCATACCCCAATATTTTTGACCATCCCTTTCTTTCTCCACCCAAACGCCATATTTATTGGCAATCGTTTTGTCTACATCAGCAATCAAAGTGAAAGGCAAATTATATTTTGATTTGAAATCCTTATGTGACTGTTCACTATCGGCACTCACACCAAGAATAATATAACCCGCATTGGTTAATGAATCATAATTGTCACGCAAACTGCAGGCCTCGGCAGTACAGCCGGGCGTATCATCCTTGGGATAAAAATAAAGTACCACTTTTTTCCCTTGATACTGACTTAGTGAAACGTTTTTACCATCCTGGTCTTTGCCAGTGAAATCGGGTGCGGGTTTACCTTTATCGACAGATACTTGCGCGTTTGATGCATTCGCAACAATTAGTATCATTACCAGTAAGAATATTCTTTTCATACTATTTCGATTTTATATGATCAATGTGATATACCCTAAATATACAACTTATGGTGTTTTCAATTTTACAGGAACTTACAGCCAAAGTCAAAATCCACCACATCACATTAAAAAAAGCAATAAATTTCTTCATCTCAAAATTGACGATTTTTAAATTAGCTTTATCTCAATTTCAACTTTAAAAAGAATTTATGAGTACCAAAAAGATCATTACCATATTTGGCGCAACCGGCGCCCAGGGCGGCGGACTGGCCCAGGCGATATTGGCTGACAGCAATAGCGAATTTTCGGTCCGTGCTGTAACACGTGATCCGGCATCTGATAAAGCAAAAGCACTTGCGGCCCTGGGGGCAGAAATTGTACAGGCTGATCTTGCACATCCTGAGTCTGTAGAAAAAGCAATGACAGGTGCGTACGGCGCTTTTTGCGTGACATTCTTCTGGGCCCATTTTTCACCCGAACAGGAGGCTGCTGAAGCTAAAAGCATGGCAGATGCAGCAAAAGCAGCAGGTGTGAAACACGTGATCTGGTCTACGCTGGAAGACACAAGGCTACATGTACCCTTACATGATGACAGGATGCCTACGTTAATGGAAAAATATAAAGTGCCGCATTTCGACAGTAAAGGGGAATCTAACAGGTTTTTCAAAGATGCGGGAATACCTACCACATATTTACTCACAAGTTTCTATTGGGATAACATGATCTATTTTGGCATGGGACCGAAGAGAGGTGAAGATGGTGTATTGTCCATAACTTTTCCAATGGGCGATTCAAAACTGTCGGGTATTAATGCAGGAGATATAGGAAAATGCGCCTACGGTATATTTAAGAAAGGCGAATCCATGATTGGTAAAACTGTTGGTATCGCCGGAGAGCATATCACTGTGCAAGACATGGCAAAGACATTGTCGGAACTCATTGGAGAAGAAGTGAGGTACAATAAGGTCACTCCGGAAATGTATAGATCATTTGGATTTCCTGGCGCAGAAGACCTGGGTAATATGTTCCAGTATTACAAAGAATTCGAAAAAGAATTTTCAGATGCACGAGACATTAAAGAAGCAAAGGAGTTAAATCCTGAACTGCTCAATTTTGAAATGTGGGCGAAAGAAAATGTAAAACGTATTCCGATTAATTAATATTTAATCGAAAAATGTGCGGACGCATAAAGTGAATTTTGCTCATTTAAAACTTAATTTTTTATCTCATTGAAAACAAGATATATCCTTAAGCTGATTATCTTATCAGCATTTTTCGTTGCCTGTAGCCAATCAGCCAAAAAGGTTGAAGATGAAAATTCTGCTATCAGTATGATCGACACCCTGGCAGAAGACTATGTACGACTTGGTCTTGATATCGGCCGGTACGATGAAAGTTTTGTGGATGCATATTATGGGCCAGATTCGCTGAAACCCACTGGTACAAAGGACACAACATTCCCTAAGCAAAAATTTCTGGACCGTGTGGCGGCATTACAGGGCAGCCTCGCGGCGATGGCTGTGGAACAGAATTCGACCGATGCTGCAAGGATTTCATATTTGATAGATGCGTTAACAGCCTACACCCGAAGAATAAAAATCTTCTCCGGAGAATATGCGTCATTTGATGAAGAATCAATGGATTTGTTTGGTGTGAAGGCCCCGGTGTACAGCGAAGAATTCTTTCAGCAAAAAGTTGCTGCACTTGATAAAATATTACCCGGTAACGGTAAAGTCTTCGACCGCTTTCAACAACTCGCCAACCGATTTATCATTCCAAAAAACAAAATCGATACTGTATTTAAAGCATCGATAATGGAATGTCGTAAGCGCACACTGCAACATTTTAAATTACCACCGGAAGAAAAATTTTCACTGGAACTGGTAAATGACAAACCATGGAATGGATATAACTGGTACAAAGGAAATTATACCAGTCTCATTCAGATTAATACTGATCTGAATATTTTTATTGATCGCGCAATTGATGTCGGCAGTCACGAAAGTTATCCTGGCCATCATGTTTATAATATGTTGCTGGAACAAAATCTTTACAGGAATAAGGGACAGGTCGAAGCTTCAATCTATCCGCTATTCAGTCCGCAATCATTTATCGCGGAAGGTAGTGGCAATTACGGCATAGAGATGGCATTCCCAGGTGATGACCGTATTCAATTTGCGAAAGATGTTTTATTACCTCTCGCCGGATTGGATACCAGCGGCATCACTAATTATTTCCGTGCACTAGCTCTTCGCGGTGAACTGAATTATGCGCGCAATGAAGTAGCCCGGGGCTTTCTGAGCGGTGCAATGGATGAAGCCACAGCTAAAGAATGGTTAATGAAATATGCATTGATGAATGAGGAAACTGCAAAAAAATCAATCAGCTTTATTACGATTAACAGATCATATGTTCTCAACTACAACTATGGATTGGATGTGGTGAAACAGTATATCGAACGCACAGCAGGGAAGGAAGCAACACCGGAAAAACGCTGGGCGGCATTCCATAAATTGCTGGAAGAGCAGGTGGCTACGAAAGTCTTAATACAGGATAATAAGTGAATAAGTCAATGAGGTAATTCTGAAGTGAGAAGTACAAAGTGCGCAGGATGAAGTTAACAGCCAATACAAAATGAGAAATAAAAAAGGGATAGGTAAATGTGTCAATGAGATAATTCTGAAGTGAGAAGTACAAAGTGTGAAGGATGAAGTTAACAGCCAATACAAAATGAGAAATATGTAGTATTGGCTGTTAACCTAAAACGTAAAACTTATAACGTAAAACCTGTATTGGTTGTTCCTCTGTGGCCAAAAACCCGGATTTCCAGCGCAAATTTTCTCATCAATTTATTTGATTTAAAAACAAAACCTGTGCGAACAATTTTCATAATTGCTTTGATGATTTGTAATACTAATCTGTTATCACAATCAGCATTCCTCACTCCCTCCAAACCTGCAAAAGATATTACTGACTCAGTTACCAAGCATTTTGAAGCTTTGAAAAAAGTATATGCTGACAAAAAACAAATCGCTCCTCAATACGAACAGCAAATCATTTACTCACTTTCGTATTTCCCGGAACTTGCCAATGCAAAAATCAAATTCAAAATTAAAAACAGCACAAAGGGAATTATCTCCACAAGGCCAACTATCGGCGCAATATTCCGAAGAAGTAATAAGAGAAAATACCTCGTTTTGATATTTAACCCATCGTCTCCAAACACCATTCCTCTTTTCTCCAATGCAGGCGCAAACGGACAGGTCGGAATTCTTGGCCACGAACTCTGTCATATCGTTTATTTCAATCAGAAAACCGGTCTGGGTTTGATCGGTCTCGGCATTAATCATATTTCAACAAAATATATGGACCGCTTCGAACGCCGGACAGATAGCATGGATATTGTCAGAGGGCTGGGCTACCAATTGATCGCGTGGAAATCTTATCTGGATAAAGGTTTTATGGCAATGCGGGAAAATGATGAACCCATTCACGAAGAATTTCCCGGCGGCAGAAGATACATGAGCGTTGGCGCCATTGAAGCACAGATCAGGCAGACTGACATATACAAATAATCTAAAGTCAGCAGTCGTTAGTCCCAAGTCCTTAGCACCAGTAAAATAGCGATAACCTACCCCCGTCAAATGTCTGCTATGAAGACATTCAGTAACTGAAGTTTACAAAATAAAGTATCTGTATTGGCTGTTCCCTGCTCACTGCTTACTTGTATTAGCTGTTCTCTACTGTCTACCATCTACTATCTACTGTCTGTGTATTGGCTATTCTCTACTGTCTACCGTCTACTGTCTACCGTCTACCGTCTGTATAGGCTGCTTCATAGCCGTTCTGCACGACAAGCCGGCGCTGCTCCTCTTTTTCAACTATATTCGAAAAAAATTCCATCAATATGTCTCTGAGAAAACTTACTGGATTAATTACACTTTTACTCACGCTGTCTGTCACTCAGGCACAAAAGAGAACACTTGCCCCTTCAGATGTCTACCGCCTTCAATCAACCAGCGGCGCGCAGATTTCTCCTGATGGCAAATGGATCGTCTATACACTCAGCACCACCGACTCCGCAAAAGACAGAAGGAATACTGATATATGGATGATGCGTTGGGATGGTACAGATAATATTCAACTTACCAATACACCCGACGGTGAAGGCAATCCGAAATTCAGTCCTGATGGAAAGTATATTTCGTTTACTGCTTCCCGTAACCTAAGCGGTAGCCAGGTGTTCCTGCTCAACCGGCTCGGCGGAGAAGGCATCAAATTAACTGATGTAAAAGGCGACCTGAACGATTATGAATGGAGTCCCGATAGCAAAAAACTACTTCTCTCTATCAAAGATTACGAAGACACTGCAAAGATAAAAGGCGCCAAACCTTACGTTATCAATAAATATCGTTTTAAAGCTGACGTGAGCGGCTACCAATACGACACCCGCAAAACGCACCTTTATTTGTTTGACGTACTACTTAAAAAATATGATACGCTGACGAGAGGAAATTACAACGAAGGACAGGCTCAATGGAGTCCGAATTCTTCTTCAATTGCATATGTAAGCAACACAACAGAAGATCCGGATAAAAATTCCAACAGCGATATTTTTATCATTGATGCGAAAGTTGGTGCCACTCCACGTACGCTAACTACATGGAAAGGTAGCGATGGTAATCCGCAATGGAGTCCGGACGGCAAAACAATTGCCTATCAACGCAGCACTTCGGATGAGAACTATATTATGTACGATCAATCCATATTGTGTACCGTACCGGCATCTGGAGGGGAACCTAAACTATTAAGTAAATCATTGGACCGTCCGGTATCTTCTGCACGTTGGAATAAAGATGGAAACAAAATCGCAGTTCTTGTAACAGATGATTGTGAACGATATATTGCCACATATGATTTTCCCTCTGGTAATATGACGAAACTAATCAGCGGTAACAGATCGTTCGGTTCGATTGAATTGCATCCAAACGGATATTGGCTAACTTCAATGTCGGAGCCGTCATTGCCTTCTGAATATTACGCTTTGGAAAATAGCAATCTGCGTAGACTCACCAAAATTCAGGATTCATTTGTTTCAAACATTTCTTTTGCAAAAATGGAAAAGTTCAATTCAAAAAGTTCAGATGGTGCAACGGTTTCAAATTTGCTTTTTATACCTGATGGTGTGAAAGCTGAAAAACTTCCGGTTATATTTTTTATCCATGGCGGACCGGTAGCGCAGGACGAATTTTCGTTTGACCTTTCCCGACAGATGCTTGCGGCTAAAGGCTATGCAGTGGTGGCAGTAAATTACAGGGGAAGCAATGGCCGAGGTATTGCTTTTAGTAAAGCTATTTATGCAGACTGGGGCAATAAAGAGGTGTTGGATATTCAGGGCGCTGCGGACTACCTTGTAAGCAAAGGAATTGTTGATGCCAACAGAATGGGTATTGGTGGCTGGAGCTATGGAGGTATACTCACAAACTACAGTATTGTAAAAGACACCCGTTTCAAAGCCGCTGCAAGTGGCGCCGGAAGCGCATTACAGCTTTCTCTTTATGGTGTGGATCAATACATTTTACAGCTGGATAATGAAATCGGGCAACCTTGGAAAGACAACAATTATGAGAAATATCTGAAAATGTCTTCCCCATTTTTAAATGCAGATAAAATTCAAACACCAACATTATTTATGGTGGGTGAAAAAGATTTTAATGTCCCCGCTATTGGTAGCGAACAAATGTACCAGGCCCTGCGATCCATTGGCACACCTACTGAGCTGATCATTTATCCCGGACAATTTCATGGTATCAGTTTGCCATCTTTCCAGAAAGACAGGTTTGAAAGATATATCGCCTGGTATGATAAATATTTAAAATGATGGGATGCTTCGCATCTGAATACAATATCTGCCGGTAAGGCTGGAAGACGGTAATAGGGGAGTGAAAAAATACTTCCTTATTACCGTTTTTTATTACAGTTTTAAACAATGTTCAGGTAGTTCAACCTGGAACGTAAAACCTACAACTTAGAACTGAATTGGCGGTTCTCTCTGTGTCCTTTGTTTCTTTGTGTAAGCGCAATACCTCTGTGTCCAAACTCCAATTTAAAAACGATAAAAATTATACTCTAAACTGTATTGGCTATTCAACCAGCTACCAGCAACCTGTAACCAGCTACCCGCAACCTGTAACCCGCATTCACTTTCTCCTCGCGAGCTCCTTCTTTATCAACCCCAACTCCCTGCCCGTTTGCCCGGCCACCGAACTATTTTCCTGTGCACGACGCATCAGGTAAGGAATAACATCACGAATAGGTCCAAAAGGTAAATACTTACTCACACTATATCCTGCTTTCGCCAGGTTGAATGTAATGTTGTCACTCATCCCATACAGCTGCGAAAAATGTACATGAGGATGACGGTGACTATATCCTTTTTCTTCCAACAATTGCGCAGCGAGAAGATTACTGCCTTCATTATGAGATGCTACAATGAAAGCAACTTTATCAATATTATCTACACAGATATTAATTCCATCATTATAATCATTGTCTGTAGACGCTTTATCTTTCTGAATAGGTGATGCATATCCGTTAGCTTCTGCCCTTGCCCTTTCTTTTTCCATATATGCTCCACGTACCAGCTTCACACCCAAAACAAATCCACGTTTCTCCGCAGCGTCCACAGAATCTTTTAAAAAAGATAAACGGTCGTGGCGATATAGTTGAATAGTATTGTATACCACCACTTTGTCTTTATTAAATTCATCCATCATCTGCATCGTCAGTACATCCACCGGATCCTGTATCCAGGTTTCCTCCGCGTCAACAAGTACACCAACTTTTTTTTCCGCGGCGCGGGTACAAATCTTGTGCATACGGTTACGGATTCGTGTCCATTCGTTACGTTCTGCCTCACTTAAAGTGTCAAATGCCGCTGCAAATCTTTTCATTAAAGTTCCTGCATGTGCCTCTACCGAATGATCCAGTTTCTCTAACAGCGCAAACCGCGATATACCCGTCACTTTGATACTCATGAACGGAATATTAGGCTGGGTAGCTGCATAATCAATCACGCGAATAAATTCATCACATGCATGATCAAACGCAGCCTCGCTGCTTTCACCTCCTTCCACTCCATAATCCAGAATGACCTCCACATCAAACTTTCCCAACTTCCTCGCCACCGGAGCAGTTTCATTCAGCGACTCCCCTCCCACAAATTGTTCAAAAATTGTATTCCGGATAATCCCGTTAATAGGCAACCTCATTTTCATTGCCCAGGTCGTCAGCTTAATACCTGTTGACACCAACGTTTGATAACTCATTGAAGAAAAAAGAAAGTGCGCTTTACGCAGTTCTTTATCAGTCTTGTACTCAAACGCATTAGCCGTATTGTCGAAAGAGAGTGCTGAAGGAGCAGGGTTCATAGGGCAAATATAATGATGTATTTAGTCTTTAGTCGCAGACTAAAGACAGCGACGATGTCTTTAGTCTGCGATGTCTTTAGTCTACCGACTAAAGACTAAACAACCTGATGATTAAAAGGCTGCAGCACCATTTCATTCACCACCCCACTTTCCGGCTGCTGACATAAAAACCAAATCGCCCTGGCGGCTTCTTCTGCCTGCACCATTTTATCACGCTGTACCCGCAAATCTATATTATCCCAAAATGGACTATCAACCCCGCCCAGGTATAAATTCGTAATCCGAATATTAGTACGTTCAATTTCCTTTCGAATACTTTGCATCATTCCCGTAATACCGTACTTACTTGCACTATAAGCCGCGGCGCCTGCCATGGGTACTTTTCCTAATATACCAGGAATATTTATAATCAATCCTTTCTTAGATTCTTTCATCGGTGGCAAAAAAGCTCGAACCAGTAAAAACGTACCCACCAGGTTCACCGTGATTACATCCATAAATTCTGATAGGGAAATTTGTTCCACCGGTTTAATCAGGCCAATGCCTGCGGCGTTGATTACAATATCCATTTGCCCTGCTGTCGCCAATATACTTGCTGCAACCTGATTTACTGCTTCTTCATTTGTAATATCCATTACAAAAAGATGGTCAGACTTCACACCGCATTCTTCTCCAACCAAGTACAATGACTCCCGGTTTCTGGCGGATAAGAAAAGTTCGGCACCACTTGCAGCTATCAATTTAGCAGAATGTTTTCCGATTGCACCTGTCGCTCCGGCGATAAATACTTTTTTATGATTAAGCTTCTCCATACATGGGTTTGCTTAAAAACATTCTTTAACAAATATTGTTTGAAGCAATATGAAAGAATGCTCACTCATTTTTCCACATCAGCTATTTCGTGCACATCCCGCACTCACTAAAGGACGCCCGGTGGTGATGGTGGAAGAATGGCTATTTTTTACTCAATACCCTTTTCATAAACAAAAAATTATTCTACATAGGGCGTCCATGCAATGGTATAGAAAACAACTTGAAATAAAAGGGTATCAGGTTTTCTATATTGACGCCACTGATCCATTGCATGACATTCGCCAGTTGATTCCTGACCTCGCTTCACAGGGAATAAAGGTTCTTCATTATGCTGACCCTATTGACAGCTGGTTGAATAATAGATTAACTACAACTGCAAAATCGAACAATATCGAATTGATTAAATATCCGACTCCAGCTTTTCTGAATACCATGGAAGACGTTGAAGAATATTTTGCCAAATCCAAAAAATATTTCCAGACTGATTTTTATACCTGGCAGCGAAAAAAAAGAAATATTTTACTGGAGGATGATGGCAAGCCCATTGGGGGCAAGTGGACTTACGACAGTGAAAACAGAAAAAAGTTACCTAAGGATTTTAAAGTTCCAAATTATACATTCCCTGTTGAAGATCTATATATCAAAGAAGCAATTGAATATACACGTTTACATTTCAATGAAAATATAGGTATTGCTGACCCACCGCATGAAAGCCGGTTTCCCTGGGCCTGGACTTTTCATGACGCAGATAATTTGCTGAACGATTTTTTAAAGATGCGACTGACAGCTTTTGGAGATTATGAAGATGCATTCTCCGCGCATGAACCTTTTCTGTTTCATTCAATACTGTCCCCGATGCTAAATACCGGATTGCTGGAACCTGAGCAGGTGATAGAAGAAACATTATCTTATGCATCTCAAAATGAAATCCCGTTAAATGCACTGGAAGGATTTATCCGGCAAATAATAGGATGGCGTGAATTTATTCGCATTGTTTATGAAAGAGAAGGCAGCACACAACGGACTAAAAACTATTGGCAATTCAGCAGAAAAATACCTGCATCATTCTGGACTGGTGAAACAGGAATTGTTCCGGTTGATCAGGTCATTAAAAAAACATTGAAGTATGCGTATGCTCATCACATAGAAAGATTAATGGTGATGGGCAACTTTTTTCTTTTATGTGAATTTGACCCCGATGACGTTTATCGCTGGTTCATGGAAATGTATATTGATGCATATGATTGGGTAATGGTCCCTAACACATATGGAATGACGCAATTTGCGGACGGAGGATTAATGACAACGAAACCATATATCAGTGGTAGCAATTATTTAATGAAGATGGGCAACTGGGAAAAATCTGTTGTACCGCAAACCGGAAAAACCTGGATGGAAACCTGGGATGGACTATTTTGGCGTTTTATGCATATACATCGGGATTTCTTTTTGTCAAATCCGCGGCTCGGCATGCTTATAAACACCTTTGACAAAATGAGTGATGAGAAAAAAAAGCATCACCTGTTTACTGCAGAGGAATTCCTGAAAACACTGGACTTCTGAATGCAGGTGAATATGTGAATATGTCAATGAGTAAATTTGTAAAAAGTTAGAAGTAAGAGGTGCGAGGTGCGAAGTGAATAGCCGCTTATCAATATCTTCGCTACTGTGTACGCACTCGTAATGGCTGTTTGTATTTCTATACAACTGCTATGGCTGTCCGTTTTAGTAGCTGCAAGGCATGCCTTGCAACTACTAAAACGTCGTTCTTCGACACACTACTTTTAATCAGTGGGGTCTGGCTGATTGACTTATGCTGTATTCCCGCAAAGTTGTCAACACAAATCAACGGTCTCCAGTCGATGAATTAACGTACAACTTAAAATATATGATCTGTATCGGCTGTCCTATAGCTGACTCACATATAGAAACAAAAAAGCGGAAAGAAAACTGTCAGTCATTTTTGACGAAACATTTTCATTCCACTTCCCTGCATTTTTGCAAACAACAAACTAAACATAATACATCGGCTGTTCTCTACTATCTACCGTCTACAATCTACCAACCATATATTGGCTGTTGCCAGCTTACTGCCTCCTGCTCACTTCCAATGTATTGGCTGTTCTCTACTGTCTACCATCTACTGACTACCAACTACATATTGGCTGTTTCCTGCTTACTGCTCACTGCTCACCTTTAAATGTATTGGCTGTTCTCTACTGTCTACCGTCTACCTTCTACTGTCTACTATCTACTGTCTATTTCGGCAATACCACACTGTCAATCACATGCACCACACCATTGCTACCTTTTAAATCAGCAGCAGTTACATAAGATGAATTTCCGTTTGCATCAGTAAGTTTTACTTTGGCACCATCAAGCGTAACAGTTAAAATACCACCATTTACTGTTTTTACTTCTGCTTTTCCATTTCCTTTTTTTACAGCAGCAACTACATCAGCTGCACTCAGATTACCGGCTACAACATGATAAGTAAGTACTGCTGCAAGTTTTGCTTTGTTTTCCGGTTTCAATAACGTGGCAACCGTTCCATCAGGTAATTTTGCGAATGCATCATTGGTGGGTGCAAAAACAGTAAACGGACCTTTTCCTTTTAATACAGATACAAGATCGGCAGCCTTCACCGCTGCAACTAATGTAGTATGATCAGGTGAGCCAATCGCAATATCAACAACATCTTTCTGTTGTGCAAATAACTGACCTGCTGAAATCAATAAGACGAAACTGAAGATTGTTCTGGATAATAATTTGTTCATAAATGTGAATTGTGCAAATAAGAACAGTATGAACAGGCAACTGTTGTATTTCGATTGTATATATGATAACATTTAACAGTGGTGGAGTAATTAGTGTGTAAACCAACCCTAAACAATAAACAGAAAACAGCCCTGAAACAACACATACAGAACGAAAAGATTTATCTTCGGCAATATGAGTCTGAACATTACAAAAACAGAAATATTTAAACTTGCAATTCCTATGGAGCCTTTCGTGATCGCTACGGAAGTGTCTACAGTTGCACAAAATACTTTCATACGCATATATACAGAAGACGGCATAACAGGTATGGGTGAATGTTCAGCATTTCCAATGCTGGTGGGAGAAACTCAGGAAACCTGTTTTCATGTTGCGCAGGATTTTGCCAGGATCATAAAAGGAAAAAATGCTGGTGATGTTAGCGCGCGATTGAAAGAACTTGATGACTACATTGCTTTCAATACCACAATTAAGAGTGCATATGATATGGCTTTGCTGGATATTGCTGCTAAAGCCCAGGAAATGCCGCTGTACAAATATCTGGGAGGCAGCCGCAAACAAATTCAAACAGATCTTACCATCGGAATTGACGAACCCCAAAAAATGGCGGCAACAGCTATAGAGTTTGTAAAGAACGGTGTAACGATAATTAAAATTAAGCTGGGAAAAAAAGGGCATGAAGATGTTGAAAGAGTGAGATTAATTCGCGAAGCAGTGGGTGAAAATATTGGTTTAAGAATTGATGCTAATCAGGGATGGGACTATGATACTGCGGAGGCAACGTTAAATGCGCTTGAACCATACAATATCGAATTTTGCGAACAGCCTATACATCATCATTTCGACTACCTGCTACCGTTGCTCAGGAAACAGTCGCCCATTCCCATCATGGCAGATGAAAGTGTATTTAATCATTATGACGCAATACGGTTGATTGAATCAGATTCCTGCGATTATATAAATATCAAACTCGCTAAATCAGGCGGCATGCTTGAAGCGAAAAAAATTGCTGACACCGCAGCTTCTTACAGCGTACACTGCATGCTTGGTGGAATGCTGGAAAGCCGGCTGGCCCTTACAGCAAAAGTCCATTTCGCTTTATCTAATGATAATATTGTTTTCTACGATCTCGATACCTGTTTGCTGGGACAATTGGAAGACCCGGTTATCGGAGGTGCAAAGTATAATAATTATTTTCTTGAAATATCCGACGAGCCAGGAATAGCAGCCGACATTGATCCTGTTTTTCTTTCTAAATGTGAACAAATAGAAATCTGATCGTATATCATTAACTAATTAATAAATTATAAACGATAAATTTTGGAACCTAAAAAATCGTCAGCAAGTGAAATTATAATGACAGAACTGGTTTTGCCGAACGATACCAATCTTTTTGGTAACCTGATGGGCGGCCGGCTGATGTACTGGATGGATATCGCCGCAGCCTTAGCCGCCAGTAAGCATTGCAGCGCTCCTGTTGTAACAGCTTCGGTAGATAATATCTCATTTGAGTCGCCGATTAAACTCGGAAATGTTGTGCACATCAGCGCAAAAGTGAGCCGCGCTTTCACTACTTCTATGGAAGTGCATATGAATGTATGGGGTGAAGACCTCAGGCAGCAGTCGCGATACAAAAGCAATGTTGCGTATTATACATTTGTTGCGCTGGATGAGGCGGGCAAACCCAGTAAAGTACCGCAGGTTATCCCTGAAACCGACGACGAAATCGCAATCTTCGATGGAGCCTTGCGCCGCAGGCAACTAAGATTGATCCTCGGCGGAAAGATGAAGCCCGACGATGCGCTGGAACTAAAAGCCCTATTTATTAAATGATCTATAATCTATCGGCAATAAATTCGCCATTCGTTCATTGGCCCAGTATCCGGAATACTGCACTGATAAAGGATTTTCCAGCGTTCCATTCATCGCCAGGAATGCTGGCTTCTGAAGTAAGTCGATAGCCGATTGTGTACCTACGGGGAGCAATCCTGCAAACAGGCCGCGATTCTGCAGGTATTTCTTTCCATAAGGATCTTTTTTATAACGGACATTAAGCTGACCGTTCCAATCAAAATAAAATCTTCCCTGTGTACTATCTCCCCGAAAGAAAATATCTGCGGGCTTTATTGCAAAAGCAATACGAGGACGTTTTTCATTGTTAGGCTGGTTAAAATTGTTTTTATTATCGCTGGAAACGTTTCTGGACGCAGACGTGTCATCTCTGGTTAAATAGATTGAAAATTGTTCCTCTTCCACTTTGTTTGCCAGCATTGAATGAAAAAAATGCATCGTACTGCCACGATAAATCCGTTCACGATTCTTTATCCATTTTTTACCAGGTTCGCCATCTTTATCCAATTCTTCGAACCGGCTATAACCTGCATAGAAAGTCCGCAGTTCTTCCTTATCATAATAAAATTCAATGAGATCAAAATATATTCGATAACCCAATTCCCTGTTTTCTATTATGAGCGGTGTTTCTGAAAAAGCTTTCATCACAGATTTAGTTTCGCCTCTCTCAAACATCACATCTTCTTCATTCAAAATTTTTGTTTTTGACGCAGCGATATTATCTCCGATAAAATACAGCCTGAATAGGTTCATCCATTCTTTGCGTAAATCTCTTGTCATTATAACAACATTGCGCATCTGTTTTATTTTGGATACAACCCTGAAAATGAATCGTAAATCCTGGTTAACTACTTCAATTTTATGCAACAGCATATCATAACTAACATGAGATACTATAATTTCATATACACCCGGCATTACCCCCTTCAATATATAATCACCATTCGAATTTGTAGTTGCGCCAATTGTTGTGTTGTTGAGATATACTGAAGCATTAGCAATTGCATCTCCGTTTTCATCATTTAATATGCGGCCACTGATATTTACCTGAGCCTGCAATATGAAAGGAAATACCAGGAATATCAATACATATAGAAGGCGGCCCGGAAGTGATAACATATTCAATATTGTAGATTAATATCAGGAATAAATGTCTCACAAAGTATTCATGAAATATCAGAGTACGCCTTTTTCATCTGTTAAAAAAGATCAGAAGAAATTTTCTATACTATTGTGATATAGCGTAATTATTTATTGCCGGATTGCAGCCTACTTCAATTTGTACCAAATCAAATCTCAAAGTATCTATCCTTCAGTGATTGAAAAAAATGCAGATCAAAAATTAACAACCTGATTTAGATGAGGAAATGAGCTATTGATCAGGTCCGATGAGTCATTTATCGATGATAGTCATTAAATGATGCTTTCCCTTCATCATATATTTATTGCTTTGCTCTATGGCATCCATCACTCTGTCGAGAATACTTTCGATACTTTCATCTTCAGCAAACTCCATTGGCTCTTTAAATTTTACCGAAAGTAAAGTGCCGCGTTTTTTGAACTTCAACCCTTTCTTATTAAAAGCTCTCCAGAAGCCGTTGATGACCACGGGAATCACAACAGGATTATTCTCCTTTATAATATAAGCTGTGCCCCTGCGCCCCGGCGCAAAAGGCTTGGTAGTGCCTTGTGGGAAAGTAATCACCCAACTGGTATCCAGAGCGCGTTGAATTTTCCGTGTGTCTGCGGGATTCAGATTACGCCTCACTTCTGTACCTTCTGCACGCCAGGTTCGTCTAACAGTAAGTGCCCCGGCCAATGCAAACAACCTGCTGATCCAGTTGTCTTTCATAGTTTCTTCTGCAGCTACAAAATATACATTGGAAAAAGGATTGAGTAAATAGTATGGCAATCCAAGCCTGTTTTCTTTCCGCCATTTTACAGCGCAAAAAATATGAAGGAAAGTAATTACGTCAGCAAAATAAGTTTGATGATTACTGACAAAAAGCACATTACGCCGCGGTAAATCCCTGATGTGTTCTGTGCCGGATATTTTAATTCTGTTTAAAATAGCCAGTCCCGGATAGGTAACAATCCCTATCACAGCGTAAACAATCTTTCTTACAAAACTTATATGTTTTAATCGTTCCGTAAACGTACTCATGTCCAGGCAAGTAATTACACCAACAAGGAACGAAAGATAAGAAAATAATAAGAATGGCGTACGCTATTTAAAGTACACAATGTGAATTATGTCAACTCTCACTAAAAAATTATTTGATAATATCTTAATTAAATTACTGTGCAGTTACCACAAGACGCTTATTGATTTGCTTGCCTGAAAAATTGAAACGCACAATATAAACTCCCGGACTAAGCCTTCGTCCTGCGGGCAGTGTAAAACCTGTTGTTCCTGCTATACAACGTTGCCTGAAATTAACATGCGTTTTACCGGCCATATCGGTGATAGCAACATCAGCATCTTCTTCTTTATCAGATGAAACACTGAATGTCGGAATGGGTCCGGAAGGATTATTTATTAATCTTATCTGTTGCGGAATTTCGCCACCGGTTCGCACGATGATTATACCGCTATAAACCGGCGTCCCTTTTTTGGAAATATTTTTTAGCCTGTAATAAGTTTTATTTACGGGAAGCCGATCATGAATAAACGAATAGTTTTTTGCACCGCTGATTACTTTTTGAATACCAGCTTCTTTAAACTCTTTGCCATCATTACTATATTCCACGATAAAACTTTCTACTTCATTAATGCCTTCTGCTTTCCAAACCAACCGTACTCCCCTGTTTACATAACTGCCATTAAAGTCACTGATTTTAACAGGCAATATTGAAAGACAAGAAGTGATACTGATATCGTCGAGCTGCCAATCATTACCTCCACCGCCAGGTGCGTTATTCTTAATAGTGATGTTAGCAGAAGTTAATAATCCGGAATTAAATGTAAAAGATTTTTCAACCCATTGTCCCGTATAATTTAAGTCACCGGTTGTATAAAGATCTAATCCATTGACTTCAAAAGCGAGGTTAGGCCTTACTCCCGGAGATGGGTCAGGGTCACCAGTCGCCGGGTTATATCCACACATCGCACAGATATTACGTAACCAAAAACTTAAAGTATAGGTGGTATTGGCCATCAAGCCAGTAACTGTTGTTGAGAAGATAGAGTTAGGTGCATAAGAAGCATTTACGAGCAACATATATCCGCCATTGGCGCCGTTACCTGCCGGCGGATTGCCCAAACCGTCGTATGTTCCGGTATGATCACCGGCGATATCCCAGATACCAAAAACCTTATCTGTAAGGCCGGGACTTCCGCCGGTATATTGAGTAGGACTGGAATTTTTGATAATGGTATATGATCCATCATCAGGCGTCCACATCGTTATAGGTGTGTATGAAAAATCAATCGCGTTAGCTGATGAACCTCTGTTTTGAGCGGTTCCATTTCCAAAAGTCCCTCCCGATTCGGCTGCAATAAAATTGGTGAAACCCTGACCATTACAACTCAGTTCCGGTAAAATGGTGAGCGTACGGGCAGGAACGTTGTTGATAATATCAGCAGATGAAGAATTGCGATATCTGAATGTTCCGCCCAAAGCAACAGAGCCGTCAGTTGCTGCGGTAACCTGCACCTGGTAAGCGGCTTGTATGATTGTTGCCCTGTCCTGATATCTTGGTACTGTTACTCCACCCGAAACATTTCCGCCATCTGTTGCTGCTGTACCATTTCCGGCAGCATCACCTATATTGATTTGTATGTCAGTACCTGTAACAGTCCCCCTGTCATCACCTGCAACATCAGTATACACACCTGTGTTTCCAATTAATCCACCATAAACGCCCTCATTGGTTATGGCCTTTAATGTATTAGGCATATAAACAGTACCTGCAGGAACTACATCAGTGTAACGCAAACGGGTAATGTCTGTAAATTTAGGAACAGAAATAACTGCTCTGATCTCAATAATGTCTCCCGTAGAAACCGGGCCGCCATTGGGTTTGCTTAGGTTATGAAATGATCCTGAAACTTCAAGTTGCGCTAAAGTAACAGATGAAAAAAGGCATGACGATATAACTATAATAATATAGCGTATCATTTGGGGTTAGGGTTTTACTCTAAAACTGGTTTAAAGGGGTTGATAGCAATTGAACGGAGAAACTGGTGGATTTGGTATGTTTCTGTACTTTCAGTTTGATGCAGAAGCTATTTTCTATAACCTGCAAAATGTTTATTGGTAAAGGATTTCACTGTAATTATGCTATCATTACCAATTGCGGCAGTTAGTCTTTATCAGTCTCTTTCCGGAGATGAATTACATTTGCTACCATGTATCTAAACACTGTTATTTTTGATATGGATGGTTTACTCATTGATTCTGAGCCGCTTTGGTATGAGGCCGCTTTGGAAGTGATGGGCGCACTCGGAATTAAAATTGGCGAGGAAGAATACGGACTGACCATCGGCTTACGGACTAAAGAGTTTCTGGATTTCTGGTTTGAACGACACAATGCAGACCGCACTTTATTACCAGCCACTGAAAAAGCAATCACAAGTTCGGTCATTGGTAAAATCAGAGACGGAGGAAAAATTATGCCTGGAGTGGAAGAAACAATATCCTTTTTTCACAGGAAGAAGTTTAAAATAGGTCTCGCCACCTCTTCTCCACTGGCGCTGGTTGATGCAATGATTGAAAGAACTGGTCTGCAAAATACATTCATGGCATTTGCATCAGCGGAACACTTGCCATACGGGAAACCACACCCTCAGGTGTACCTCGACTGTGCCCTGGCATTGGGCAGCAAACCTTCTGCCTGCGTATGTTTTGAAGATTCTTTTAATGGAATGATAGCTGCAAAGGCCGCCCGTATGAAATGTGTTGTAGTACCTGAACCATCGCGCCATCATGAAACGAGGTGGCTAGCCGCAGATCATCTTATGCATTCTCTCTTAGATTTTAATGAGTCAGTATTGTACAAAATTGACAGATAAAAAAATCCCGTCCCGCCAAAGGCGGGACGGGATTTAATATTAAAGTTACTTCAGCTTATTTTTCTTCAGGAGCTGCAGTTTCATCTTCACTTCCACCTTCCATTTTCTTCTTCAATTCTGCCAGCACGCCGAGATCACCTAATGTGGTTTTCTCCACTTTGCCCTGAACATCTTTTACTGCTTTTTTGGTTTTAACAGCTTCAGCTTTTTTCTCTTTCACAATTGCCTCTTTCTCTTCAGCTTTCACTTGCTCCCAAATGCGTGTATGACTGAGTACAATTCTCTTTTCATTACGATCGAATTCGATCACCATGAACTGAGCTGCCTCATCGGCAACAACTGTTTTACCATCTTCTTTTGCAAGGTGACGGTTAGGTGCGAAACCTTCCAGTCCATATGGTAATTGTACAATTGCACCTTTATCATCTTTACGCGTAACAGTTCCTTCATGTGCAGTGCCTACTGCGAATGTATCCTGGAGTGTGTTCCATGGATCTTCTTCCAGCTGTTTGTGACCGAGTTGAAGCTTACGGTTTTCCTTATCGATGTTAAGGATCGCCACATCAATCTGTGTACCTGTTTTCGTATACTCAGAAGGATGGTTAAAGCGTTTCAACCAGCTCAGGTCGCTGATATGAATCATACCACCAATGCCGGGTTCCAGTTCAACAAATACACCGTATGGAGTAATGTTTTTCACTGTTCCTTGATGACGGCTGTCAACAGGGTATTTATTTTCGATTTCGCTCCATGGATCAACAGATAGCTGTTTGATCGATAAGCTCATCTTGCGGCTGTCTTTATCCAGCGTTACAATTCTTGCTTCGTATTCGTCACCCAGTTTGAAAAACTCTTTTGCGTTAATTGGTGAATTAGCCCAGGTGATTTCACTCACGTGAACCAACCCTTCAACACCAGGAAGAATTTCAAGGAATGCACCGTAATCTTCAATGTTTACAACTTTGCCTTTTACGGATGCATTTTCGGTTACCCATTCAGGAAGGGTATCCCATGGGTGAGGCGTTAACTGTTTTAAACCGAGACTGATACGACGTTTTTCATCATCAAAATCCAATACCACAACGTTCAGTTTCTGATCCATCTTCAGCACTTCTGAAGGATGGTTGATTCGGCCCCAGCTGATATCAGTGATATACAGCAAGCCATCAACACCACCCAAATCAAGGAATGCACCGAAGTCGGTAATATTCTTGATGGTTCCTTCCAGTACCTGACCTTTTTCAAGTTTGCCCATAATCTCAGCACGTTGTGCCTCGATATCGCTTTCAATAAGCGCTTTGTGCGAAACAACCGCATTCTTAATGGTTTCATTAATTTTAACCACTTTGAATTCCATTGTTTTGCCAACAAACTGATCGTAATCGGTAACAGGTTTCACATCGATCTGCGAACCAGGAAGGAAGGTTTCCATTCCATAAATGTCAACAATGAGACCACCTTTAGTTTTGCTGGTAACCAACCCGGTAACAACATCACCGGTTTTGTGTACTTCAACAATTCTTTCCCAGGCCCTGGTGATACGCGCCTGTTTACGGCTGAGATGTAGATGGCCTTCACGGTCTTCTTTCTCTACAACCATAACTTCCACTTTGTCGCCAAGTTTGATATTTGGAAGATCGCGGAACTCGTTCAGTGAAACAAGTCCGTCACTTTTGAAACCGATGTTAATCACCGCATCAGTTTTGGTAAGTGCAACCAGTGTGCCTTCAATCATTTCACCATCAGTGATCGATTTGAAAGTCCCTTCATACACTGCATCATATTTTTCTTTTTCTGCCGTGTTGTAGCTGGCAACATTTCTTTTGTCAATGCTCCAGTCAAAATCATCATGTGCTGTAGGAACTACAGCAGGGATTGTTGGTAGTGTTGTGTTTTCTTCCACTATTTAAGTCCTCCTTTTGGTAAATTTCAGCCTGTTTTGTCAGGTCTGATTTGGGGAGGGCAAAGGTAGCAGATTTATGCCTGAAGGAAGCTAAATATTACATGTTTTTTTGCTGCGGAAATCGGTTCACAAGAAGATCAATTTGGCTTGATTTAAAACACTGAATTTCAGGTACTTAAAGAATAATATTTTAGATACCCCGGCATAGGCTGCAATAGTTTCTCCCATAAAAGACCTTTCAATTTAGAAATTGCGGATATACTGAACCTCATTCTTTTTTGGGCAGTTGCAGCTTAAATCGAAAATAAAATGATCATTTCAATCACTTTTCAGGAAGTTTGAGTGTCAATAGTTTTAAAATAAACTACTCAAAATGAAAAAAATCCTTTTCGCAAATGTTCTGCTGTTGCTGTGCTTTACAGCATTTTCTCAAAGTGCAAAAGTAAATCCGGCACTTGTCTCAGGTCTAACATTGGAATATGAAATATTAATGCAGGGGCAGTCTATTCCATTAATTATGAAAATTGCCAGCACAAAAGATGGTGAACTGATTTTCGACTTCGATTTGTCTAATGGCTCTGTAACCGGGAAATTTGTGAACGCCAAAGCAAATCTTGATAAAGGGGTTTCTTTGAACTGGGACGAACCTGTACAAGGAGAAGAAAGGAGATTGGATGAAAGTCAAACACTGGGTATAGTGTCGCGTCCTTTTTTAAAATCACTCAAAGAACAGAAAAAAGGTAAGTACGATGGAATGGAGTTTGCATTAAAGGAAATACCTGAAGGAAAGGAAATCAGCATCGGTGGTAAAATTTACGATGCCATATATGCTGAAACTGCAGAAGGAGGAACAAGGATGTGGATATTAAACAACGACATGTATCCTGTCATGCTCAAAATAGAAGGAACTTCGGCAGGTTTTGATCTGATTATAAAAGACATCCGGTAAAACATTTTTCACCAGCGGCTGAAAACAAAGCTTTTTATTTTTTTTATTTCGAAAAACAATAAAATTTTAATGGGCAATAACAAACTTGTTTTGTTACTTTGGCATCCGAAAAAATAAAATATGATCACCACGGTATTGATAGACTTGTATGAAAAAGAGTTAGATAAGCTGGCAGAAGAGATTAGTGCATACGAATCAGATGAGCAACTGTGGAAAGTGCAGGAAGGCATTTTAAACAGTGGAGGAAATATGTGTTTACATCTTACCGGCAGCCTTCAGCATTTTATAGGTGCTACACTTGGAGACTCAGGTTACATCCGCAACAGGGACGCAGAATTCAAACTGAAAAATATTCCCCGCCAGAAATTGCTTGAGGAAATTGCCAACTCAAAAAGAATTGTTACTGATACGTTGGAACAGGTTTCAAAAAAAGAGCTCGATAGCAACTTTCCTTTAATCATTTTTGAAGAAGCGATGACAACTGAATATATGCTCGTGTTTTTCCTGAAGCATTTAAGTTATCATGTCGGACAGGTTAATTACCACAGAAGACTCGTGAAATAAATTTCAGAAATTAGTAATTGAAAAGGTTGCTCAAGACGAATGAGCAACCTTTTTTATTACGACTAACTTACAGATATCTAAAGCATTTTATTATTCATTTTTTTCAATAAGGAAAGGGAAATTATTGCAATGAAAAAAATACCATTGTCTACCATCTGAACCATTGTAAAATATGCACTTCTGGATTTATTTTCGTTACAAAATTTATATAATAGAAAAGCGGTAACATATTCTCTTTCGTGGCACTGCGGTATATTGTACAATTAATTCGGCCGCTATCTTCATATTGCAGAATCTTTTGATTAGTTAATGTTCATAATCATTAATTGAAATTGACAACTATACGATGCAGTTATACAAAATGAAATCAATCCGGCTCTTAAGAGATAACTGTAAAAATCAACTTTTTTTGGAGAGAGAATAATAAAATTATTTGAACTCACAGACAAATCATATCTCAAGTCATCATGAAATCCGGCCTTGACCAAAGGCATTTCATTTATTGCCGATAATAATGAAGCGACTATAGAGGAATTATTCAGGCCAGGGATGTGCAAATGAAAAAACCACACGTATATGCTTATCAATCAATCGGTATCAGAAATGCTGAAAAAGAATTTGCACTTGACCGATTTTCATTGTAAATTACTTTAACTCATTTTTCTATCCACTCCTATCGAAAGGATAAATGCAATTCTACTTTTTTAATGTGCTTTCCCACGAACTGATGCATTAGCCTGATTCCAACAAAGCTTTTATCGTAAATTATTTCGACGTAAGTATTAAGTTCTCTATTTTTCAATTCTTACCCAGCAACCCGAACTCAGAAAATTCGTCGAAGGATCTGATTCGTTACCTAAATTTTGTTGATTGAACTGTTCAAACGCTGAACGCCAGTTCAACATTTTTCTGACAACTGACTATAAATAAAATATCAAAATCAATTGCATGACAAGAATTCTACCCTTACGCAGACCCGGTTTCACGATTTGTGGTGACTCCCACATTGTATGTATTTGTAAATTGATCGTATTGTTATTAATAACTACAATTACCGGCAATTAGGTTACTGCACAAACTTATATGCCGGATAAATCAGAAATTACTATTCTGACTGGCGTAAAATCAGGAAATATAAATCAGCTGTTTCTGAATGTCAATCGTTGGGATCTTTCTTTCAGCAGTAATAGTTTCGAAAATAAATTACCCGGTCAACACCAAACTTTATCCAATACGAATCATTACCAGGAGCAAAAGTCTCCAAACAAAAACACTACATTTAATAGTGCGATCACAAGTGCATGTCCGGTCATTTCTTTTACTTTAAGTAAACAAAATACCTGTACAACCAGCAGCAACGGAGCAATACAGGTCGGCACACCCGTTGGAGGAATAGCTCCTTACCAATACTCCGTTGATAACGGTCTAACTTTCCAATTATTAAATACCTTCTCAGGCCTGTCTGCCGGAACCTACAATGTTGTAGTTAAAGATGTAAATGATTGCCTGAGTAATCCAACTGCCGTTGAAATAACTTCTGATGCAGGGGCATTTGTGAATGTGGGGCCTGATCAAACAGTTTGTTCATCGGAAGAAATTCATTTGAACGCAACATTGAGCGGCCTGGCCACAGGCGGTGTCTGGCAGTTGAATGCCGCCTTCGGTACATTCAGGACCCCGGATACAGATCCTTCAACTTTTTACAACCTCAATACTGTAGGTCAGCAACTCTCCAGCATCAAATTCAGTTTTATGACCAATGACCCTTCCGGCGTTTGCCAGGGCGGGGTGGATGAACTGGAGATTTTCATTATTCCCGGCGCAACAGTTAATGCAGGAGAAGATATAAAAATCTGTGCAACAGCTGCTTTGCCTGCGTTAAATGGAACAATAGGCGGTGTTGCCACCAGTGCCACCTGGAGTGGGGGTACCGGTACATTTTCACCCAATGCCAATACCCTTAATGCCACATATAATCCTTCAACAGCAGAACTTGCAAATGGAGGAGATATTATACTGACACTGACCACCAATGATCCCGATGGTATTTGCCCAGCTAAAAGTGACCAGCTAAAATATACAATTGATCAGGCCGCACTCGTAAATGCAGGTCCGGATCAAACTGTTTGCGCAACGGAAGAAATTCATTTAAACGCAACTTTGAGTGGCCTTGCCACTGGCGGCGTCTGGCAGTTGAATGCTGCATTCGGTACATTCAGGACGCCGGATACAGATCCTTCTACATTTTTTAACCTGAATGCACTTGGTCAGCAACTCTCCAGCATCAAATTCAGTTTTATGACCAATGACCCTTCCGGCGTTTGCCAGGGCGGAGTGGATGAAGTGGAAATTTTTATCATTCCAGCAGCTACTTGCAATGGAATTTGCTCCATTTCCAGTGCTGCATTAAGTAACGTGAGTGCCTGCAACAATAATAACACAGGTGATCCTTCAGATGATTTTTATACAGCTGATATTACCGTCGAATTTTCAAACCTACCGGCAACGGGTACACTAAGAATAGAGCCTGGCAATCCAAATGTTATTGACCCGGTTTCAATTGCAGTGGGTTCGCTGGTGGGAAACTCACATACTTTCAAAGGAGTGAAACTCAGAACAACCGGTGCGACATTCGCCATTGAAGTAGAGTTCAGTGATAACAATGAATGTGTAAGAACGCTGACGGCCCCGGCAGTAAACAGTTGCGATGTATGCGCAATATCTGCAGCAACATTGAAGAATGTACGCGCATGTAACAATAATGGAACGCTTGACCCTGCTGATGATTATTTTACTGCAGATCTTGTTGTGAATTTTACTAATCCTCCCACAACCGGAACATTGAGGATAGAACCAGGCAATCCAAATGTACTGGACAATGTTGCTATCCCGGTAAATTCACTGGCAGGCAATTCCCATACATTTACCGGTGTAAGATTTAAAGCAACAGGAGCAATATTCAGTGTTGAAATTGAATTCAGTGATTATAATTTCTGTGTAAGAACGATCGCTGCACCTGCAGTTGCCAGCTGCAGCAACTGTACATTAACCTGTCCAGGTAACATCACAGTAAACAGCCTTTCATTATTATGTGGCGCATTTGTTAAGTATCCGACAGCATCCGGCAACAATTGTGGAACATTTACATACAGCAAAGCATCGGGATCATTTTTCCCGGTAGGCAACACTATCGTAAAAGTGTCTTCATCAACAGGGGCAGAATGTACATTTACTGTAACAGTGCGTGACAGACAAAATCCGGTCATCATTTGTCCGCATGAAATAACCACATCTGTTCAAAATAATAGTTGCAGCAAAGCAGTAAGTTTTAAGGTATCAGCTTTAGACAATTGCCCGGGTGTAACTGTAACCACAGTACCTGCATCAGGATCCGTATTCCCTGTCGGCACTACAACCGTAACAGCTACTGCAACAGATGCTTCAGGCAATCAGTCCGTCAGGACTTTTAAGGTGAGGGTTAAAGAATACAGGGCACCAGTGATTAATACCATTGCCCACCCGATTATACTGGGATGGCCGGCTAACAGCAGTTATCAAACCATCAATGTTTCTCAATTTGTAACTTCAGTTGATGACAATTGCAACAGTATTCCGGTCAACGCTGTCAACATCATAAAAGTAACCAGTGATGAACCGGAAAATGCAAGTGGAAACGGTGATGGCAATACAACAAGGGATATTAAAATTTCATCGGATTGTAAATCTGTGAACCTCCGCCGTGAACGAAAAGCAGGCGGTAACGGAAGGGTATACACGATATATGTTGCAGTAAAAGATGCCAGCGGTAATTCGGGAATAGCAAAATTCAAAGTGTTTGCACCGGTCTATCATGGTGGCACAACAGCATATGATAACGGAACGGCTTACTCCGTATCCTGCAATTGTGATGATGACTATGGCGGGAACCATAGATCGATATTCATTGAAAGAGAAGAAGTCATTGTACCTGAAGGATTCAGCCTTGAGCAGAATGTACCAAATCCATTCCAGTCCTCAACAGTCATCAGGTATACTATACCGCATGAGTCGGCAGTAAATCTGGCTGTTTACAATGCACAGGGCCAGAAGGTTGCGCAACTGGTGGATGGAAAGATGAGTGCCGGTTTACACCAGGTAAACTTCCAGGCATCGAAACTGGCCGCGGGCATTTATTTGTATCGGCTGGAGTCAACTGATAACGAAGGCAATCGAATATTGGTTAATAAAAAAATGATCCTGGCGAAATAGTCTTCAACTTTTTAAATTTTGTTTAAAATAATAGCAGCCGGTATTTCAGCCGGCTGCTATTTTATTGAGAAAATCTTTGTATATTTTGAAGACAAAAGCAATAGTCTTTTTACAAGATCAAGCCAATAATGATTGGCTCGTCAATTAGGTATTGACGAATTAAGTAATTGTATCAGGCTGAATCAATGTCGAATTATCTTAAAAATCATTACTTATGAAGCTGCCATTTTTACATCCTCGACGTAGCTATAAGAGATGAGAAGGCTTTTTTATATTGTTATAATCATTGTATCGATTTGCAGTCTGGTATTTCATTCCTGCACAAAGGAGTTATCATGCGAAAAATGTAACAATAAAATGCCTGTTGCAATTGCCGGCAAAGACACTTCTTTTTATCTGCCGGTTGATACGATTGCACTGAATGGTAATGCATCATTTGATGTGGATGGTCAAATTCTGAAATATAACTGGCTGAAACTGGAAGGTCCGTCAGAAGTTAAAATAGATAATGCGGATTCTTCTAAGTCAACGGTAAGTAAATTTAAAAAAGGATCATACCTTTTTCAACTATCAGTCACCGACGATGGAGGATTAAAAGCACAGGATACAGTTATAGTTGTAATAAAGGAACGCATGGAGATTAATCTCCCACCAATTGCAGATGCAGGGCCTGATCAGGAAATTACTTTTCCTATCAACGGTGTTTTATTAAAAGGAACCGGATCCACCGACTCTAATTATAATATCGTAAAATATACATGGTCGTTGATTGCAGGACCACCTACTTTTTATATGCCTGGACCACATGCAGTGAATTCGCTGGTACAGGATATGAAAGAAGGCATCTACTTTTTTCAGCTGATGGTAGAAGATGAAGGTGGATTGTTTTCTATGGATACTGTAAGAATTAAGGTGAATGCAATTAAACAGTGTCCGCAGTTAATTGCTCAACTGATTCCCGCCGGCAAAATTTCAGAAGCAAGGCATTATCCTGCTGTAGTGTCAGCTGGTGATAAAATCTTTTATGCAGGGGGTTATGGGCTGTCAGGTCTTTCATCCAGGGTGGATATTTTTGACACGCGGACCAATCAATGGAAGAAAGCTGAACTCAGCAGTGCACGTACCTATATCTCTGCAGTAGCTGCAGGTAACAAAGTTTATTTTGCAGGTGGTATTTTAGCCGGTGATATTCCTTCAGCCACCATAGATATTTATGATGTACAAAAAGATGAATGGTCAGTAGCTCAATTGAGTCAGCCCCGATTTTTTATTACCGGTGCATACATTCAAAACAAAATAATTTTTGCAGGGGGATCTGATGATCCTACCTCCGGCAGATGTTCAGGCAGGATAGACATACTGGATATCAATATAAATGCCTGGTCAGTTAAGTCGTTAAGTCAGCCTGGTTACGGCCTAACGACCTTAACTGTAAATGATAAGGTATATTTTACAGGTGGCGATTATGGTTGCCGGCGAACAGAAGTTGATATCTATAATGCAACAACAGATACATGGACAACAGACAAGCTTACAGTTCCTAAATTATACCTGACCGGTATTGTTGCAGATGAGAAAATTTACTGGGCAGGAGGATATGAAACTGATCACACACCTTCAGCAAAAGTTGAAGTGATCAAAATCAATTCCGGAGAAGTATCATTTATTGAAATGTGCAATGCTATTGGCGGTTTCAAATCAAAGGCATTTCGCCTCCATTCCAGCCTGGTATTTTTTTCAGGAGATGGGTTAAATCCGGTAAAGTTCAATGTTTATGATCTCCAAACTTTGCAATGGTTTGAAGGATTTATTGACAAGAAATTGGTTGGCGCTGAAATCGTAATGATAAATAATGTTATTTACATTACCGGGGGTGCCGTGGATGGTGTTTTATCAGATCAATTATGGAAACTCGAGTACTGATTGATTAAAAGTAATTTACTTTAAAATTCCACCACACTTATACTTCTTAAGCATCATTTGGATAATACTCCATGAATTGAATATTACACCACATTTACTTCTACAAACATTTTCTATCGGCTTATTGATTATCTTCATTATCACCCAGGAAATTTTAAAAAGCGGATACTTTTAATAGATTCCAGATAAATAACGCTTTACGAAAAGTCAAGCACTTGATTAATAATGAAGGTCAATCGATTACTGATAATATTATTTTTACTTGCTCCCGCTTTCATTTCAGTTTTTTCGTGCCAGAAAGAATTCCTCTGTGGGGATTGTAACAGTACACCAAATAATCCTCCTGTATCCATCGCTGGCAATGACACGATTATTGTATTACCTGCAGATTCAGCAATATTGCGCGGATCAGCTTCCACAGACCCAGACGGCTCGATAAAATTTTATAAATGGTCGCAGCTTTCAGGTCCACAAAATTCAATAATCAAAGATTCCACTATAGCAGTAACACGTGTAAGTTCGTTGCGAAAAGGAATTTACAATTTTATTCTCTCAGTTACAGATAATGGAGGGCTCACAGACAATGATACTGTTGAAGTGAAAGTGACAGATGTGAATCTGCCGCCTATCGCAAATGCAGGACCAGATAGAATTGTTTTTCTTCCGATGGATACACTGTTACTCGATGGCAGCGGTTCAACAGATCCGGAGAATAATATTACAACATATAAATGGCGAAAACTTTCTGGTGCTCCTATCACTTACATATACTTTAATGACAGAATTAAAACCGGCGTATATAGTGTCATTGAAGATAGCTACTCATTTGAATTAACCGTAACAGATGCGATGGGTTTGTTTTCCAAAGATACCATCGTAATAAAAGTAACTCCTCCGGATGCCATTACTGCAATATTACTTGACGCAGGAAAGCAGATTAAACCACGTTATTATCCCACAGGTTTAACAGTAGGTGACAAAGTTATTTTCGCAGGCGGATTTGAAGATACAGGATATTCATCACGGGTTGACATTCTGGATACAAAAACAAATTTGCAGACCACCGCCGAGTTGTCTATCCCACGAATGCATATTGCAGCTGTCGCCGTAAACGATAAAGTATATTTTGCCGGAGGAGTAACAACCAACGATCAACTGACCAGCAGAATTGATATTTATGATTCAAAAAACAATGTGTGGACAACAGATGAGTTAAGTGTCCCACGGTTTTTTGTTGCAGGAGCAGCAATAGGCAACAAAATATTTTTTGGTGGCGGATCTACCGATCCTAACAGAGCGGCCTGTTCAAAAATCGTCGACATTTTTGATATCTCTACCAGGTCGTGGTCAGTCGCAAGTTTAAAAGAGCATGGGCTCGCATTAAGTGTCGTATCAACAGGACAAGAAATTTATTTTGCAGGCGGAGATTATGACTGCCGTCGTAGAGAAATTGATGTTTTTACTGCGGCGACAAATACATGGACGACGATGCCGCTTGCCGAACCCAGAGCTTACCTTACTTCCGCTTACTTCGACGATTTCGCCTTTTGGGCCGGCGGATATCAATTGGATCAAAAACCTTCGCCGGTTATTCAGATACTGAACGTTATAACCACTAATATAAGTTTTCACAAACTTACCAGTCCTGTCGCCGGATTCAAATCGAAGGCGTTAGTTCATAAAAATGATATCATTTTTTTCTCTGGAGACGGAGTAAACAGGATACACTTTAATAAATATGAAATAGGTTCTGCAAAAAGTACTGAAGGCCGGCTTGATAAAGATATTGTTGCCGCAGATATTGTTGCACTAAAAAATAAATTTTATATGGCAGGCGGTACTGTCAACGGAATAATCTCCGACAAAATTTGGATCATGGAATTACCTTGACACATAATGAGAAAAAATCCTCGGAAATAGTCATCCTGCTATTGACTTTATAGCTTTAACCAGTTTATCCAGATCTTTCGTTGACGTATATACGTTAGGGGTAACTCTTACACCATGAATATTTTCCCAGTCAATTGCAACTGCATGAATCTTATATTTATTAAAAAATTCGGCACTCACTTCCTGGGGTTTTTTACCTTCAATTCCTATAGTTGCAATAGCGCATGACAGGTTTGATTTTTTGGGCTGATAGAATTTCACCCGCGGAATACCTTTCACCTGATCCACCCAATAATCTTTCAAAAAACGCAATCGGTTTTCCTTTCGTTTGCCACCAATTACATCATGAAAATCGACTGCAGTTCCAATTGCCATTTCAGCAGCAAATGATCGGGTTCCCAACGATTCAAATTTTCTGATATCCGGACCATCAGGTTCATTGTTAGAAAGAAGCGCCCAGATTTTCGAAATTTTTTCTTTTTTAATATAGAGCAATCCGCTACCAAATGGTGCACCTAACCATTTGTGAAGCGATGATGCAAAATAGTCGCATTCGAGATCCGGAATTTTGAAATCAAAATGAGCAAGTGTATGCGCGCCGTCAGCTATTACCTCAATACCCCGTTGATGTGCCGCCCGTGCAATATCTCTCACAGGGACAATTTGTCCCGACCAGTTAATCAGATGTGTTACATGTACGATCTTAGTTTTTTCAGTAAATGCATCAGTATATAGTTTCACTATTTCGGCTTCATTTTCGATAGGAACAGGTATGTTGATCCACACCAGTTTAATACCCTCTCTTTTTTCACGCTGCCTCCATGCATTCATCATATTAGGATAATCCTGTTTGGATAATACCACTTCATCGCCTGCCTTTAAATTCAATCCAAAAATAATGCTGTTCAACCCTTCAGTTGAATTACGATTGATAGCAACTTCATCCGCCTGGCAACCACATAAACCAGCCAGTTTTTCGCGCAGTGGTTCGCGCCCCTGGTCGAGAATCTGCCACATATAGTAGCTCGGAGCTTCATTACAATATTGATAAAAGCGTATATGAGCATCCTGCACAACTTTAGGTTGTGGCGATACACCTCCATTATTTAAATTAATGACATTCGGAGATATGGTATACGATTCCCGCACCCATCCCCAGAAATCTTCATCATCTTTTCCAACGTAATCTCCTGAACCCGGAACATTTCGCATAAACTTTTCTGCATCTGCTGCAAACCCGGGATTGGACAACGACATAAAAGATAAACCTCCTGCAGCACCCAGTTTATTTAAAAAGTTTCTCCTCGAATTCATTTTGGAAATTTTGTTTCCACTCAATATACTGAAGAAAAAAAGAATAATTAAGTGCGAAGTATGAAATGCGAAGTATGAAGTTAACAGCCGTCTCCTTCGCGAAACGGCAATCGTTATACGTGAATATCCTTGGGAAGTGAATGCGTGAATGAGTCAATGAGTGAATGAACAGCCCTATCCTGAACGAAACCTGAATGTCCTTGGCCGAGTGAATGGGTGAACGTGTCAATAGTTGAATCAGGCCTTCTGCTTACTGCTCACTACTTACTACTCACTTGTATTGGCTGTTCTCTATTGCCTTCTGCCTATTGCCTATTGCCTACTTACTGCTTTCGCTGCAATCCATCCACTCGTCCAGGCATGCTGAAAATTAAATCCTCCGGTTACCCCATCCACATCCAGAACTTCACCCGCAAAAAATAATCCAGGTACTATTTTACTCTGCATTGTATTGACGTCAACTTCCGTCAGTGAAACTCCACCAGCGGTTACGAATTCTTCCTTAAATGTTGTTTTACCTTTCACTTCCATGGGATAAGCACAAAGTTGCTGAATCAAAACATTTTGCTGTTTCACAGGCAGATCACTCCAACGCGTTTGCAACATAATCGCGCTGTCCTGTAATAAATATTGCCACAAACGGTGCGGCAGGTTGAACGGATTTTTTGACCCAATAAACACACTGCCATTATATGTCCTGTAATCAATCATAAATGCCCGCAACGTTTCTTCCGTATACGCCGGTATCCAGTTTAACTGAATTGTAAATTCGTAATTAAGATCGTTTAATACACGTGCTCCCCAGGCTGATAATTTCAGTACCGCAGGACCACTAAGCCCCCAATGTGTAATCAATACAGGACCGCGTTCTTTAAGCAGAGTCTGATTAATTTTTACGATAACATCTTCCACTGCAACTCCCATCAATGAAGTAATTGGATGATCGGGTATATTGAAAGTAAACAGTGATGGTACAGGTACTGCAATTGTATGCCCGGTTTTTATGATCCATTCAAATTGTTCAGTCTTAGGAAAACCACCTGAAGTGATACAAACTTTATCAGTAGTTAATTTTCGCCCATCCGATAACGTTAGTATAAACCCGCCTTCATTTTTAGTTATATTTTCCACATCAGCTTTGAGCTGAATATCAACTTTATATTTGTTTGCTTCGTCAAGTAAACAATTTATAATGGCCTCCGAGGTATTGGCAACCGGAAACATCCTGCCATCTTCTTCTGCCACAATTTCAACTCCTCTTTCAGCAAACCAGTCAATTGTTCCCTGGGTCGAAAAATGATGGAATGCTCTCTTTACAAAATTCTTTCCGCGAGGATACTTTTTTATGAGTTCAGGAATTTCAAAACATGCATGGGTAACATTGCATCTTCCACCTCCACTGATCCGGACTTTTGAAAGTAGTTTTTGACTTTTTTCAAGAAGGACTATTTTCATAGATGGATTCATCTGTGCCGCATTTATCGCACAAAAAAAACCGGCAGCGCCACCGCCAATAACTATAAGATTCACACTCATCAATAAAAATTAATAATGCCAATGAAGGTATGCAAGAAAACAGGAACCAAAATCAGAAGCTAAAAATGGAAGATGAATTCGTAATCATATTAGAAATAACTTCCGTCGAGGTTAGGATTAGTCTTTTCTACTTTTTCTATTTCAGCGAAGTTTGATAGAATATCCGCCTGGTTTTTACGGACACAAATATTATGCTCGTAGTGGGCGCTTGGTTTGCCGTCTTTTGTACGTACCGTCCAGCCGTCTTTATCATGAAACACATCTTTCGTGCCCATGTTAATCATAGGCTCGATGGCTATAACCGTACCTTCTTTGAGTTTGGATCCAACACCCTTTTTTCCATAATTCGGTATCTGCGGATCTTCATGCAATTTTCGTCCCAAACCATGCCCAACTAGCTCCCTGACCACACCATAACCATACTTTTTTTCAGTATGTTCAAATACTGCAGCCGATATATCTCCCACGCGATTTCCAGAAACAGCTTTTTCAATGCCTTTATATAAGGACTCTTTGGTAACACGCATGAGATTTTTTGTCTCCTCTGCAACATTACCTATCCCAAACGTATAAGCGCTATCGCCATGAAATCCGTTTTTGAATACGCCGACATCAACAGAGATAATATCTCCATCTTTCAATTCGTATTTGGTTGGAAAACCGTGTACTACAGCATCATTAACTGAGATACAGGTGGCGAAAGGAAAACCGTAAAGATTTTTAAATGAAGGGATTGCGTTATGATCCCTGATATACTGTTCACAGAGGCCATCTACCTCGAGAGTGGTGATACCCGGCTTTAGAAAACGGGCAACTTCTGTTAAAGTTGAACTCACGAGCAATGCACTTTCGCGCATGAGTTCAACTTCAGCATTAGTTTTTATATAAATCATCTTTAGATCGGGGAAGTAGTCGCAGGTTGCCTGCCCTGAATACGGCCGCTGTTCATCAATCCATCATACTGACGCATCAACAGATGTGTTTCAATTTGCTGAAGGGTGTCCAATACAACCCCCACCATAATCAGCAGTGACGTACCACCGAAAAATGATGCGAACGATTGTGTTACTCCAAGCTGTTGAGCTATACCCGGAAGAATACCTACTATGGCGAGAAAAACAGCTCCCGGCAGTGTGATACGGTCCATTACCTGTCCGATGAAATCAGCAGTGGGCTGACCAGGTTTTACACCAGGTATAAATCCATTACTCTGCTTAAGATTATCCGACATCTGCTTTGGATTAAATATCAAAGCTGTATAGAGGAAAGTAAACGCTATTACCATTACGGCATAAATCAACATGTACCATCCATTACTGGGATCATTAAATATTCGGGCTAATCCTTTACCGGTTTCAAAACTGGTGAAAGAAAAAAGTGTTGGTAAAAACATAATTGCCTGGGCAAAGATAATTGGCATTACCCCTGAAGCATTCACTTTCAGAGGAAGAAACTGCCTCGCCCCGGTGAACTGACGGTTGCCTACAATCTGCTTGGCATAATTAATCGGTATCTTTCTTACACCCTGTACAAGAATGATTAATCCAAGAATGATAGCTACCAGGAATGCTATCTCAATCAGGAACAATAGTAATCCACCGCCACCACGTGTTTGTTTTGCTGCAAATTCCCCAAGGAATGATTGCGGTAAACGTGCAAGGATACCCACCATGATAATGATCGAAGTACCATTACCTAATCCTTTATCCTGAATTTTTTCACCCAACCACATAACAAACAAAGTACCTGCAGTTAAAGTGACTACTGTAGATATCCAGAAGAAAGCCTCGTAGCTCTCAATCAGGGCTTCCCGGTTAACTCCACGGAGATAAGCGACATAAGCAGCAGCCTGTAATACAGTTACTGCGGCGGTCAGGTATCTCGTCCATTGATTGATTTTCTTTCTGCCGCTATCCCCTTCTTTTTGTAACTTCTGCATCTGAGGAACGAGGATCGTCATCAGCTGCATAAAGATAGAAGCAGAGATATATGGCATGATACCAAGCGCAAAAATGGATGCATTTGAGAACGAGCCTCCTGCGAATGTATCGAAAAGGCCTAAAAGCCCTTCCTTCGCACCGCTGAGATCCAATTTATTGGGGTCGATACCGGGTAAGACGATATGCGCGCCGAAACGATAAACAAATATCAGGAGCAGTGTAATCCCTATCTTACTCCGCAGTTCATCAATGCTCCAGATATTTTTCAGTGTTTGAATGAATTTCTTCACAACCTTTATAATTTAGTTGAGTCTTTCTAAACGAAAAAAACGCATTTGATATGCGTTTGGCAAATATCGGATTTTATTTTAGTATCTCAATCGTACCGCCCGATGCTTCAATGGCCTCTTTAGCCTTTCCGCTGGCAGCATGTACTTTAAATCCAACTTTGGTTTTCAATTCACCATTGGCAAGGATTTTTACCTTGTCGGTGCGATTGATCAAGCCATTTACGTACAGATTTTCAGGTGAAAAATCGATAATACCGTATTTTTCAGAGAGAAGCTCCACCTGGCCAAGGTTAAATACTTTGTACTCAGTTCGGTTATTATTCTTAAATCCGCGTTTAGGGATCCTTCTTTGAATGGGCATCTGACCACCTTCATGGCCCAATTTACTCTGGTAGCCTGTACGCGACTGCTGACCTTTGTTACCCTTAGTTGAAGTTCCGCCTTTGCCGGAAGCTTCACCACGTCCTAATCTCTTTTGTTTTTTAGTAGCGCCTTTTGCAGGTCTTAAAGTGTGGAGTCTCATTATTTAGTTTTTTACTCAGCGCAGTTCCCCTGTAAACTGCTCGCATCAAAAATGTAAAGTAATTTCGTGCAGGGAAAGAAATTACAGTTCTGTTACCTTAACCAGGTGGTCGACTTTTCTCACCATTCCCAGTATCTGGGCGGTGGCTTCCACTTCAACAGTGGCATTTACTTTACGCAGGCCTAATGCAGCCATTGTTCTTTTCTGGCGCTCCGGCCTGTCGATTACACTCTTAACCTGTGTTATTTTTATCTTTTTCATACCTGAATCCTTAGGAGGCTTTTAGGTGATTCTCAAATTATTGAAGCTATATTACAGATTGCCATTTCACTGGCTTTCCATAATTAACCGTTAAATACTTTTTTCAAAGAAAGGCTGCGTGTTTTAGAAACGCTGATTGGTTCGCGGAGCATAGCAAGCGCTTTAAATGTAGCTTTTACCACGTTATGCGGATTTGCTGAACCCAGTGATTTCGCCAATACATCGGTTACACCCGCACTTTCCAATACAGAACGCATGCTGCCTCCTGCGATAACACCAGTACCGTGAGCGGCTGGTTTGATCAACACTTTTGCGGCACCTTCTTTTGCAAACTGGTCATGAGGAATAGTTCCTTTCATCACCGGTACTTTTATCAGGTTCTTTTTTGCGTCTTCAATTCCTTTGGTAATTGCTTCCTGAACTTCTTTCGCTTTTCCAAGACCATGACCTACCACACCGTTTTCATTTCCTACAACCACAAGGGCAGAGAAACTGAAAGCACGTCCACCCTTAGTAGTTTTCACCACACGATTGATGGCTACCACTTTTTCCTTTAATTCCAGGTCGCCTGCCTTTACCTTGCTGAAATTTACTTTTGACATTTATAGTTTTATTAAAATGTTTATAAATGGATCAGAACTGCAAGCCACCTTCACGGGCTCCGTCTGCAACAGCTTTAACACGTCCGTGATATAAGAATCCACCACGATCAAAAACACAATTCGCCAATCCCAATTCCAATGCCCTTCTCGCAATTGCACTGCCAACCAATTTGCTCTTTTCAGTTTTATTCACTTTTTGAGCAACTACGTCCTTCTCTCTCGAAGATGCAGAAGCAAGAGTTACTCCCTTATCATCATCAATCAGCTGAGCGTATATTTCATTATTACTTCTGAAAACATTGAGACGGGGCTTGGTTGCAGTGCCTCCAACCTTTTTCCTTACTCCTAGCTGTATTTTTTTTCTTCTTAATAATTTAGCGTCCATTGTATACTATTTGATGTCCTGATTCTGCCAGGAATGATTAACGTTTGATTTTATCCATCCTCTAAACTTCACTATCTCTTGTATTGGCTGTTCCCTATTGCCTACTGCCTACTGCCTATTGCCTATTGCCTATTTACCGGCTGCCTTACCAGCTTTTCTCCTGATAAACTCACCTTTATATTTCACACCTTTTCCTTTGTATGGTTCTGGCTTACGCAATCCACGAATCTTGGCCGCAACCTGTCCCAACAGCTGAAGATCAGTGCCTTCCAGAAAAATCCTGGGATTATCCCCTTTCTCCTGTGAGGTCTTCACTGTTAATTCTTTCGGTATCTCAAATATGATATTGTGAGAATAACCTAAGGCAAGATCAAGAAGATTTCCCTGGTTGGAGGCTTTGTAACCCACACCTACCAGTTCGAGTTCTTTTTTAAAACCGTCAGTAACACCTTTAACCATATTGCCTACCAATGCACGATATAGACCATGCAAAGCACGGTGGCGGATTTGATCTGTAGGACGGGTGAAAACAACCTGGCTTTCTTTCACTTCGACAGTAATATCGCGGTCAACAGTCTGCATCAACTCGCCTTTCGGACCTTTCACGGTAAGTACATTATCCTTACCTACTGTTAACGTTACTCCCTTTGGAAGTTCTACCGGTTTCTTACCTATACGAGACATAGTAACAAATTTGAAAAATGATTAATGTTGAACACTTTCGGCTTCAGGCGGTTTCAGTTCCGTATAGAAAACTTAGTGCGCAACCTTTGCCCGACCGCGGGTCATGTTCAAATCCCGCAGCCTTAAATACTAATAAATGTAACACAGCACTTCACCACCCACGTTCTGAGTCTTCGCATCCTTATCGGTCATTACACCTCTCGAAGTAGACACAATTGCCACACCCAAACCATTTTTCACCCGCACAAAATCAGCAGGCTTTGAATACTGGCGAAGGCCTGGACGGCTTATCCTCTCCAATGTTTTAATTGCCGGTTCTTTCGTTGAAGGATCATACTTCAGCGCGATCTTGATCACACCCTGTTTGTTATCATCCTCAAATTTGTACTTCAGGATATAACCCTGAGTATACAAAATTTCGGTCATGCGTTTTTTCAGATTTGAAGCCGGTATCTCAACGATACGGTGTCCCGCCATTTGAGCATTACGTATTCTAGTGAGGAAATCTGCTATAGGATCTGTTGTCATATTTTATACCCTCCTTATTCTCCCGTCTGCTGCGGAAAAGTATTTCGGTTCTTTTGCGTTGATAAACTTTTTTCTTTCTCGTCTTACGGTTAACGTCAGGCGACTCTTACCAGCTTGCTTTTTTAACACCAGGAATTTTTCCTGAGAGCGCCATATCACGGAAGATTACCCTGGATAAACCGAAGTAACGGATATATCCTCTCGGGCGACCGGTCAACTGGCACCTGTTTTTCAGGCGAACGGGAGAAGAGTTTTTGGGTAGCAGATCCAATGCACTCCAGTCACCTGCTGCTTTCAAAGCTGCACGTTTCTCGGCGTATTGAGCCACCATCTTTTCCCTTTTTCTTTGTCTGGCTTTTACTGATTCTTTTGCCATACTTATTGATTGTCTAGCTGAACAGCAATCTGCATTTTCAATTCAATTGCTGCCGGTTATAAATAATTAGTCTTTTTTCGTGTTCCTGAATGGCATTCCCATTTCTTTCAACAATTCATACGCCTCTTCATTTGTATTAGCTGTTGTTACAAACGTGATATCCATCCCAGTGATTTTATTCACTTTATCAATATCTATTTCAGGAAAAATGATCTGTTCAGTGATTCCCAATGTATAGTTACCACGACCATCAAATGATTTCTCATTTACCCCTTTGAAGTCACGTACCCTTGGTAAAGCAGCTGCTATCAAACGATCCAGGAATTCATACATCTTTTCCCCACGAAGAGTAACCCTCGCACCAATCGGCATGTTCTTACGAAGCTTAAAATTCGAAATGTCCTTTTTAGACATCGTCGCCACAGCTTTCTGACCAGTGATAGTAGTCATTTCGTCAAGCGCAATATCAACCAGTTTCTTATCTGCCACTGCTCCGTTAACACCACGGTTCAAACTGATCTTTTCCAGTTTAGGAACCTGCATAATGCTTTTGTACTGGAACTTTTTCATTAATGCAGGAATCACTTCTTTCTGGTACTTTACCTGCAATCTCGGTGTGTATTTTACAGTATCCATTATTTAATTACCTCCCCGGATTTTTTTGAAATTCTAACTAATTTACCAGTTTCCCTGCTGCGTTTAACTTTGGTTGGTCCACCTGTTTTGGCATCCCACAACATCACATTACTGATATGGATAGCCGCTTCTTTCTTCACTAAACCACCTTTTGTATTCTGCGCAGAAGGCTTGGTATGGCGTGTAATGATATTTGCACCTTCAACCAGCACTCTCTCCTTTTCAGGGAAAACTTCCAATACTTTTCTTGGCTTGAAGACAAGTTTACCACTGTCATCTTTCTTTGGTCTTGACTCACCGGAAATCACAATGACCAGGTCGCCTTTTTTAATATTGAATTTCGGTTTGAATCTGTTGCTCATTTTCGTATACTTTATCTCTTGTTAGAGAATATTAAACTTAATTTTTCCCTTCGCTTCAGTATTGCTGATTATAACACCTCGGGTGCAAGCGAAATAATTTTCATGTAACCCTTGTCCCTCAGTTCACGTGCAACCGGGCCAAATATGCGGGTGCCTCTTGGCTCATCCGCCTGGTTCAACAATACCACCGCATTGTCGTCAAAACGGATATAAGAACCGTCTTTTCTGCGCAACTTGTTTTTGGTGCGAACGATAACTGCTTTGGTTACTGTGCCTTTCTTAATACCTCCCGCAGGGATTGCATCCTTCACTGTTACCACAATCTTGTCACCAATCTTTGCGTAATCCTGACCGCTATTTCCCAACACGCGAATACAAAGAACTTCTTTGGCACCACTGTTGTCGGCTACGTTTAATCTGGATTCCTGTTGAATCATCTTATTTCATTTGAGCCCTTACCATAGGTAAAAAGGCAGTTAACACTTTATCGTTTATACAGATCCGGGTTCACCAGTCTGCGTTTTCAGCTATTTCGCTTTTTCAATCACCTCAACAAGCAACCAACGTTTGGTTTTGCTCAACGGGCGTGTTTCCATGATTTTCACCACATCACCTGTTTTCGCCTCACTCTTCTCATCGTGAGCATGGAACTTGGTAGTCTTTTTTACGAACTTACCATAGATAGGGTGTTTCACTTTTCTTTCAACAGCAACCGTAATGGTTTTAGTCATTTTGTCACTTTTGACCACCCCTGTTTTTGTTTTCCTGATGTTTCTTTCTACAGCCATTGTTTAGCTTTTACTTGATTGGCTGGCTAACCAGCTTCTCTGTTATTGATCGGCCTGTTTTTATTCAGGCAACTCTGTTTATGCTCCTGTTTTAACGCTATGCAACGCTGTTTTCAAGCGGGCAATATCTCTGCGGAGTAATCGGATACTCTGCGGATTCTCCAATGGTGAAATACCATGTGTGAATTTCAATTTCTTAATGCGCTGTTCGTCTTCTTTGATCCTGGCAGCGAGGTCACTTTCGTTCATGCTGGTCAAACTTTTCAGGAAATCAATTTTCTTTGACATAAAAACTTATTTAATTGACGCTGATCACTATGCTGAATAATCCCTGCGTGTAATGAATTTTGTTTTGATTGGAAGTTTAGCAGCAGCCAGTTCCATCGCTTCTTTTGCTACCGCAGCGGTTACACCCTCCGCTTCAAAAAGAATCCTTCCCGGTTCTACTACCGCAGCCCAAAATTCAGGATTACCTTTACCCTTACCCATCCTCACTTCCTGTGGCTTGCGGGTGATTGGCTTGTCAGGGAAAATCCTGATCCAAACATTTCCTTCCCTTTTCATTGCACGTGTCATAGCCTGGCGCGCAGCCTCAATCTGACGGTTGGTCAACCAGATGGGTTCCATCGCTTTCAGTCCAAATGAACCAAAAGATAAACTGGTACCTCTTTTAGCCACCTCGCGGATACGGCCTTTCTGTGCCTTCCTGTGCTTTGATCTCTTTGGTTGTAACATTGTCTTATGTTTCTTGTCACCGGCAGTTTATCTCTCAAAATCCCGCCGGTAATTGTTTTAAAGAATTAGTTTCTTCTATCTCTGCGCTCACCACCACGACCGCCGCCACCATCTCTGTTATCCCTGCGCTCACCACCACGGCCGCCACCACCGTCTCTTCTGTCTGGCCTGTCACCAGGTCCGCCTTCTCTGCGATCCCTGCGATCACTTACATCACTCTTACCACCAACAAAATTCGGATTCAAATCTCTTTTAGCCAATACTTCACCTTTACAAATCCAAACTTTAATACCAATTTTCCCATATACTGTAAGGGCAAATACAGATGCATAATCGATATCCATCCTGAATGTATGAAGCGGAACACGACCTTGTTTGATTTCTTCAGAACGGGCAATTTCAGCACCACCTAAACGACCACTGATCTTTACTTTAATTCCTTCTGCACCCATGCGGAGTGTTGAAGCAATCGCCATTTTAATAGCACGTTTGTAATTGATACGATTCTCAATCTGCTTAGCTATGGTATCCCCTACAATATTAGCATCCAGTTCAGGACGGCGGATCTCAAGAATATTGATCTGCACGTCTTCCTTCCCGGTTAATTTTTTCAATTCCTCTTTGATACGGTCAACTTCATTTCCACCCTTACCAATGATGATACCCGGTTTAGAAGTGTGAATGGTAACGATCAATTTATTGAGGGTACGTTCGATTACAATTTTGGAAATACCACCTTTATTGATACGGGCATTCAGATAGGTACGGATCTTATTATCCTCAATCAATTTGCCGGCATAATCCTTTCTGCTACCATACCAGTTACTCTCCCATCCGCGGATGATACCTAACCTGTTACCTATTGGATTCGTTTTCTGACCCATGTATTAAGATTTGTTAAGGTTATCTTTTATTGTTTTTACGTCTACAATCACCGTTACATGATTACTCCGTTTACGCATACGGTAAGCCCTGCCCTGTGGAGCCGGAAGCATTCTTTTGATACTTCTTGCACCATCCACAAAAATGGTTTTCACTACCAGTCCGCTCACATCTTCGCCTTCATTTTTCTGCTTCCAGTTACTTACAGCTGATAATACCAGCTTGCGTAAAGGAGTTGCACTATGTTGCGGATGATGCTCTAACAAAGCCACTGCCTTTTCAACCGTTATACCCCTTACCATATCAGCGAGGAGACGCATCTTTCTCGGTGAAGTGGGATAATTTCTCAGTTTTGCTACTGCTTCCATTTTATATCTTTTTCAATTCCTTTTATAAATGTTGTATCAGCTTACCGGCTGCCTGAATGCTTAAGAAATCTTTTTGCTCGAATGGCCTTTGAAATTCCTCGTAGGCGCAAACTCACCCAGTTTATGTCCAACCATGAACTCTGTTACGTATACAGGTATAAACTTGTTGCCGTTATGCACAGCGAAAGTGTGTCCTACAAAGTCAGGAGTGATAGTGCTGCGACGGCTCCATGTTTTCATCACGGTTTTCTTCGCTTTACCTTCATTCATTGACTCCACTTTGCCTTCCAGTTTGGCCTCTACATAAGGACCTTTTTTTATTGAACGAGCCATATTACTTTACGTATTTGGAATTACGATTGATAATTGTTTGTCTGATTATTTCGCCAGTTTTTTACCGTCTTTACGTTGGAGGATCAATTTATCACTGCCTTTTCCTTTTGTTCTTGTTTTCTCTCCTTTAGCGTATTTACCGGTACGGCTTCTTGGATGGCCTCCTGAAGCTTTACCCTCACCACCACCCATCGGATGATCTACTGGGTTCATCGCAACACCACGGTTACGTGGACGGATACCTTTCCACCTGTTACGGCCGGCCTTACCCATACTCTCAAGATTGTGGTCGCTGTTTGAAACCACACCAACCGTTGCATAACATTTGATCAGCACTTTACGCAATTCGCCTGAAGGCATTTTCAATACAGCGTATTTTTCTTCCTTGTTGGTAAGCTGAGCACTTGCACCGGCACTGCGTGAAAATTTTCCACCCTGGCCAGGTTGCAATTCGATATTGTGCACATTGGTACCAAGTGGCATATTACGAAGCATTAGTGCATTTCCTATTTCAGGAACAGCATCATCACCACTAATAACAGTCATGCCTACCTGTAAACCCTGGGGAGCCAGGATATATCTTTTTTCACCATCCACATAATTCAGCAATGCGATGAATGCTGTACGATTTGGATCATACTCAATTGTGGCAACTTTTGCAGGAATACCTTTTTTATCTCTCTTGAAATCGATTTCGCGGAACAACTGTTTGCTACCACCACCGATGTAACGCATTGCTCTTCTACCCTGTGCATTTCTACCACCGGTTTTAGTGCTGCCGGTCACCAACGACTTTTCTGGTTTATCGGCAGTAATCTCCGCATAGGCGTTACCAATTCTCCAGCGTGTACCAGCAGTAATCGGTTTGTATTTTTTCAGTGCCATCTTTAATTTCTTTTACCGTTTTAGCGGTTGATGTTCAATTTAGTGCTTCCGTTTTCCGGAGTTTGCGGCCTTGCCAGCCATTCGTTTATAAGTATCCGTAATCTTTATGATTGCTGACTACACATTCGCATAGAGATCAATACTCTCGCCTTCTGCCACAACCACATAAGCTTTTTTATAACCAGGCTTGCGGCCTACTATAATTCCGGCTTTTGTAGAACGTGCCTTGCTTTTTGAAGGAACCACTGTGGTTCTTACATCAGCAACATGCACATTATAGAATTCTTCCACTGCATTTTTTATCTCCAGCTTATTTGCCTTACGCGCCACTTTAAAAGCATAAATGTTCCTTTTTTCCTGTAAAAGGTTTGCTTTTTCAGTCAGAACGGGCTTAATCAATATTTCAGAAATTTTCATGTTACCTGGTTTGAATCAGATTTTTAATCGCAGATCTTCTCTGCATTTTTGCCTTAGGCTGCCACTTCTTCTTTTTCTTCCACTTCGTTTAAAAGTTTCACTGCAGATTCAGTGAATACCAATACTTCAGCGTTCATCAGGTCATAAGTATTCATATCATGCAAAATCACCGGTAATACACTTGGGATATTTCTTGCTGATGCAAATACCTTGTCTTCGAAATCATGAAATACAAACAATGTCTTTTTCTCAGCAACGCTCAACGTTTTCAGCATCTCAGCGAAAAGCTTTGTTTTTGGCACTTCAAGATTGATATCTTCAACAACGATGATCGCATTCTCTTTAGCTTTATAGCTAAGTGCGCTTGCTTTTGCAAGATCTTTCACCTTGCGGTTCAGTTTAATATCATAACCGTGTGGTTTAGGTCCAAACACTGTACCACCACCTTTGTACAAAGGGTTACGGATATTTCCTTTACGGGAACCACCGGTTCCTTTCTGACGGTGAAGTTTACGGCTTGCACCCTTAACTTCCGCACGAGTTTTCACTTTATGTGTACCCTGATGCTGTGCAGCCAGGAATTGTTTTACGGCGAGATAAATAACGTGATTGTTAGGATCCACACCGAAAATGCGCTCCGGCAACTCAATTGATCTGCCTGCTTTTGCACCCTTTATTGTTAATACGTCTACTTGCATTGTTCTGCTGTTAAAAGATTATTTCTGTATCAATACGATCGATCCGTTATGTCCCGGAACAGAACCGCTTACCAGAATGAAATTTTTCTCAGGGAATATTTTAATCACTTTAAGCGCTTTCGCTTTGATACGATCGCCACCCATCCGGCCTGCCATGCGCATACCTTTGAAAACGCGGGATGCGTCAGAAGAGTTACCAATAGAACCGGGAGCGCGCTGACGATCGTGCTGACCATGTGACTGCTGGCCCACACCGCTGAAACCATGACGTTTTACGACGCCCTGGAATCCTTTACCTTTTGAAGTGCCTACAATGTCCACTTTTTCGCCTTCAGCAAAAATGTCAACAGTAATAGCTTCTCCTATATTTTTACCTGGAGCGAAATCCCTGAATTCTTTTAAGAAACGTTTTGGAGAGGAGGAAGACTTGGCGAAATGCCCTAATTCAGATTTGTTAGTATGCTTTTCAGTTTTATCACCGAATGCAAGCTGTGTAGCTTCGTAGCCGTCAGCATCTTTTGTTTTAACCTGGGTCACAACACAAGGGCCGGCTTCAATAATGGTGCAGGGAACCTGCTTACCATCAGGATTGAAGATGCTGGTCATCCCGATTTTCTTTCCGATTATACCTTTCATTTTTTCAATTTTATACCCCTTTCGGTTATGAGGACAGTGAGGGTAAGGATAACCCCAACTTCAATCCCAGTTTGCCACCGACCTTTTCCTTTATTCGTTTAACACTAATGTGCCTTAAACGGGGAAGTACCAGCGGTAAACAAACCTCGAAGGGCTTGTTCATATTTGCCTTGCAGAAGTTCCGTTTCCGGATTTAATCTGCTGATTTTTTCGATTCATTCAGCGCTCTTTCTTTTCTCTGCTCTGCAGAAAAATTGAGAGATGAATTTGTAAGAACTTTTACCTGGAGGATAGTTTGCCTTTGCAAACTCCTTATTGTCAGGCTTTGATTTCAACATCCACACCACTCGGTAAATCGAGTTTACTCAGTGCGTCAACAGTCCTCGAAGAAGAGGTATAAATATCCAGTAAACGCTTGTGCGTACACAACTGGAACTGTTCACGGCTTTTCTTGTTCACGTGTGGTGATTTCAAAACAGTGAAAATCTTTTTACGCGTTGGCAAAGGAATAGGTCCCGTTACCACTGCGCCTGTGCTGCGCACGGTTTTAACGATTTTCTCCGCTGATTTATCCACCAGGTTATGGTCGTACGACTGTAGTTTTATTCTTATTCGCTGAGACATAGCTTGTATCCCACTTTTCAATGGGGATGCAAAGGTAAGGGCTTAAGCCATACAAGCAAAAGAAAATTTGGAAAAATTTCATTTTTTTTTGTCGTTTTCTGATTATTTCTTTTCTCACGCAGCTCAGAAGGGTCAAGCCTTTCGGAGATTTCCAAAATCACAGTGCGTTTAGTGTCAATTTGTATGTTTTAGCGGTACGACCTCTATAAAAAGAACGGCCCCGGATGTATCCGGGGCCGTTCAGGAAATTATCGTTCAAAATTTATGCATTCACTTTGCCTTTCACTTTGGCAATCACTTCTTCTGCGATGCCATTTGGCGCCGGAGAATAATGTGAAAACTCCATTGTGGAAGTTGCACGACCAGAAGAAAGCGAGCGTAACTGGGTAACATAACCAAACATTTCACTTAATGGAACTTTGGCTTTAATTACCTGTGCACCTGCACGGCTATCCATACCTTCCAACATTCCCCTACGCCTGTTAAGGTCACCTGTAACATCACCCATGTACTGTTCAGGTGTGATTACCTCAATCTTCATAATCGGCTCCAGCAAAACGGGTTTAGCTTTTCTAGCTGCTTCACGAAAGCCCCCTTTAGCACATAGTTCGAAAGACATAGAGTCAGAGTCAACCTGGTGGAAGCTGCCGTCGAAAATCCGCACTTTCATGCTTTCTACAGGGTAATTCGCCAAAACACCAGTATTCATCGACTGTTCAAAACCTTTCTGAATGGCAGGGATAAATTCACGTGGAATGGAACCTCCAAAGATGTCATTGATGAACTGCATTGCTTTACCTGGATTTTCTTTCAGCCATTCCTCATCAGCAGGGCCAAATTCAAATACGATGTCAGCAAACTTACCACGGCCACCCGTCTGTTTTTTCAGTGTTTCACGATGTTGAATAGTTGCCTGGAACGCTTCTTTATAAGCAACCTGTGGAGCACCCTGGTTAACTTCCACCTTAAACTCACGTTTCATTCTGTCTACTATAATTTCCAGGTGTAATTCTCCCATTCCACTCAATACAATCTGCCCGGTTTCTTCGTCTGTTCTTACCCGAAGAGTTGGATCTTCTTCGATCAGTTTTTGAATGGCATGACTCATTTTATCAACATCTGCCTGGGCTTTAGGTTCAATTGCAATTGCAATCACCGGTTCAGGAATAAACATATTTTCCAGAACGATCGGATGGTCTTCATCACAGAGCGTATCACCGGTTTTTATTTCCTTAAACCCAACAGCTGCACCGATATCACCTGCTTCAATAAAATCTATCGGATTCTGCTTATTGGCATGCATCTGCATGATCCGGCTGATTCTTTCATTTTTACCACTCCTCATATTCTTCACATATGAGCCCGCATCAAGTCTGCCGCTGTAACACCTGAAAAAGGCCAAACGACCCACAAAAGGGTCTGTCATGATTTTAAAAGCCAATGCTGCAAATGGTTCCTTTGCGTCAGGTTTACGTAAAATTTCTTCCCCGGTATCAGGATCCAATCCCTTGATTGCTCCGATATCCATTGGGCTTGGAAGGTACCTTACCACACAATCCAAAAGTGTTTGAACTCCTTTATTCTTAAATGCAGAACCACATAGCATGGGAACAATCGACATATCTATAGTTGCCTTGCGAACCGCAATATGAATTTCATCTTCAGAAATGCTGGAAGGATCATCGAAGAATTTTTCCAGCAATTTATCGTCATATTCTGCAACAGCTTCAATCAATTGGCTCCTCCAGTAGTCAGCATCCTCTTTAAGATCCTCAGGAATAGGCACTTCAGTAAAAGTTGCTCCCAATCCACCTTCATCCCAAATGATCCCTTTCATAGTGATCAGGTCAACGATGCCTTTGAAATCATCTTCCGTACCTATCGGTAATTGAAGTGGAACTGACTTTGCACCAAGCATTTCCCTTACCTGCTTAACAACATTAATGAAATCAGCACCGGCCCGGTCCATCTTGTTAACAAAACCAAGGCGTGGTACACTATATCTGTTTGCCTGGCGCCATACTGTTTCTGACTGTGGCTCCACTCCATCTACAGCAGAAAACAATGCCACAAGGCCATCCAATACACGCATAGAACGCTCCACTTCAACAGTGAAATCAACGTGACCAGGAGTATCGATAATGTTAAACTTGTATTTTTTCGTATTAGCATCAGCCTTGCCCTGTTGGGTTGGAAAATTCCAGAAACAGGTTACTGCGGCAGAGGTAATTGTAATACCTCTTTCCTTTTCCTGCTCCATCCAGTCGGTGGTGGCCGCGCCATCATGCACCTCGCCTATCTTATGCGATTGACCGGTATAATATAGAATACGTTCAGTACAAGTGGTTTTACCGGCATCAATATGCGCCGCAATACCAAAATTTCTTTGAAATAATAAGTCTGCCATGACAGTGTGATTGATAAATTTTGAACCGGCTTACCTTCCTGGTAGCTGATTTTTGTATGTTCTCAAACGATTTATACCTATGTAAAACCGGGAATTTTTCCAACAGATTGATAATCAACTATTAAAGGGTAATACCTAAAACCTCTCTGTTTTGAGGCTGCAAAGGTAAAAATAAAAACGAAAAAGCCAATTATTGTTAGTGCTTTAGGGAGCCGTCATCGCCTGTTTAGCGTTTTACTTCCCGGCACCATTATGGTTGTTGTGAATACATTATTCTCTCAAAATCTTATATGGGGTACTGACCCCTGTATTTAGGTCAGTAATCTTCAGGTGGATAAATCCCTTCCCGGCCCGGAGCAGGGAAATCGTGATTAAACCTGCAATGGGTCTCTGAAATGCCTTTTCCAATAATATCTGTCCAGACGTGGAATAAATTATCAGTTCATAGTCGTGTGATTGATCGGGCACTCTGATATTAAAGTTTCCAACTGCAGGATTGGGATAAAAATAATATCTGTCCGTTAACCATTTGATATTAACAGTATTACTGTAGTATGGGCTATTCCGTTGATCGAGCACTTTTACACGATAATAATTGATCCCTTTTACCGGGTTGTCATCGTCAAAATAGTATTCATTACTTGACCTGTGTCCGGGTTTAATTTTTACTGTACCTATGGAGGTATAATTACCTGCCCCTTCTGTTTTTCTTTCCACACTATAATCGGATACCTGTTTTTCATCTTCAGCGATCCAATTTAAAACGACCCGGTTCGCGTTCATTCTCCCCCGCAAAATCAAATTACTTACAGGAGGATCAATCTTACAATCTCCACTTAACAGAAAAGATGCTGTTCGCACCAAACAGCCGTTATTAATACTACTCCGGAGAATATACAATCCTGTATCGGCAGGTAGCAGGTAGGGTATTTTAAGCTGAATACCCTGTTGCACAAATACCTCCGCATTGTTTTTTAATTTATACCATCTGTTATCCGAATGCAGAATGGAGTCCGATTCCAATATCGCAGGTTTATAGAAACAGTTTCCCAATGCAGTGATTTTGATATCTGCAAGTGGAAGGATAGGTACATCTGATAATGCAGCATTGCCACATGCATCAATACCACGCAAACGGATAAGCGAATATTCGATACTATCATTTATCTCAAATATAGGTTCATTCCGAGGCTCAGTTAGTATAGATGGCGATTCTGGCATGCTACCGATTATCTCATATGTAAAAGGAGATGCCCCACCCTTCACTGATGCTCCCACACTTATTCCGCCATTATCGCAGGTATATGCAACCGACTGCCTAATAGATGGCAAAGTATAAGGCGCCACCACTACCGTATCGTAAATAGCCATCGTGCAATTTGCTGGAATATTATACTTGAATATATACGTTGCCGGAAGAAGCATATTGAATGTAAACTGATCAACACTTTGATCTGAAAAATTAATTGTGGTGTCGAGCCCGTTCATTTTAACAACCACGGGTTTGGTAGTACCATACTTTGCAATAGCTTTTATATACAAATCAGAAACACCATTCGGATGATCCCCATCAGGGCACCAGGATCTAAAATTTTTTTCAATGACTACTCCCGAAATTATAGGTTGAACATTTCTTGTATCAGATTTTCCGCAAGAGTCTGTTGATACAACACGATACATCAATCCTTTTGAAATTTCCGGCAAGTTGGAAATTAATGCGAAACTATCCGTGCTTACAACAACCGCCAGCAGTCGTTGTGAAGGATCAAAAACTTTTGTAGTAAAAGGTGCTTTGCCAGTTAGATAACTGATCCGTAGCGCTGAAGTATTTACTTTACATCCTGGCTCTGCTATTACGCCAGTACTTATATAGGGTTGATTTTTTGTAAAGCACCTCTCAAACACCAAACCTGAACAGCCGTCTTTTAATACAATACAGTAACTGCCATAACCAAGTCCTTTAAAATATCCTGAACTGTTAGAAGCAATTGTATCTTTCCTTTCATTCAGCAAATAGTAATAAGGAGAAAACACATTTTGTTTTACAGATAAATCAGCAGAAAACCTTAAACAGTCGTCCTCAGTAATAATCGGGTTGCTGGCTACAGGTGCTGGGCGCGAATAACTGAAACATCGTTTGATCAACGTATCATAACATTTTTTTTCATTCCACATTTCAATGCAATAGCTTCCATACTTAACCTTTTTGAAGACACCCGTTGAATTACTATCACTAAAAATGCCTGTTGCAGTTCTTAGAATAAACTTTGGCTGATAAAGATTGGAAGCTCCGGAAACTGTTGCCGTAAATTCTTCACATTGTGTTTCGGATGTTACTACTGTTCCTCCAGTGGGTACTGCCCTTTTTATTGTAATACACCTGCTGATCACAGTGTCGTAACAGGAAGGATCAGATTTAATTTTTACACACCATACACCATATGGAATGTCTGTAAATATCCCTGTCTTATTGCATTGAATTAAATTATTTGATGCATCATACAAACAGTAATCGGCATTGAATAGTCGTTGCCCTCCTAACTTTAACTGAACAGATGAACAGCCTCTGACTGCAGCAATATTAGCATCTGCCACAGGCGAAACTTTTTTCACCTGTATCACTCTTTCAATAACAGTATCAAAACAATTCTTATCGGCAACTACTTTAAGTAAGTAACTGCCGTACCTGGTTCTGGAAAATACGCCTGTGTTGTTACAGGCAATTAAAAAATTATTTGAATCATACAAACAGAACGAAGCGCCGGTAAGATTTGTGATGCTGTCAACCATTATAGTAGCATCCGCACAATTGATATCCGACAGTCTTATTTTCTCACTGATCGAGGGGGTAGGTCCATTCACCCTAAAACAAATATTGACTACAGTATCATAACATCCATCTTTTATCCGTGTACAATAACTACCTGACTTATTTATATAAAATACGGGTGAGGTTTGATAATTAACCAGTAGATTTCCCACCTGGTCATATAAACTGAATTGAGGCGAAGTGAAATGCGATAAACCTGAAACCGTTGCTTTATAGGAATTACAATTGGTTGTTTCGATCCTCATAACAGAATCAATCGACGGAACCTTTTTTTGTAATGAAAATTTTCTAGTGATGACAGTATCATAACATGAACTCTTTACTTCGATCCGGTAGACTCCTGAAGATAAAGAATGAAATTGCCCTGTGGCATTGCAGCCTTTCAATTTATTCTGTAAATCATAAAGGCAATACATTGCATTCTTTAAGAAAAGCTGCCCCGTAATTGCTACCGAAAAATTATTGCAGGATAGATTATTAATTATAACATTTTCAGATAGTGACGGGATGAAATTTGGAATCCAGCTTCTAGATTCTTTATAGCCACATTTATCCATCACAACAAATTGAAGAGTTTTTTTCTTTTGCAAAGGATACGTAAATGCAGGAGTGGAAAACCACGAAGTATCATGCTGGTATACCACCCCATATTTAAAATTGCTGAACATGGCGGAAGCATCTGCATTATTATTACCATAGTTATCAGAAACAGGAATAAATATTTCTATCACCCCACAGTCTTTTTCTTTGATTTGAGGTGTATTAATTTGCCAGTCGTATTTAGTAATATTTATTTTACGTGTAAGTATGGCGCCGCAGGAATCGGTCATCCGAATAGAATAATCACCCGGTGGCAACTGATCAAAAATACCCGTGGAAGATATGCGACCTTCAAATGATGCAGATGGAGCCACGATTGTGAAAACAACCGGTGATCTCCCTCCCGTTAACGAGTTAATTCTAATTATGCCGTTGTTCCCCTCCCTGCATGTTTCATCAGTTTTGGTAAGTTCAAAATGAGGATCTGAATAATCGCCGGGAATTTTTATTTTATCCTTTACTGTAATGCATCCGGTAATATTGTCTTTTACAGTAATAGTGTAGTCACCTGTTTTCAATCCATTGAAGTTTGATGAAGAAACAAATGAACTATTCACAGGACCGGCAATTTTATAACTGTAATTGCCTGAACCACCTATTATTTTAACAGTTACACTCCCTGTTGACAAACAACGCGATGGACTGGTAATGAAACTAGCAGAAAGGTTGTCGCAGTTTTGTCCAACTGCAGTGTAGTTAATGAATAATGCAAAAAGAAATAATACTCCGGCTATACGGTTTCTGATTTTCATGGGATGTAGATTGTGCCGACCTAAATTGCTCTGTTTGTTGCCAGCTTAACTAAAACGAATAATACATAGTTGCAGGTATGAGCTAAGTGCATTCACCCATAGCCATCAGGAACTGCAATTGATTAATTTCCATTGGGTTGACATAATTCGTGACTAATTCTATCCCATTTCTTTCGATAAACAGTAATAAAAATTCTGTGAAGGAAAACTTTGAAAGGCAATGATTTAAAAGGTAAAGCCGCTTTCATAAGAAAGCGGCCTGTTACCTAACCTAATGAAGCAAAACACAAAGATCAGTCATGAAAATTTTCAGCATCGTTATGTGACTTTTCTGAAAAGTCGGTGAGCTGTTTTAATATGATGGGTTGCTGATCATCGTCAGCCTGTAATTTGAAATTTAATTGATGAGGTATTTTTAATTCACTCTTACCACAAACATGGCCTGATACATAAAATCCAGAAATGTTGACTGTAAATGTTTCTGCGCTGTTACAATCGTTCTGATCAACTGTAGATGAAGGTGGAGAATTAAATGTGAGTGCAAAAAAAACGAAAGCTATAATTGATGTTTGCGCCAGGGAAATTTTGGGTAGGGTAAGCATAAAACTGTTTTCTAGGTTTGGACTATTTCGGGTATAAAATAAGCCCAAAATACTTACAAATACAAGCTTACCACTGATGGCTAATTATTCCTTTTGATCCCGGTTAAGTACGTATTAATTTGGAATACAATCAGTTATGCTAATTATCTTACCTGCACATTCAACGGCGTTTTCGACGAATTGACTTACATATTCGCTAAAAGTAAAAGGCCATTGCATCTGCAACGGCCTTTTACAAAAATTTGAAATATGTGTTACACCCTGAAATGAGCAAAAGCCTTATTTGCTTCAGCCATCCTGTGTGTATCTTCTTTTTTCTTATATGCTCCACCTTCACCTTTGCTGGCTGCAACTATTTCATTAGCGAGTTTATCGGCCATGCTTCTACCATTTCTTTCACGGGCAAAACGAACAAGCCATTTGATACTCAGGGAAATTTTCCTGTCAGGTCTAACTTCCGAAGGAATCTGGAAAGTTGCACCGCCAATTCTGCGGCTTCTTACTTCCACACCTGGTGTTACATTCGACAACGCTTTTTTCCAAACTTCATAACCATTTTCATTGGTTTGTTTGCTCACTTTGTCGATTGCGTCGTAGAAAATCGTTAAAGAAGCATCTTTTTTACCTTGCCACATGATGTTATTCACAAAGCGGCTTACCAGCGTATCATTAAATTTAGGATCTGCTGCTAAGGGTAATTTTTTTGCTTTTGCTTTCCTCATTATTGAAAATTTCTATAGTTAGTTATTTCTTTTTACCTGCAGTTGCTGCAGCGGCACCTTTTTTATCTTTTTTAGTACCATATTTAGAGCGGCTCTTTTTCCTATCCTTCACGCCGGCAGTGTCAAGGCTACCCCTTACGATATGATAACGAACACCTGGAAGATCTTTCACACGACCACCGCGGATCAACACGATTGAGTGTTCCTGGAGATTATGCCCTTCACCAGGAATATAAGCGATCACCTCCACCTTATTGGTCAGCTTCACTTTGGCAACCTTACGAAGCGCTGAGTTAGGCTTCTTAGGGGTAGTAGTATATACACGGGTGCACACTCCACGACGCTGGGGACAAGAATCCAGTGCTCTGGATTTGCTTTTGGCCCGGATGATTTCTCTTCCTTTTCTAACTAATTGCTGAATAGTTGGCATTCTACCCTATTTTTAACGGGACGGCAAAGGTATGGGGAAAAATTTGAAATGCAAAAGAGAATCTCTAAAAAAATAACAGGGAATTTACTCCCCGTTTTAAATGTCCAATCAGGAAGCCTTTACAGCGCAAAGTGAAGCTTGTCGTAAGTTTCAAAAAAAAGCCCTCCGAAGAAACGTGAGGGCAAAAAATATCACTAAACTACATTTACTGTCACTTAAACTTTATATAACCAACCATGGTTGTCAGCCGCCCTTCCCTCTCTGATGTCAGACATTTTTGTCTTGATAGCATTGGCTACCCTGCATTGCTCAGCATTAAAAAGCAATATCTCATCTTTATATTTCAATTCCTTAATAACAGATATAGTTGCCGCTGTACCGGTTCCGAATACTTCTTTTAACTGGCCGGCACGATATGCGTCAACAAGTTCGTCGATAGTGATTGGCCGTTCCTCAATGTTGAGTCCCATTTCCCGTATCACAGTCATCACGCTGTCACGTGTAACACCTGCCAGAATAGTGCCTGAAGTGAGATCAGGCGTTACAGCTGTATTTCCAATAATAAAGAAAACATTCATTGTTCCGATTTCCTGAATATACCGATGCTCCAGAGCATCCGTCCACAATACCTGGTCATATCCCTGCTTTCTGGCGGCAGCAGTGGCATACATTGCAGCTCCATAATTACCAGCTGCTTTTGCATAACCTATTCCTCCGGGGGCCGCTCTTACAAAATTCTCTTCTACATAAATTCTCATTGGAGCTGCATAATAAGGACCAGTTGGACTGAGAATAATCAAAAACTTATAATTATCAGACGGCTTTACGCCTATTACTTCATCAGATGAAAACATAAAGGGGCGTATATATAAAGAATATTCAGGTTTGGAAGGGATCCAGTTACTATCTAATTTAACCAGCTGCTTCATTCCTTCCATGAATATTTCTTCAGGCACGGCAGGCATCTGCATTCTTTCGGCAGAAATGTTAAACCTTTTGAAATTATCATGTGGCCTGAAAATAAAGGCTTCACCTGAAGAATGTTTATAGGCTTTTATTCCTTCAAAAATGGCCTGACCATAATGCAATGCAGCTACGCTCGGAGCAAGAAGTAACGGCTGATAGGGTTTGATCTCAATATTTTTCCATTCTCCATTTTCATAATCTGCTTCGAGCATGTGATCAGAAAAATACTTTCCGAAAGGAAGGTGATCCAGATTGATATCCTGTAATTTTGAGCGTTCCACTTTTGTGATCTTCATATCCAGTGCTTCCACCATGATGTTGTGCTTTAGAGATCAAAAATAAATAAAAACTAACAACCATTAGTTTAAAACACCCTTAAATAGCCAACCGGAATATGAATTTTGACAGTTTAAAATTACCTCCGCTGTTAATCAGGGACTTATACAAGGACTGCCTGATAGACATTGAAGGGCAGGGATTTCAATCAAAAAAAACGCAAATTTCAGATTTCGCCCTTGGAAAAAATCTGAAACATATTCTGATTGTTATAAATGACTCCCAAACAGATATGATAAGTGAAGAAGAACTGGATTTCCTCACCGGTGTGTTGAAAGCTTGTAAGCTATCGATACAAGACGTTGCAGTTGTCAATCTCACAAAGTTGACCGATACAAAATATCTGACACTACTGGAAAAATTCAATCCGGCAAATGTTTTACTGTTTGGTGTAACTCCACAGGAGATTGATCTACCCGTTAATTTTCCTGCGTTTAAAATATTAAACTATCGCGATATTCAGTTTTTGTATTCTCCATCGCTGAGTGTTCTGAAAGATGATAAACTTCAAAAAGGCAAACTTTGGGTTTGCCTACAGCAGCTATTTCTATGACAACACTTAAGAAGCTGGTTTTCGCAACACATAATGCCAATAAGGCAAGAGAAGTTGAAACAATTTTAGCCGGCAGATTTGAAGTTATTGATTTAAAAAAAGCAGGTATTCACGAACCCATACCCGAACCTTACAATACCCTGGAAAAAAATGCTTGGGCCAAATCTTCGGCAATATTCGAAAAAACCGGTGAAAACTGTTTTAGTGAAGATACTGGCTTAGAAGTCAGGGCATTAAATGGCGAACCGGGAGTTTATTCTGCAAGATATGCTGGTGAAGAAGCTGATCCTAAAAAAAATATTGAAAAATTATTGAGCGCTTTACAGCAAACAAAAGACCGTACTGCACGGTTCAGGACAGTGATTTCCCTAATTATAGGTGGAGCCGAGTATCAGTTTGAAGGAATTTGCGAAGGAACTATAACTATGACTCCTTCAGGGGATTATGGATTTGGCTATGATCCTGTTTTTGTTCCTCTTGGAGCAGATAAAACCTTTGCTCAAATGTCAATAGACGAGAAAAATAAATTCAGCCATAGAAAAAAAGCAATGGAAAAGCTGGTTCAATTCTTTGAAAATTTATGAGTTTCTAAAATAATAGATTGATTTACGGTCAAGATTGATTTTTTTTGCAACTGATGATGAACACAGGCAACCATATGGTATCTGATTCCGACTTAATCCAGGGATGCCTGGAAGGCGACAAAAAAATGCAGGAGTTGTTATATCAACGATTCTCGCCAAAAATGTATGCCGTTTGTTTAAGGTATTCGGGAAATGCTGAAGATGCACAGGATATTTTACAGGAGGGATTTATAAAGATTTACAAAAATCTTGCGAAATTCAGGGGCGATGGCTCATTCGAAGGCTGGGTAAGAAGGATTTTTGTAAATACTGCTATTGAGCATTACAGAAAATCTGTTCATCTTTACCCGGTTACCGAATCGCAGGAAAGAGCAATGGAAGACAAAGATTGGTCGGCATTTGACAAGCTTGCAGTTAAGGATCTTATTAAAATTATAAGAACACTCTCGCCAGGCTATAGAACAGTATTTAATCTTTATGTTGTCGAAGGCTACACCCACAAGGAAATAGCTGATATGATGGGCATAAGTGAAGGGACAAGTAAATCGCAGCTCGCCCGCGCCAAAGCTATCCTGCAGAATTTAATTTTGAAACAACAAAAGCAATAAGCTGATCACAGTTATGCAGTGGCAGAAAAAACTATATCAACATGAAGAATCCCCACCCGGAGATATTTGGGAAAGGCTTCAGCAGGAAATTAATGACGATCCGATTCAATTGCGATCAGCACTCAATAATTTTGAATCAGAACCTCCACCAGGATCATGGCAGCAAATAGCTGCGGGAATAGCTGACGAAGAAGCAGCCCCGGTTATAGACATCCGCGCAAGAAATTACAACAGGCTTTATTCGTATGCTGCAATAATTGCAGGTGCCATTCTTATCATTGCCGCTCTTTTATATGGATACGTCAATAATGGAGAAGGGTTAAACACAAAAGAATTTAGCGCAAGTATTATTTCAACGGATAGCCCGTCTAAGAATAATAGCTCCACTTTAGCCGCAAAGCCAGCCGTTTCTTATGATGATGGTAATTATATCCAGGTGATGAGCACCGACGGTGCATATAAAAATGTTTCCTACAAATTTTACGACATGGTTCAGGTGATGTATGAGAATAATTCAAAAACATCTTCTGAAGAAGGAAAAATATACTGGCAAAATACTATCACAGCATGGAATGAAAAAATTGTCGAATCATCCTTTGTGCCAGCTGCCGGCAACTTTTTTGATCTTGCGGAAATGATTACTATGTTAGAAGAGAATAAATAATTTCTTTTATTACCTGCATCTCCCATGGGTAAAAACAATATCATCATCCCGGAAAAAATGTTTTTTTCTACTGCTATCCCCGTAAGAATTACTGATATGAATTACGGAGGGCACTTAGGAAATGATAGTTTTTTGACAATAGCCCATGAAGCGAGAATTAGATTTCTGCATTCATTTGGATTTTCAGAATTGAATTTTGGTGGGGTGGGATTAATCATGTCGGATGTTGCCATTGACTTTAAGGCAGAAATCAAATATGGTGATGCCGTAACAGTGCAGATTGGAATCGGGGAAAAAGGCAGGGTTAATTTTGATCTGATCTACCAGATATTTGCTGAAAGGAATTCTAAAAAAATACTGGCAGCAAATATTCGCACAGGAATGGTTTGTTTTGATTACAATCTGAAAAAAGTAAAAGCAATACCCGAAGAAATTTTGACAAAATTCATTGAGATTTCATCCTGATTACTGGTTCCAGATTCTCCAGCTTTCTTCTGCCTGTACCACCAACATATCCCCACCATTTTGAATTTTTGCCCCCATCTTTTCTGCTTTCTGCAGGAATAAAGTTTTCGCCGGATTATAAATGAGATCTATAAAAAGATGATCCGTGGTAACAGACTGATAAGGCAGATCAGGCGCCTGATGAACATGAGGATACATTCCCACCGGACTGGTATTGATCACTAATTTGTATTCATCCAATATATCACCAGTCAGCTCCTTATAAACTAAATTTCCATCAGTTTTGGTTCTGCTGACGATCTTAAAGCTGATACTATTTTTTTTCAATACAAAATGGACCGCCTTTGCCGCTCCACCGGTACCCAATACCAACGCTTTATTCTGATGGGGTTGTAATTGCTGATTTAATGTATGTTCAAAGCCCGTCACATCTGTATTGTGTCCAAATAGCTTACCCTGCCGAATAACTATACAATTACAGGCATTGATATCTTTTACTACTTCCGTACAATCATCAAGGAAAGGAAGAACTTTTTCTTTATAAGGAATCGTCACATTCAATCCTTCCAATGAAGGTTGTGCGGCTATTAAACCAGATAACTGTGAGATATCTTCAATTGGAAAAATATCATACTGACAATCTTTAATTCCCTCTGAAAGAAATTTATCTGAAAAATATTGTTTTGAAAAGGAATGACTGAGAGGAAAGCCTATCAAGCCGAACTGCCTCATGCCTTGAAATCTTTATTCAGGAATAAATCAAATGTATCCCCCCTTAACCCTACTCTCATGGTTTCAAGTGGCAACAGTTCGGTTGGTGCAATATTGCCGAGGTTTACATTGCAGCCTAATAATTCTATAAAATATAACTGCTGCGCTTTTTGTGGTGCCTCCCAAATTATCTTTTCACCAGGAATCTGTGTCAGGATTTCCTGTACCAATCCTTCACGTACTTCGCCACTACCTCTGTAAATTCCTACATTACCAGCTTCCCTGGCTTCAGCAATAACATATGTTGATCCTGCTTCCAGCTCGGCTTTCATCAGTTCAATCCATTTATATGGAGGTATAATATGTGCAGCATCTTTACTACCCACTTCACTTAAAACCAATCCATAGCGGGTAAGCTTTTCGATGTATCCACATTTTTCCGCGTGTGGAATAGTAATAGAGCCATCACTTACTTCCATATATGAGATATTGAAGTCCTTGCAAACACTGATATAATCGTCGAACTGACCTCTTATGAGAAAGGCTTCGAAAAGAGTACCGCCAAAATAAACGGGAATGTCATGCGACTGGTATAATTCTATTTTTTTACGAAGATTTGGTGTAACGTATGAGGTACCAAAGCCGAGTTTGACAATATCTACATGGGGCTTACCGATACTAATAAAATTCCTCACTTCTTCAAGACTCAAACCCTTGTCCATCACCATTGTCAGCCCCGATTTCCGTGGTTTAAGTGTCCTGTCAGGGATTTGAGAAAGATTAAAATTCATGAAAGGTTGGGTTAAAATTTGTGCAATATTAAGAAAGAAAAGCGGGATCGCCTGTTGATATAAATTCTAAAAATGGAAGGATATGTTGGTAGTTGTTTAACTATCAACGGTTTTTCTTAAATCTGGCAACTATATCAACCACCTGCTGATGCTGGAGGAGCGATGGATTCAGCAACATCATTTTTTTAAGCAGCTTGGGAGCTTTCTCCATTGCGTTTTCTAAAGTCAGCAAAGCTTCTTTTGTTCTGCCCTGCGCAAACTGTATAGCGCTTTTATAGAAAATAAAAACCGGTTTACCTGAAGTAATTTCAAATGCAGCATTTGCATGCTTTTCAGCTTCATCAAAGTTTTTACCAGTGAAGAGGCATTTGATCAGTGCTTCCCAACCTGCGCTATTCCGGGGCCGGCTATGTACAACATTCGTGAAGTATTGAATGGCTTCTTTAGGTTTCCCCAACTGCATCTGCGCCTCTCCCATTGCCAGATTAAATTCTGGCTGTAAACGGCTGATTCTCAGAGCCAACTCCAAATATTTAATTGCCTGAGGCCAATTTTTTTCGTTTAAATAAGTGCCGGCAATTTTAAAAAGTAATTTCGCGTCCTCAGGATTCAAATGTGAGGCCTTCCTGTAATAGAATCTTGCCTGGGCATAGTTTTTAATTTTATCGTAGCAGTGGCCAATTGCCTCGTAGATAACATCTTCCGGCCTTGTGAGTTCAATAACCCTTTCCAAAGCATCGATGGCATCTTTATACTTCCGTAACCGGATGAAAGCATCGGCCATATTACGGTAAGCATAGTCAAATTTTTCATTGATAGCCAACGCGTATTTATATGCATCAATTGATTTTTCAAACAATTTCAATCCCTGATAAGCGGCAGCCAGATTAAACCAGGCCAGTTCATTATATGGATATTCATCAATCACAGATAAGTGAAGGCGGATACTTTCTTCATTACGGCCGGTAAAGTCGGTCCAGAAGCAAATTTTATATAGCGCCTCCTCATTATTGGGATCATATTCTAATATCATTTTCAAACAGTCGAAAATCTTGTCAAACTCCTCGTAATCATCATATACGTCGGCTAACTCAAACAGCAAATTCAGCCTTTCCTCTCCCTCAAACTGATCGATTGCATCTTCGAGAAGCTTCACAGCTTTTTCCTGCTGATCCAGTGCCAGATAAGCGTCTGTTCTTAATATGTAGATGTCAATATCTGTACTGTCAAGAATTTCAGCGTGTTCCAGCAAATAGAGGGCTTGCTGATATTGCCGTGCGGCAATCAGTAAGTCTGCTTTTTTAACCAGTAGGGATGATGAAAAAGGGAATTGCTGAATGCCGGCTTCCGCAGCCTCTATGGCCCTGCTTAGCTCATCCATGTCGTCAAAATGATCGATAATTTTTTCGAAGGATTCTTCGTCAAGAAAGGAATTAGGTCGCCCTTCTTTGAGATTCTCATATTGACTGAGTAATTCTCTGATATTTTCGTGCTCCTGTCGGTAAGGATTTATACTCATTTGTTACAGGTTATTGTAAGGTAAGATTAAATACTATTCCTGCCCAACTTTTAGGCAACCTTTTTTATGCATTCGACGTTAAAGGCTTTATAATATTTAATGCAAAAGGTTTGTTATTCTGACATTTTTTTTATTAAATTTGTATCTCATGCATCTCCAAAAACAAAATACCCATAATTGGTTAGCGAAAAAAACCGCAATTATCTTCCTGATAATTGGATTTACGCAATATGTATTTGCTGTTGATGGCACAATGAATGGTGGAGGTTCAAAAAAGAATTCATTTTCTTCTATAAAGAAAGATCTCAATCTTTCTCTTCGTTCAGGGTTTAACATCAGTAATAAATCTTTCGGCTACAAAAAGAGTAATAAAGCCATGATGTTTAATTCGATGATGTCTTTTCAGAAAGGGAATGTTACTTACTTCCTTCCTTACAAGAATAAGACAATTCTGCAGAAATTTAGGACTCCTTCTGCTCCTTCAATCAGATAGTTCAAATTACTGAAATGATTTAGGAATTTTCTCTGGAACTGAGATATTGTAATTCTATTTAGTTTTTCTTACACTTTCTTCGTAAGTCATCTCCCTGTAACCTGATTTCGGAATGTCGAACTTTACAATCGGAACAGGATCAAAGCTGATCCGGGAAGCTGTATATTTCACTTTAAGGTTACCAACAACCGATTCATATTCTAAAGGTATACCGGGAAGGTTTTTAAACTGTGCGTCATACTCATCATTTTCTGCCACAACTTCACGGGTATAGAATACAGTGAATGATGTACCATCCTTTAATGTAGCAATTGCTTTTTCGCATTTGTAACCAGCAATATTTTTAGTATCTCCCGTTTGCTGAAATACTATTCCGTCGTATTTTTTATTTTTATCTGCCCAGTTATTTCTATTCAGTTTAATCAATAATTTCTGAGTACCGAAATCTCTCAGCACGACACCACTACCGGTTTTATGATCGTAAATAGTTGATGTGCTTCCCAATGCACTTGACAGTTCACTTCTGCTTTGCGTTCCCTTCAAAAAAAGAGTTGCTTTTGCCCCATCAAACATATCTGCAAGTTTGGGTTCATTTGAACCCGTTTGAACAGATACATCATACTGGATAACACCTTCAGAAAGCCTTTTCTGAGCGATCAGAGAATTAAATGTCATTACGAGAAATATCAGGAGAAGGTATCTGTTCATTGTGTTTTGTTTGATCACGCTGTAAAGATAATCAATTAGCTATGGGGGTTGCAGCCTTGCTGTTAAAAATAAAGCCCGGATCGAAGTCCGGGCCTTTTTTTATTTTTTAGGAATGTTCTTTTTCATTGTCTCAACTTTCTTCTGTGTTTCCTGCATCTGCTCCAGCTTTTCCTGCCACTTGGGTTTTGACTTTGGCTTCTTTTTGTTCTCTTCCAATTGTGCCAAAATTTTATCATGATCGATGATATAATTCTGAATAACGAATTGAAGCAGCAGGGTGATCACATTTGAAACAGTATAGTACCAGGTTAATGCCGCCGGTAAGCTATTAAAGATACCGAGAAGCAAAACAGGAAAAATATATGGCATGTATTTCAGAACAGGGTTGTTCTGGTCAGGCGTCATGCTCATACTGTAAATGGATATGAGTAAGCTGGTTATCACAGCTGTTATGGTAAATAAGCTAAGGTGATTGCCAATAAAAGGAAGAGACATCTTCCATGACAAAATAATGTCATAAGAAGATAAGTCATTTGCCCACCAGAACTTTTCGCCCCTTAACGCAAGATTCGCATTGAAGAAGCTATAGAGAGCAAAGAATATCGGAATTTGTAACAGCGCCGGAATACAACCTCCTAATGGGTTTACACCTGCTGTACGAAAAAGCTTCATTTGCTCCATACTAAAAGCCTGCTGATCATCTTTGTATTTAGCCTTGAGCACGTCGAGTTCAGGTCTTAACGCTTTCATTTTCGCACCGCTGAGATAACTGGTATAAACTAAAGGCGAGGTGAGCAGGCGGATAAAAATTGTTAGCAACGCAATTACAAGTCCATAACTGGAAACAAATTTTTCGAAAAAACTAAACACGGGTAATACTATCCAGCGATTGATATATTTTACAAAAGCGTAAAAACCCTGGCCAAGATTTACCATGTCTTCCAGATCCATTTTATATCCTTTCAGAATTTTAAATTCATTTGGGCCATAAAATATCTGGAATTCGAGAGGAACCGTGGTTTGCCCCGGGAATGTTGTTTTCAGTGTCGCAACGGAACTGGCAACAATACCCGTAGAATCTGCAGGCACGGTACAATTAATTTCAGCGTAGGAAAATCCTTTCTTTGAAATGATTGTAGTGTTGAAGAACTTTTGTTTCAGTCCAATCCATTTTACTCCCTCCTCAAAATTTTTATTGAGACCATCTCCCATGGTAAAGTAATCAAACCCGCCTTCCTCCATCAAACCAATCTGAGTTTCCCTTTTTTCACCAGTGATATCAAATTCATGCTGTATGGCTTGAGCCTGCCATGTGAGATTAAGAGTATTCTGTGAAAATAATCTGTCGGCGCCAGCCAGGTTAAGATTCCAATCAATCATGTATTCATCTTTTTTAAGCGTGAAAACATGTTCTATTGATTTACCGTCAGCATCGGACAATTTATAGGAAATTGACTGACTGCTGTCTGTATTCATTTTTATCTCCCCTGCTGCAAAATACAGATCTGCAATACTGGCGGTTTGATTGACACCATTATTAATGATATAAGTAAGTTTATCGAAAGATGAATCCACCATTTTAACCGGCAGGCTGTCTTTTGATTTATACTTTTTAAGTTCTACTAACCTGGGTTGACCACCTTTATTAGAAAAAACAATTTTAACCAGTGGATTTTCCAGCGTTTTAAATTCCTCACTTCCTGCACCTTTCTGAACAAAGCTGCCCACAGCAGCGGGGATAGAAATGGTATCTGAGGAAGGAAGCTGAGCGAATTTAACTGAAGTATCCTGCTTTGGAGTGATACGTGCAAGCGAGTCAGCAACCTCCCTTCTTTTATTTTCCAATTCGATCTGCCCCTGACGGGTAAAATAAAAATATCCGAAAAACAGTAAAGCGAGCAACACAAAACCTATCACCGAATTTTTATCCAGTTTCATCTTATCAAAAATTGAGCGGCAAAGGTAACAAAGGATGGGGATATTGGATGAATGATTTGCCAGGTGGTCTATTAGCTTGTTTTTAACACGATTGGTATACTTTGGAGTAGAAGTACCCGTTTATCCTGTTAGCTTTACAATTCACTTCCAACCTGTCTGATTGTTTTAGCGTCTCCTGTCTGTTGAAACGAAATTAAACAGACTATAATGGCAACAAAAAACCTTTCGGTTGCTCAAAGGGCAACCTATGAATCAGGCATTATCCAGGATTTTTTCTGGTGGCTTTCTACAGCAGAAAAAGAGATTGTTTCCGAATGTACTATTGATCGCAACCGGTATGCCATAGTAGGCATGATTGTACTTTCCACCTGGCTATTTGCAACATTGGCCTGGACTTATTTCTTTTCAACTGCCATCAGTTCTCCCTGGATATTCGTTCCATTAGGTTTGTTTATGGGCTTTATCATTTTGTGCATCGACCGCGCGCTGATCAAAGGAATACACGCTGGAAACAAAAAGAAAATTCGTCCCTTTATTTTTCGCGGGATGCTTGCACTTACTATCGGTATATTCATGGCACAACCCGCAATACTTTATTTATTCGATAAGGAAATCAAACTTCAGATTTCGCTGGATAATGAAGTAAAAAAGCAGACGAAAAGTCTGGAACTGGACACATTATACCTGTTTAAAAAAAGAGAGTTAATTGCTGAAAAAGCAGCTATTGATTCCAGTGAGTTTTACAAATCTGCTGAGGTGGCGGCTGCCAGGGATAATTATATAAAAGAAGCCGATGGAACGGGTGGAACCGGCAAAGTGGGATTGGAAACAATTGCCCTGGCAAAAAAAGCAGAATACGAAAAACTTGAAGCTGCTTATCAGCAAACATTAACCTCAAACGCACCGGCTAAAGAAAGAATTGATAAAGAACTTATCAATATCAATAATGCCAAGAAAAAAGAAGAAGAAATTTTTGCAGCATACCTCAATGATGGATTTCTGACCCGCGTAGAGGCGTTGAACAATCTATTAAAATCAAACACGGCATTACAATACAGGTACTACCTTATTGTCATTATTTTGATGCTGATTGAACTGATGCCGGTCATTGCAAAATCAATGTTGCCTTCAGGCAGCTATGAAGAAAAAGCTACGCTCAGGGAAGAGATGGAAAAGAATATGGCCTTTGAAAACATACAAAGGGAAAAAGCATTGAAAACGCTGTACAATGACCTGGCTCATGAAAAAGATACAGAAATGATTCACGCCTTTTTCAATCTCAGCAAAGACGACCGGGAAGAAAAAATTCGTACACTCTCTGCACGTTTCCGTAATGATAATCATCAAAGTTTTGATGGAATGTGGGAAGAAATCAAAAAAGATCTTCTCAGCAAACAGGAAAACTAAACAGTTGAAATAACAAAGGGTGAATCGGTTTTAAACCGCTTCACCCTTTCCAATTTCTTGCCTGAGTTATTTTATATCAAATCATTTCACTTTGCAACAATGGATTTTTCACCGCTGACTTTTGTTCGGCATATTCTTTTGCGGCATTGATAAAATGAACAAAAACAGGATGAGGATTTTCCACAGTGCTCTTTAATTCAGGGTGATACTGAACACCAATGAAAAAAGGATGTGATGGAATTTCGACGATTTCTACAAGTTTACTTTCCGGATTTTTCCCGCTCGCAATCATCCCTGAATTTTCAAAATCTTCGAGGTACTGATTATTAAACTCCCAGCGATGCCTGTGCCTTTCACTGATCAGTGCACTACCATAAATACGATGGGCGAGTGTACCTTCTTTTATTTCACAGGTATATGAGCCAAGGCGCATTGTTCCACCTTTATCAGTGACTTTTTTCTGTTCTTCCATCAGGTCTATTACCGGATCTGGTGTATCAGGATTCATTTCAGTAGAATGTGCCTGAGGTAAACGGAGCATATCGCGGGCAAATTCTATCACTGACATCTGCATGCCTAAACATATTCCAAAAAATGGCAGGCCTTTTTCTCTGGCATATCTTACAGCAATTATTTTACCATCGATACCTCTGTGTCCAAATCCCGGAGCCACAAGCAAAGCATCCAGGCTTTCCATCTTTTCGTCTACATTTTCGTCTGTGATAAACTCACTATGTATGTTTACCACCTCCACTTTACATTCGTTGATAGCGCCGGCATGTACAAATGCTTCAAGAATAGATTTATAAGCATCCTGCAATTCTATGTATTTACCGATAAGCCCTACAGTAACCTTACTTTTAGGATATTTTAATTTGTCCAGGAATTCTTTCCATTTATTAAGATCCGGCTCATGGTACCTTGTGATGTTCAATTTTTTCAAACATATCACATCCAGCTTTTCACGCATCATGGCTAGTGGCACTTCATAAATAGTTGGAGCATCAGCAGCCTCTATAACAGCCTCCTGTTTAACATTACAAAATAAAGCAATTTTCCTCCTGATCTCCGGAGACAAAGGTCTTTCAGTTCTGCAAACGATGATATCTGGATGCACTCCGTTTTCACTCATCATTTTTACACTATGCTGAGTGGGCTTGGTTTTTAATTCCTTAGCTGCCTTGAGATAAGGGACGAGCGTAAGGTGTACCACCAAACAGTCTTCTTCAGGCAGTTCCCATTGTAACTGTCTTACGGCTTCTATAAAAGGAAGACTTTCAATGTCACCAACTGTTCCTCCGATTTCAGTTATTACGATATCATAGCCATTGTTACCCAGCAGCTTCATCCTGCGTTTGATCTCATCAGTAATATGTGGGACCACCTGTACAGTTTTACCCAGAAAAGCGCCCTCGCGTTCTTTGTTAATTACGGTTTGATAAATTTTACCGGTAGTAACATTATTTGCCTGGCTGGTGAAAATACTCAGGAACCTTTCGTAATGCCCAAGATCGAGATCAGTTTCAGCACCATCCTCTGTAACATAACATTCGCCATGTTCATAAGGATTTAGCGTACCTGGATCAACATTAATATAAGGGTCAAATTTCTGAATCGTCACACTCAGTCCCCTGGCTTGCAGGAGTTTGGCAAGCGAAGCAGAAATAATACCTTTTCCCAACGAAGATGTAACACCGCCGGTTACAAAAATAAATTTTGCCATGTATGAATGAATTAAGTGTATTCTTTCAAATCACAATTTTGCCCGCAGGGCCACCAAAAAGCTTATCAATATTAGATTTCTCACAAGTAAACAAAGATGACCTGAAGAAAATATTCGAAGGAGAAATTCCCGGAGGTCATGCAAACATACGCCAATTTTTATCCCTGTAAAAAAACTAAGCGAGACTGTGGAAAAGAGTGAAATTCCAATCCGTTTTACAGCAAATCCATTATTTTGCCACGACTGTCTGAAAATGAATAACATATAATTTTTTAACTTAATATAAAATTACAATATTGCGCTTCCGGTGCCGTTTTCATTAAGCGTTAAGACTTATGCATTCCTATGTGAAATCATTATATCTGCTGATTATTCTTATTGCAACTTCAAAAGGTGTTGCAGGCCAATGCCTTGGAGGTGGAATCTGGGATGGCGGCACTCCGGCTGCAGGCACTACAAACGCGACCGGTAAAGTACAGGGGACAGTATCAGTGAGGGCATTTACCGCTGCGACTCTTGCAGGAGGACGTCCAATTTACAACTCCCCATCGAATACTTATGGTGGGTTTAATTATAAAGCATTAACAGTAATCAGAGGAGCCGGATTCGGTTCAGGATATACCTATTTTAAATTGGCAACGGCACTCGGGCCTACGATGATTCATTTGAGGGTAAGTGATATCAGAGGTGATGGGTTTAATACAGAATCACAGAGAGTAGAAGGCTTTAATAATGGCGTTCCTGTTGCTGCCACTTTCACTGACCCGGTTAATGGCGCTACTGTTACCAGCGGGAATGTTATTACGGGTCCGGGAAGTACTAATGCCACAACGCAGGCATCGATGAGAGTATTTTTTGCCAGTGATGTGGATAGCATAAAAGTTACCCGCACAGGTTTCAGCGATTACGTTGTAATTGATCTTTTTTCACGGTGCGACATACTTCTTCCGTTCACACTTGTTTCATTTAACTCGAGAATAAAAGAAAGTAAGGTATATCTGGATTGGACTGTAGAGGAAGCATCGGGATTTTTTTTCTATAATATCGAAAGATCCGCAGATGGATTAGACTGGAAAACGATTGGTTTCCGTGATATCAATGATAACAATAGTGCCGCTGATAAATATCAATTTATTGATGAATTTCCAGGCTCCGGAAGGAATTACTACAGGTTAAAAACTGTCGATATTGATGGTGTTATCTCCTACTCTGCAGTTACGATGATAAATAATTCAGCGAATGGGTCATTTAAAATTAAAACTGGTCCTAATCCCTTTACTTCTGCATTACAAATTGAGAGTACGAGTAAATCCCCGCTGCATGTTGTCATTTTTTCTGCTGATGGAAGAAAAATGGTTGACTATGCACGGCTGGATAATAATCGGATCATTAATACTTCGAGCTGGCAGAAGGGATTTTATTTCCTGCAAATGACAGATCAAACTGGAAGCAAACAGACTTTTAAGCTTGTCAAACAGTAATTGTAATTTCGCTTCATTGAACTCTTCAGGAAATTTTTATACACTAAGTCAATCCAAAAACCTGCCCTAAAAATTATTGAATCATCCAGTTATTGACCCGGTCATTTATTCTGCCGCTCCACCGGAGCATAATTCAACGGTGTATAACGAGCTTTTCATTGGGTAAAACATTGAAGAAAAAAAGATATTTGGCAGTAATAAAATATGCCTTAGAATTTTGCATAAAAATAAACCCACATTGGAATGATCCTTTGCGGGTTTGAATTAATGGGTAAGTATAAAAAGAGATATTAGTCTTTGCGTAATTCTACATCAAATTCGTTGCCAGATTTTTGTTCAATCACCAGCGAGTAATTTCCCCTCGTAATTTTATCGGGTGATGGATTTGCGCAGCGTATCATTAATTTATATGGGATATTATCTACGACAAATTCGCAAGCGGGTGTAGCATAGGCTGCTCCAACGCTTCTATAATTTGTATTCCCACCTGCATCTACTGTACCGAAATAACTTCCGCCGGTTAAAGAATGAAGAAGTAAGTTTTCAATATTCTGCCCTGTTAAATTTACCACGCGGATTTTTAAAGAAGGTAGTACTTCTGCTTTTTCACAACCGGTAAAAACTGCAATATTGAAAGCGAGAAAAATAAGAACTGAAATCGGGGAGAGTTGATGTTGAAATTTACGCACAGGATATAGTTTTGGCTTGCTTTTTAACGGCATCGCCATTCAAATATTGTAAATGTTAACAAGCTCTCTATCCTTTGGCAATTTTATGAAAACTTGCGGCAATACCCTTAATCAGTGAAGAGCTGAATCCCTGGTGTTCCATTTCATTTAAACCGGCAATGGTACAACCCTTTGGTGTTGTTACTTTATCAATTTCCTGTTCAGGATGATTGCCCGTCTGTATTAATAATTCAGCGGCACCTTTCACGGTTTGTGCAGCTATTAATGTAGCAGTTGCTGCATCAAAACCAATTTCAATTCCGCCTTGTATATTGGCGCGAATAAACCGCAGTGCATACGCTATGCCACAGGCACCCAGCACAGTTGCTGCATCCATTAATTTCTCATCAATCGTCACCACCCTGCCAAGCTGTGTAAACAAACTGCGTATATAAGCTTCATGCACCTCATCCACATTTCGGGTACACATACACGTCATGCTTTCCTGAATGGCGATAGCAGTGTTGGGCATAGCTCTTACGATAGACATTTCAGGGCCCGTTACAGCTTGTATATCATCAATTGTTACACCTGTGACCACAGATATAAGCATGTGTTTTCCCGCTACCAGATGTAGTTTTAACTTTGTCAATACATCTACAATCTGAAATGGCTTAATGGCGAGAATCACAACATCAGCATATGAAACGGCTTCGGCATTATCATTGCCCACGAGTATTCCTTTTTCCTCCAGGTAGCGAATAGATTCAATATTTCTCCGGGTAACCATGATATGTGATGGCAAGGTAAATCCACTTTTCACCAGACCTTCTGCAATAGCTTTTCCCAAATTTCCTCCACCAATTATGGCAATTTTTTTATTCATGATATAAGCATTAAAATGAAAACCACAGGAACTTTCCTGTGGCGGTTATCCCTTTTGCAATTTATTGATTTAATAATAACTCTTGTTAACAAGGTACTTGCTCACATAATCCATCACTCCTTCTTCGAGTGTATAAAATGGATGGAAATATCCAGCCTTTTCCAGTTTGGTCATTTTTGCTTCAGTGAAGTATTGATATTTATCTCTGATATCTTCCGGCATATCAATAAAACGAATGTCGGACTCCCGACCAATTCCTGCAAAAGTAGCATTTACCAGGTCTTCAAAACTTCTGGCAATACCGGTACCCAGATTGTAAATACCAGAAGTGGGCTGGTGGCGTTGCAACCAGTAACAAACTTTAATTACATCTTTCACATAAATGAAATCACGCAGTTGTTGACCATCATTAAAATCAGGCCGGTGCGACCTGAAAAGTTTTACAAATCCATTTTCCCTGATCTGGTTAAATGAATGAAAGATAACACTGGCCATCCTGGCTTTGTGATATTCGTTAGGTCCGTATACATTAAAGAATTTTAATCCATACCAATGAGGAGGTTGACGTTCCTGTTGTAATGCCCAGATGTCGAATACATTTTTGGAAATGCCGTATGGGTTCAATGGCTTTAATTTTTCAGAAAGAGAATGATCATCATCATATCCCAGCTCACCACTTCCATATGTGGCAGCAGAAGAAGCATATACAAGCGGAACATTTCGGGTAATGCAATATTGCCACACCTGCATTGAATAGTCTACATTGAGGCGCTGGTGGATGCTATAGTCGAATTCTGTGGTATCGGTTCTTGCGCCAAGATGGTAGATAAAACTGATCTTCATATTAGTGTCCTGAAGCCAGTCGAAAAGATTATCGCGTTCGATTTTAAAACTATATTTTTTCCCTTCGAGATTAAGAAATTTATCTTCTCTTGAAAAATCATCAGCGAGAATAATATTTTCAACACCCTGTCGGTTAAGATAACCAACCATACAGCTGCCGATAAAACCTGCAGCGCCGGTTACGATAATGTAATCTTCTGCAATATTCATTATTCAGTGATTATTCGTTGAGTGATTGGCTTTATACTTCTCTTATTCAGGAAGATAATGGTTGAGATATTTTTCTATCGCGGTATCGTATAAATCTTTCCAGGTATCTACTGATCCCCAGCTTTCATCATTTACATCAAAAATGCCATTGGTTACTTCACCAGCAATAATAAATGGAACCCCTGATTTCTGTATATGCGATTCAAATGCTGCCTGCGTATCTTTTCTAACTGAAACCACTATACGACTTTGCGATTCGCCAAACCAAAATGCGTCGGGCCTTACCGGCGATATTTGCGAAACTTTGAATCCGAGGTTTTGTACAGCAGCACTTTCAAAAAGTGCAACAAACAAACCACCTTCACTGATGTCATGTGCTGAAACAATTAATCCGCGGCCTATCAAATCAAGGACGGTTTGCTGTAACTGATATTCTTTTTCCAGATCAAAATAAGGCACAGGCGAAAATTCCACTCTGCAGAGCTTTGTCAGGTATTCGGAAGAACCCAGATCATCTGTAATTTCCCCAATGATATAAATAAGGTCTCCTACGGACTTAAAACCGAGTGTCATCTTCAGATCAACATCTTCCAATAATCCAACCATCCCAATAGTTGGTGTGGGATAAACCGCACCATCAGGATTTTGATTATAGAAACTAACATTTCCGCCGGTTACAGGTGTATCAAATTTCAAACAGGCTTCCCCCATACCTCTAATCGCATGTACAAACTGAAAATATATTTCAGGATCATAAGGATTGCCGAAATTTAAGCAGTTAGTTACTCCAAGTGGTACTCCGCCACTACAAACAATATTTCTGGCGGCTTCACTAACAGCAATCATACAACCAACATAAGGATCAGCAAATACATATCGACTGTTACAATCGGTAGTAACGGCAAGGGCTTTTGTAGTTCCCTTAACCAGAACAATAGCTGCATCACTTGGAGCATTGGTTGATGCGTTTACTGTACCTACCATACTATCGTACTGGCGATACACCCACCTTTTACTCGCAATGTTTGGAACAGCTATCAATTGTTCCGCAATTGCTTTTAAAGAGTCGGGTATGCTAACAGTTGAAGGATCAAATAATTTTATCTTATTAAAGTATGCAGGTTCCCTGTATTCTCTTTCATATACCGGTGCCCCACCGCCTAACACCATACTTTCTGCAGGCAATTCTGCTTCCAGTTCGCCATTCATGTAAAAGCGAAGCATGCCATCATCAGTCACCTCCCCTATTTCTGAACAGGGAAGATCCCATTTCTCAAATACACTAAGTACTTCTTCTTCGCGACCTTTTTTCACAATGAGCAACATTCTTTCCTGGCTCTCACTTAAAAGCAGTTCCCATGCCTTCATATTCTGTTGACGTTTTGGAACTTTATCCAGGTTGATTTTCATTCCCACGCCGCCTTTTGCACTGGTTTCTGCGGTAGAACAGATGATACCGGCAGCTCCCATATCCTGCATTCCAACTAATGCGCCAGTAGGAATAACTTCGAGGCAGGCTTCCAGTAACTTTTTTTCCTGGAATGGATCACCAACCTGAACAGAAGGTAGATCCTGTGCGCTTTCAGCTGTTATATCAGCAGATGCAAATGACGCCCCGCCTATTCCATCCTTACCTGTAGCCGAACCAACAATAAAAACCGGGTTCCCTTTTCCCTCTGCAGTGGCGCTAACGGTTTTACCTGCTTCCACAACCCCGACGCTCATTGCGTTAACCAGCGGATTGGTATGATAACAATTTTCAAAATATACTTCTCCGCCAACCGTGGGAACGCCAAAGCAGTTGCCGTAATGTCCGATTCCATGAACCACGCCACTGAGCAAATGCTGCGTTTTCTGGTCTTTCAGGTTGCCGAATCGCAGAGAATTAAGTGCGGCAATAGGTCGCGCACCCATTGTAAAAATATCACGATGAATGCCACCCACGCCAGTGGCTGCTCCCTGGAAAGGCTCAATGGCAGAAGGATGATTATGAGATTCAATTTTAAATACAACGCCCAAACCATCGCCGATATCAGCAAGCCCAGCATTTTCTTCTCCGGCCTTCACCAGCAATTTCGCCCCGTCGCGGGGAAGGGTTTTAAGCCAGCGGATAGAATTTTTATAGCTGCAATGTTCACTCCACATTACAGAATATGCCGAGAGCTCTGCAAAGTTTGGTGTGCGCTTTAAGATAGTCTTGATCTGGTCAAATTCATCTGCTGTAAGGCCGAGTTTTCGTGCCGTTTCTACTGTTGTATCCATAATAAGAAGAAGGGTCAAAGGTAAAGGAGTGAGATGGAAGAAAGAAAATACTATACTATTAAAATATCCACTAGGTTTGCTCCTTTTTGAAAGCCATGCCGGATGTGGGATAAGAAAAGAATTGCTTTTGTATCTAATTCTTTATGGAGTATTTTCCATTTCAGAATCAATATCATCCGACTGCTTATCAACAAAGGATTTGATGTTACTGTATTAGCCCCTCCCGATGACTCTTTCATTGAAAATATTGCTGCAGAGAAGTTGAATTTCATTCCGCTCAAACATCTGCATCCCCGTAAAATGTTACCCTGGCAGGAAATACAGCTCTTTGATGAGCTAAAAAAACACTATACTGCCCTACGCCCCGACCTGGTTTTTCATTACACCATTAAACCCAATATTATTGGCAGTATGGCTGCGGGTGCGGCCAAAGTAAAATCGGTCGCTGTTATCACCGGACTAGGTTATACATTGGTTAATAACCGGGTCGTTAGTTTTTTTGTAAGGCCTCTTTACAGAATGGCATTACAGCACCCTGAAGAAGTTTGGTTTTTAAATGAAGGGGACCGTGAATTTTTTGTTTCTGCTAAAATGACCCCTTTCAACAAGACCTTTATTCTCCCTGGAGAAGGTGTTGATACAAATTTTTTTACCCCGGCAAAGCATAACAGTAAAAACAATACAGCGCTTCGCTTTCTTATGATTTCGAGGATACTCAATAATAAGGGCGTAAATGAATTTGTTGAAGCTGCACAAAGATTGGCGGGCCAGCATCCAGGAATCCAGTTTATTTTGATGGGAAAGCATGAACCTGATGGCCCGGATGCAGTTCCTAAAGTAAAGCTGGCAGAATGGGCCCAAAAAAATTCGATTATTTATTTGCCTTATAGTAAAGAAGTAAGAGACGAAATAGCAAAAGCCGATTGTGTGGTATTGCCTTCATATGCTGAAGGACTGAGTGTGAGCTTAATGGAAGCTGCTGCCATGGCAAAACCCCTAATTGCTTCTGATGTTAACGGTTGCAGAGAATTAGTGATAGATAATCAATCGGGGTATTTATGCAGGCCGCGTGATGTTAATGACCTGGTTGAGAAGATGGAAAAATTAATATCTCTCTCCAAAGAAGCGAGGTTGGCGATGGGAAACAACGGAAGAAAATTAATAATTGAAAAGTATGCCGTTGATATCATCAATGAAATTTATTTGAGGAAGATTAATGTTCATTTACAGGCCGGCTAATTTTCGGTATTTTAGCTCTCTGCATGCATATCCTGATTTTCATAACATACCTGATTGTTTTTTCTTTCATCATTACACGTATGCCTTTTTTTAAAGGCGCCTTATTGCCTCCTATGTTGCTCGTGCTGCTTTTCATTACTAAAGTTGCGGTTGGTTGTGCGTATGGATGGATTCACACATTGAAGCCAGATTATCTAACAACCATGGATACCTGGAAATTTTATACAGATGGGTTAAAGGAGATGGAAGTTTTAAAACACAACACCTGGTTCTTTTTCTCCGAACTCACAAATGATCCCTATAATGATGGATACGGAAAAATATTAGGTACCACCAACAGCTACTGGAATGATCTCAAGTATAATGTTATGATCAAACTTGCCGGGGTTTTCAATTTTTTCAGCGGGGGTAATTATTACACCAATGTTATTTTCTATTCCGCCATCAGTTTTGTTGGCCCCGTTGCGTTATTCAGGTTACTAAAACAAATGTTCGGCAGCAGCAATCTGAAGCTGATCATAATTTGTTTTGGTATTCCGTCAGTTGTATTCTGGACAAGTGGATTTCATAAAGAAGGATTACTCTTTTCAGCGATAGGTTTGATTCTTTATTATTCCTATCAAATTTTTAAATCAGGTTTCAGCATCGCCGGTGCCGCAATAATTTTTTTATCCTTTATCAGCATATTTATTCTTCGAAATAACTTACTGCTGGGATTATTACCAGCCTGGCTGTTTTGGATGATCAGCGAATATTTTAGATCTTATGCCCGAACCATCTTTATTCTGGGAAGTATAATATTTGTAACTCTTTTTTTCTCTGCTGGATATATTCATCCACGATTAAACCTGCCGATGTACGTTAGTGGGCGACAAAAGGAATTTATGTTGCTTGGCGGGAATACGTTAGTGGCAACTGAAACAATAGAACCTGGCGTAACAGGTTTTATAAAACACCTGCCCACAGCAGTAAATATGGGTTTCCTGAGACCTCATATCGGAGAGGGTGGATTGTTCTACATACCGTTTACTGTAGAAATTCTGGCGCTGTTAAGCTGTTTTATACTGTTGATGGTATATAGAAAGTCGTTGCTTCCCAGTCAACCCTTCCTGTATTTTTCTTTGTTTTTTGCGGTTGTAACCTGTCTAATGATTGGTTACACGATAACTAATACCGGGGCAACGATAAGGTACCGCAGTCTCGCCCTTCCTTTCCTTTTACTTTTTATGCTGATGAAATTTCCCAGCAATTTGCTAAAAGGATTAACTAACCGATTTGATATATAAAAATTGATAATACATTGGATTTTCCGGCGAAATTGACCGTTTAAAAGGATCTCATAATTTTTATCCCCTTTTTATTCATTTTTTTCCAAAAACGTATAAATACCCTGTAGAAAATGCGTTTTTTTTGATGAAATACTGCAAATTTGCTATTCCAAAAAAATAACCACCATGCAGTCTCTTCGATTTAAAGCAATTGACAACCTAACAACCGGCAACACCCACGTGAATGTGGAAGGTGCGGGAAAGATTACCGCAATTTTCGGTGAAAATGTATTCACATTAAAGTCTGCCCGGCAGTTTTTAAGTGATGATGCTTATAAAGGATTATTAGCGTCAACAAAATCCGGACAGAAAATTGAGCGCAATCTGGCAGCTCAAATCGCTTCGGGTATGCGCCAGTGGGCAGAATCAAAGGGAGTAACACATTTTACACACTGGTTTCAGCCATTAACGGGCACTTCTGCTGAAAAACATGATTCGTTTTTCACATTGAAATCAGATGGTTCCCCGCTCGAAACTTTTGACGGCGATGCTTTGGTTCAACAGGAACCAGATGCTTCTTCTTTCCCAAGTGGTGGACTGAGAGCAACATTTGAAGCCCGCGGTTATACTGCATGGGATCCAACCTCACCAGCATTTATTATGCATATCGGACAAGGCCTTACGCTTTGTATTCCTACAATCTTTGTAAGTTATACAGGTGAATCCCTTGACTATAAAGCCCCATTGATTAAGTCTATTGAGGCCTTGAACAAAGCTGCGGTAGATGTATGTCATTATTTTGATCGCAATGTTGGTAAAGTTTATGCCACATTAGGATGGGAGCAGGAATATTTTGTAGTTGACGAAGGATTGGCCAATGCCCGTCCAGACATCGTTATGACCGGTAGAACAGTATTCGGACATACGCCTGCAAAAGGCCAGCAGATGGAAGACCATTATTTTGGTTCCATTCCTGAAAGGGTTTACGCTTTCATGCGTGATTATGAATATGAGTCTTACCGCTTAGGTATTCCGCTCCGCACCCGTCATAATGAAGTGGCGCCTTCACAATTTGAGTGTGCACCAATCTTCGAAGAACTGAATCTGGCTGTTGATCATAATACATTACTCATGGATGTTATGAGTCGTGTTGCGAAACGTCATCAACTGAAAGTATTGTTACATGAAAAACCATTCGCCGGCATTAACGGTAGTGGTAAACATAATAACTGGAGTTTGGCTACAGATACCGGCGTGAATCTTCTTGCTCCCGGTAAAACACCAAAAACCAACCTGATGTTCCTGGCATTTTTTGTGAACACCATCAAAGCTGTTCATGATCATGCTGACCTGCTCCGTGCAGCAATCGCCTCTGCAGGAAACGATCACCGTCTTGGTGCAAACGAAGCTCCTCCGGCAATTATCTCTGCTTATATCGGCCAATACCTTTACAAAGTACTCGATGAAGTTGAAAGCCGTGTAGGTGATAAATTCGACGAGCAGGATGAAGTAATGCTGAAACTGGATATCCATAAAAGCATTCCGGAATTGTTGCTTGACAATACAGACAGGAACCGTACTTCTCCTTTTGCATTCACCGGTAACAAATTCGAGTTCCGTGCAGTAGGATCAAACGCCAACTGTGCAAATGGTATGATAGTATTGAACACCATTATGGCTGAAACACTTGCTGCCTTTAAAACAGAAGTGGATGGCCTGATCGAAAAAGGTGACAAGAAAGAAGTTGCGATCATGCAGGTGATCAAAAACTATATCAAAGCAAGTAAAAAGGTTTTGTTTGAGGGAGACGGTTATAGCGAAGAATGGGCTAAGGAAGCAGAAAAAAGAGGGTTGCCAAATCTGAAAACAACTCCGCTGGCTTTAGATCCAATGATCACTCCGAAAGCTAAAAAGCTTTTCGAAAAACATAACGTTTACAGTCATTCAGAATTGGAGGCAAGGCATGAAATTGAACTGGAAAAATACCTGAAGACCGTTCAGATTGAAGGACGTGTAATTGGGGATCTGGCTGGCAATCATATTCTGCCTGCGTCTATCCGTTACCAGAATGTAATCATTGCCAACATAAAAGGTTTGAAAGAAATCGGTGTGAAAGAAACCGACTATGCTGCGCAGATGAACATTCTTAACGAAATGTCAGAACATATCAATAAGGTACAAACGCTGGTAAAAGATATGACCGAAGCGCGCAAGGAAGCAAATGCCCTTTCAGAAACAAGAGAAAAAGCAATTGCGTACTGCGATAAAGTAAAGCCGTACTTCGATGAGATCCGCTACCATGTTGATAAACTCGAAATACTTGTCGACGACACTGAATGGGAACTCCCTAAATACAGGGAACTGTTATTCCTCCGTTAAGGAAGAGAATATCTTATTGATCAGCTTAATCGATGAAGAGAAAAAAAGGTCCCGCCTCCGCGGGACTTTTTTATTTAGTCTTAAGTCGGAAGTCATAAGTCAAGAGTCTTAAGTCAGGAGTCGGAAGTTCTAACTATTCTGTCACACAATCATCCTGTAGGTTTCAAATAACGCATCTCCGGAATCTTTACAGTTGATAACCTTAGTTCATAAAAAAAGTCCCGCGTATGCGGGACTTTCCAATTACATAACATTTTAGGCTTTACACCATTTTAAAGGACTCCATGAATTTCGTGGTGAAGTTTCCTTTTTTAAAATTTTCGTTACGCATCAATTGCTGATGAAACGGGATAGTAGTATGAACGCCTTCAATTACATATTCGCTCAAAGCCCTGCTCATCGTATTGATCGCTTCTTCACGGGTACGCGCAACCGCAATAATTTTTGCAATCATCGAATCATAATAAGGAGGAATTACATATCCGGCATAAACATGTGAATCGACACGAATACCATGCCCTCCAGGCTGATGCAAAACACTTATTTTTCCCGGGCTCGGTCTGAAATCATTATATGGATCTTCCGCATTGATTCTGCACTCAATTGCATGCATGGCTGGATAATAATTCATACCGGATATGGGATCGCCGGCTGCAATTTTTATCTGCTCTTTAATCAGGTCGAAATTAGTTACTTCTTCTGTAACACAGTGTTCGACCTGGATCCGGGTATTCATCTCCATAAAATAAAAATTCCTGTTTTTATCAACCAGGAATTCGATAGTACCCACACTTTCATAATTAATTGCTGAAGCGGCCTTCACTGCTGCTGCACCCATCTTCTCACGAAGATCATCGGTCATAAACGGTGAAGGTGATTCTTCAACCAGTTTCTGATGACGGCGCTGTATAGAACAATCGCGTTCACTCAGGTGACAGACAGTACCATAGCGATCACCTGCAACCTGAATTTCAATATGCCTGGGTTCTTCTACAAATTTCTCGATGTAGATCCCATCATTTTTGAAAGAAGCCGCAGCTTCAATTTTAGCAGTGGTTAATGCTTTCTCCAGTTCAGACTCTTCCCAAACTACCCGCATACCCTTTCCCCCACCCCCTGCAGTAGCCTTCATGATGACGGGGTAACCAATTTCTTTTGCAAGTCCTTTTGCATGATCAACGCTTTCGATCAAACCACCACTACCAGGCACCACAGGTACTCCGGCTTTGATCATTGTTTCTTTAGCAGTGATTTTATCTCCCATTGCCCTGATCTGATCGGGTAAAGGGCCGATGAACTTGATACCTGACTCATTACATATTTCTGCAAACTTTGCATTTTCAGCCAGAAACCCATATCCGGGATGTACTGCATCAGCGTTAGTGATTTCTGCAGCAGCCATCAGATGCGGGATATTCAGGTATGAATCACTGCTTGCAGGTTTACCAATACATACAGCCTCATCTGCAAACTTTACATGCAAACTATCTTTGTCGGCGGTAGAATATACAGCCACTGTTTTGATGCCCATTTCCCTGCAGGTTCGAATTACACGAAGCGCAATTTCACCGCGGTTTGCAATCAGTATCTTTTTAAAATTGGTTTTTGAATCTTTTGTCATTGGATTAGATTAAGTGTACACGCACGACTGCAATGCCGAAGTGTCAGATGTTCCTTCAGTCACGTGAATCAGTAAGTTTCTACCAAAAACAGGGGTTGGTCATATTCGACCGGAGAAGCATCATCCACTAAAATTTTGATAATTTTACCTGATACTTCACTTTCAATCTCATTGAAAAGTTTCATCGCCTCAATTATGCAAACAACTTTACCTGGGGTTACTTCATCACCAACTTCAGCGAACAAGGGTTTGTCGGGAGATGGTTTACGATAAAAGGTACCTATCATGGGACTTTTGATGGTTACCTGGTTTTCGGCTTTTACAGGTGCTGAAGTTGCAGATTCGGCGTGATCGGATGAGGAAGCTGGAGTGGCGGGAGATTGAGGGATAGGCTGGTATTGAACCGGCGCTGCCTGCATTCCAACTGGAGCAGCATAAGAAATAACCTGGTCCTTCTTCTGCTTTATCGTAATCTTAAATTCTTTCTCTTCAATCGTCACTTCGCCGATGTTGGACTTATTGATCAACTTGATCAGGTCCTGTATTTGTTTAAAATCCATGGACTCCATGTTGGGTTTTTGAATTGATTATATCAGGTAGAGCAAACTAAGGTATGAATCTTTTCTATTAAAAAATCGCATACATTATAACAAAAACGGACTTAAAAACGGTAAAAATGGCTCAAAAACAGACCGGTTTTACATAAAAACCGATAAAATTAGTCTTTTACCCGTTCGAGATATTCGCCTGATTTGGTATTAATCCTGATGGTATCGCCTTCATTTACAAACAGCGGCACCATGATGGTAGCGCCTGTTTCGATTGTAGCAGGTTTCAGTGTGCGTGTGGCCGTATCGCCCCTCAACCCCTGTTCAGAGTAGGTAATTTTAAAAACCATCTTATCAGGAAGTTCCACATTCATAGGCAGTTCAGTTTCGGTATTGATCAAAACGGTTACTTCCTGCCCTTCCTTTAAAAATTGTGGTGCATCCACTTTAGCCTCTTCGATTACTATCTGTTCGAAGGTTTCGTTATCCATAAAATTGTAGCCTGTATCGTCCTTATAAAGAAACTGGTAATCCTTCCTTTCTACGCGAACCGGGAAAATGGTATCACCGGAATTCCATGTTTTTTCAATGGAACGGGAGTTGTCGAGCCCTTTCAATTTTGCCCATACTTTGGCAGCAGCTCTGGCAGTTTTATTTTCTCCAAATTCTACAACAGTATATAAACTGCCATCCAGTTTTATTATTAACCCTCTACTGATATCAGCTGTATTAGCCATAATTTAAAATTGTCAGTTACGATAATCTAGATTCGTGACAGGGCGCAAAACTAAGGCAAAATAAAATTAGTTGGTAACGGATTGTTTTATAAAACAAAACGAGCAGTGATAACTGGCGAACCTATGATTTTCCGGGTATGGATTTTGACTTAGTTTTACACCTCAACTGTTCAAATGAAAAAGATACTTTTTTCCTTAGTTCTAATCGCTGCCACTGGAATATTATGTACTGCGACAGCTCAACAAGCTCCATACCTTTCAAAACCTTATGTGCCTGATTTCTATCTACTTGGTACCGACAGCTCCACCATTTTCAACAAGGCCACCATTAAAAAGGGTAAACCTGTAATGATAATGCTGTTTAGCCCTGATTGTGAGCACTGTCAGAAACAAACTGCAGAAATTACAAAAAATATTAAAAATTTTGAAGGAGTTGAAGTGGTTATGGCCACTTACCAGCCTGTTTTTAAAGCTAAAGCTTTTGCTGCACAGTATAAACTTGGTGGTTATACCAATTTTTATGTGGGTCGGGACGTGATGTATTTTTTTGGTCCGTTTTACCAACTTAAATCGGCTCCGTTTATAGCCATTTATAACAAAGAACAAAAATTGATTAAAGCATTTGATGGCGGCGCACCTGTTGAGAAATTAATAGAAACGCTGAAAATGTAACGATGCAATAATTTACTGATAAACTTGTCGGTCAATAACCCATCTGTTACCTTTGCCCCGCCTTTAAATCTTCGTCTGCCGGCTTTTTCCATCATAGAAAAGAGCGGTTGGCGCCATAATAAAAAGTCCCTGATTCAATTTTTCCAATCATAAAAATTCTCAATTATCATGAAAGTTACTGTAGTAGGTGCAGGCGCGGTTGGTGCCACCTGTGCGGATAATATTGCCCGTGCAGCTTTATGCCAGGAACTGGTTTTACTGGATATCAAAGAAGGACTTGCTGAAGGTAAAGCTCAGGATATGATGCAGACAGCTGCATTATTAGGTTTTGACACCCGCATTACCGGTAGTACAAATGATTATTCCAAAACTGCAGGCAGTGAAGTTGTAGTGATTACTTCAGGGATTCCCCGTAAACCGGGAATGACCAGAGAGGAATTGATCGGCACAAATGCTGGCATCGTAAAAGGAGTTTGCGAAAATATTCTGAAGTATTCCCCTGATGCAATTATCATCGTGATCAGTAACCCAATGGACACCATGACCTATCTGGCGCTACAGTCTACTGGTTTGCCTAAAAACAGGATCATTGGAATGGGCGGCACACTCGACAGCAGTCGTTTTAAGTATCAGCTCAGCTTGCATTTAGGTTGCAGCCCCGCTGACCTGAACGCAGTAGTGGTTGGAGGACATGGCGACACTACAATGATTCCGTTGATCCGCCTTGCTACATGGAACAGCGTTCCGGTAACTCAGTTACTCAGTGCTGATCAGCAAAAACAGATTGTGGCCGATACTATGGTTGGCGGCGCAACCCTCACAAAACTCATCGGCACATCGGCATGGTATGCGCCTGGAGCAGCTGGAGCAGCATTGGTAAAAAGCATTGTGAGAGATGAGAAAAAACTGTTTACCTGTTGCGTTTCACTTGATGGGGAATACGGACAAAAAGATATTGCCCTAGGCGTCCCGGTTACCATTGGGAAAAGTGGTTGGGAAAAAATCCTTGATTTCGGATTGAACGAAGAAGAGACAGGGCTCTTTAATAAAAGTGCGGAAGCAGTCCGGGCAATGAATGATGTACTTAAAACATTGTAATACTGTATGATAGCATAATTGAAAAATCCACAGAAAAATCTGTGGATTTTTTTATACCAATGGTTGCCTGGTGTGCGTTATATCAGTCAAATCCGTAACCCAATGACACGATATTTCGACTCACCGTTGAAGGTGACCGGCATATTATTAACCTTCGCCGGCCTCATCCCTTATTTCATTACCACCCATCCATCATTACCAGCAGGCTACACTATTTCAAGTATGGGAATACTCGTTTTTATGACTGCGTTATTATTAATGCGCACCCATATGAACAGTAAATTCAGAAAATTCTTTGAACTGAGCTTGATTATGGTGATAGTAATTTCATCATTTTTACTGGCACTGGATTACCACGGGGTAATTACATTAAGACACTTTCAACGTTAAACTATAACTATAGAAGAAATATACCTTCCGATACTTATCGTTATTATTAGTAAATGACATTATTCATTATCGGGTGAGCGTATCCGTTAAAGTATGAATTATGTTAGGGTAATTTATTGTATTGCGACATCATGATCTAATGTCGTTGAATTAAGAATTGGATCTGATCAAACTTTACGGCTTTAGTGGAATTGCTTCACAGGGTTACATTCACCCATAGGCATTGAGTGCGCATAGAAATTTACCATCTGTTAAACTATGTATCCACCTGCACGCCGAAGTGCAGCAGAGGAGGATGTGGTGCCAAAAAACAATCGCAAAAAAATTCTATATTTCATTCAAAGGCAACGACGCAGGATGGAAGTGTTAAGTAAACGCTTTATGAGGTTGAAGGGAAAACCACATGCTCTGAACATTAAACAGTGCGTGTTACAAATTTTGCAGAAAAAGTTCGTTTGCCTTACCTGCTATTAATGAGGTGTCCTGATCGTTCATACATTTAAAATGTGTCTTAGGGCATTGATCATATCCAATTTTTGAGCAGGGCCTGCAACGCAATGTATTTACCTCCATATTAAAAAATGGAATATTGTGTTTTCCGTAATATGCGTACATACCAAATTCCGGAATAGTGTTTCCCCATATGGAAACCAGCGGCTTCCTTAAAGCGGCGGCAATATGCATTAACCCGGTATCGTGACTGACCACTACTTTGCTGTTAGCAACCAGGGAAGCTGACTGGTGGAGATTGTACTTTCCACAGGCATTAATGATTTTTGAATAATCAGCAGCGGCAATGGCTTCGCCTGCATCGAAATCATCCTTGCCGCCAAGTATAATCGCAGGATGTTGAAGCTGTCTGCAAACTTCTATCCATTTAGCCACAGGCAATTTTTTTGTAGCATGTGCCGCACCAATTACCAGCCCAAAATAACCCTTGTGCAAAAAAGCAGGCAGTGATTGAGGTGAAACTATATCTGCTTCAGGAATAAAATAATCGAGGCCTTCCCCATCATTTATTATTCCTGTAGCGGAAGTTGTTTTTACATAACGATCAACGATATGTCCATCGGGAAGGAAATTCCACTTTAGATTTGTCATCAACCATTTTTCAATATTGAGTTTATTGAAGCTGAAGGACTGAATTCCCAAAGCAGACTTCACTTTTAGTGTTCGAAGATTTTTATGCAGATCAATAACAAGGTCAAAATTTTCAGCCTTTAAATTTCTGATGGTTTCATCTATTGAATCTGCAAGCGTGTGAACTTTACCGATGAAGGGATTAGATGTGACTATCGACGAAAATTGTTTTTTGGTGAGATAATGAATCTCGATACCAGGCAACTGTTTTTTCAAACATCTCACCACCGGCGTTGTAAGTACAATGTCGCCGATTGAGGAGAATCGTATGATGAGAATTTTTTTCAGTAATCAGAATTAGGATGCAAATGTAATAATCCGTTTAACTATTTGTTTCCACATAGTTGAGGTCTTTGTGGAAGGTTTCTTCAGTAAAATATGCTGCAATTAATGTTACCACCATTACTATGACCCCTGTAACAATTGCGCTCTGCACCAGGCTCATTTTCATGGACTGCTGAAAAAGGCCAGTAAACATAAAATTGATCAGCGGTAAAGCACCTCTTACCATATTAGGGATTGTTGTTGCCGCCGTTGCCCGCAGATTTGTGCCAAATTGTTCAGCTCCCATCGTTACAAAAATGGCCCAGAATCCTGTGCTGAAGCCCAACGCAGCGCATGCAGCATACATAATTGTATCGCTTGAATTAAATGGACTAAAGAAAAATATTCCGGACAAAATCGTCAGTCCATAAAATATGTACAATGCTTTTTTGCGGCTTTTAAAATATTGACTCACCAGCCCGACAGATATATCTCCAATCGCTATGGCAGCGTATGCATACATAATAGATCTGCCAGAGTCAATTTTATTTTCACCATATAATTCACCTGCAAAACTGTTACTGTAGTTAACCAGAATGCCAATGACGTACCATGTTGGCAATCCAATTAAAATAGCCAGTATATATTTTTTAAAACGCGCTGCATTATTAAAGAACATTAAGATATTTCCTTTCTGTACTTCTTTCGAATTCAGTTGTTTAAACATGCCACTCTCGGCAACGCTTATGCGCAATAGCAATAACATAATACCCAGACCGCCACCAATTTTATAACATAACCTCCAGTCGCCGGAAACCTTATAAATAAAATATGCAAATACTGCACCGAATAAACCTATACCGGCCACCAGCGAAGTACCTAACCCTCTTTTCGCTTTTGGCAGCAATTCACTTACCAAAGTAATGCCTGCTCCCAGTTCACCCGCAAGACCAATACCTGCTATGAACCGTGCCATTGCATATTGATCAACAGTTTGCACATACCCGGTTGCAAAATTTGCCACCGAATACAGCATAATGGAACCAAACAATACACTGAGCCTTCCTTTCTTATCGCCCATAATTCCCCATACAATGCCGCCGATAAGCAGGCCAAGCATTTGCCAGTTGATGATTTTTGTGCTCGCCAACAGCATACCTGCATCAGGCACCTGCAATCCTTTTAAACTTGGTACCCTTACGATCGTAAAAAGCAACAAATCATAGATATCAACAAAATATCCCAGGGCGGCAACAATAACTGTGAGATTAAAAACGGACTGATTCTTCTGTTCCATCTTTTCAGGAATTGGACTCCGGGTCCTTTTTAATTTCTTTTTTAGATTTACCGGCAGTAACTAATTTGAAAATAACCGGAGCAGTTGTAATCAATACAATTCCCAAAACTATTAATTCGAGATGTTCCTTGAGGTCGAAATTAAAATTGGTCAGGAAAATTTTATAAAGATAATGCCCGGCAAATAACATCGATAAAACCCAGGCAACGCAACCAATAACATTGTAATAAGTGAATTTCTTTTTATCCATACCTACTATCCCTGCTATGATAGGAGCAAACGTGCGGATGATGGGAAGAAATCTTGCAAAAACAATTGCACTTCCGCCATGTTTGTCATAAAACTCTTTTGCGGCATACAAATGCTTTTTCTTGAAAAAGAAAGTATCCTCCCGTTTAAAAAGATAAGGGCCGCTTCTCGAGCCGAACCAATACCCAACAGTATTACCAATTACACCTGCCAGTATTACAAATGCTGAAAGTATCAAAAGGTTAAGAAAATCACTGTTGGTATTAAATAGTTCAGCTGATAACTCATTACTATAAATACCTGCAACAAAAAGCAATGAATCGCCGGGTAGAAAAAATCCTGCAAACAAACCTGTTTCTGCAAAAACAATTAACAAGAAAATCCATAACCCACCGTGTTGGATATAAAATTCAGGGTTCAACAAATCTTTCCACGTAAACTCCAGTAGTTCAAGCATTGTAAGTAATTAATGTTCAGCTGTAAAAAATAATTGTGCCTGATGGCTTTTTCTAAATTTCAGAATGTTGTCCTGAATTTTCAAAAACGAATAAAATATATTTATGTTTCATATGTGGCTTCAAAATCAACCGGGTCACTCAGCTCCCCTTCCCACTTACTCACCGCAGTTGTTGCCAAGGCATTTCCAATAACATTAGTCATTGACCGAAACATATCGCAAAAGTGATCAATTGGCAAAATTAACGCTATTCCTTCAGGTGGAATATCAAACATTGCACAAGTGGCAGTTACCACCACCAAAGAAGCTCTCGGAACACCCGCAATCCCTTTGCTGGTAAGCATTAACACGAGCAGCATAGTTAATTCAGTACCCAGGCTGAGCGGTATATTGTATACCTGTGCAATAAAAATACTGGCGAATGTCATATACATCATGCTTCCATCCAGGTTAAAACTATAGCCGAGCGGAAGTATAAAAGACACGATTTTATTTTTGCAACCGAATGTTTCCAGTTCTTCCACCAATTTGGGAAATACGGCTTCACTGCTCGTTGTACTGAATGCAATAAACAGCGGATTCAGAATCCGTTTGATCAGCTCAAAAAGTCTTTTGCCCAAAATGATATAGCCTACAGCAAACATGATGAGCCATAATGAAAAAATCCCCAGCAAAAACGAACCAAAATATTTTAAGTAAACAAATATTATATCCTGTACTCCATATACTGCCACCACAGCGGCGATGGCACCAAATACTCCCAGTGGGGCGAAGTTCATTACATAACCAACCATTTTCAGGATGATATGAGCCACAATGTCAAGTGCGTGAATAAATGGTTTGGCTTTGTCGCCAACGGCCGCTGCTGCCACTCCAAAAAAGATGGAAAAAATTACGATCTGCAAAATTTCATTGGTAGCGAGCGCTTCAAAAATACTTCTTGGAAAAACATGGTTTACAAATTCAACAATCGAGAATGATTTCGTTTTAGTTAAAACATCTTCGGCAGCTGAAGCATCTTCAGGCCTCGGAAAGCCAACCCCCGGTTTCATCAGGTTTACCCAAAACAATCCGATCAGCAAAGAAATCAGTGAGGCTGTTACAAACCAGATCATTGCTTTGCCACCTACCCTGCCAACCGTTTTGAGGTCACCAAGTTTAGCTATGCCCACCACCAATGTTGAAAAAACCAGCGGGGCAATAATCATTTGCACCAACCGGAGAAATATGTTGGTCAGCAGCTTTATATTAGTCGAAAACTTCGCAATGAATTCGGGAGAAGATTGGATATGTATCAGGTAGCCGAGTATGCCGCCTACAATCATGGAGAGAAATATATAAAGCGTTAAGCGGTTTCCTTTTCCCATAATGAAAGATGGTGTAATTATCGCAATATACTGGTAAAGCGGTAAACTTTTTCCATGGGATGGGATTTGATATAAACCATCAAAACTTTTGAACGGCGGAATTAAGAAATCTTTATCTTGTCACCTAATATTTTAGCAAAGTCTGTAAACTTATTTCAACACAATTTCTATATGAGTTTATTTAGAAAAAAAGACCTGCACGGTTTACTTGAACAGGTCAATGATCAGGAAAAGGGTTTGAAACGAACGCTCGGAGCAGGTAATTTAGTTGCATTGGGTATCGGGGCAATTATTGGTGCTGGATTATTTGTAAGAACAGCGGCTGCGGCCGGTCAGGCTGCTGGGCCAGCAGTAACTATATCGTTTATAGTAGCCGCAATAGGTTGTGCTTTTGCAGGCTTATGTTATGCTGAGTTCGCAGCTATGATACCGATAGCGGGTAGTGCTTATGCTTACAGTTATGTAACCATGGGAGAACTTATTGCATGGATCATCGGTTGGGCACTGATTATGGAATATGCACTTGGTGCCGCTACCGTTTCAATTGCATGGAGTGAGTACCTGAATAAGTTACTGGACGGTGCCATACCGTACGAATGGTGCCATTCTCCATTTGAGAGTTTTACGGATAGTTCGGGTGTGGTGCATTCGGGAATTCTGAATGCCCCAGCGCTGGTCATTTTACTATTAATAACGCTATTACTGATCAGGGGAACACAGGAAAGTGCTTTAGTAAATGCAATTATTGTGTTTATTAAAGTTGCTATTGTTATACTATTTATCATCATTGGATGGCAGTTTATCAAGCCTGAAAATCACACCCCATACATGATTCCTGAAGGGACCGCACCGGTAACAGATGCTGCGGGAAAAGTTCTTTTTAGTTATGATGGATTTTTCAAGCATGGGATCGGTGGTATTTTAGGCGGAGCTGCTATCGTGTTTTTCGCATTTATTGGTTTTGATGCAGTAAGTACTGCGGCTCAGGAAGCTAAAAATCCCAAGAGAGATATGCCGATTGGAATTCTGGGTTCCCTGGTGGTGTGTACAATCCTTTATATACTGTTCGGTCATGTGTTAACCGGAGTTGCTGAATGGAAAGATTTCGTTGATCCGGAAAAGGGCAGGGAAGCATCGGTTGCTTATGCTATTTCGACCTATATGACGGGTTATGGATGGCTGGCACAAGGAGTTACGATCGCCATTCTTGCAGGCTTCTCCTCCGTAATCCTTGTTATGCTGATGGGGCAAAGCCGTATCTTCTATACCATGAGTAATGATGGCCTGATACCAAAAGCTTTTGGAGCCATCCATCCAAAATTTAAAACCCCATACAAAGCGAACTGGATATTATTTGTATTTGTCGGCCTTTTTGCTGCATTTGTACCTGGTCATGTCGCCGGTGATCTAACCAGTTTTGGAACCCTGTTTGCCTTTGTATTGGTAAGTTTAGGAGTTTGGATTTTGCGCAGAAAGAATCCTGATATGCATAGGCCATTTAAAACACCACTTGTTCCATTGGTTCCTATTCTTGGCGCTATAATTTGTCTTGGGATGATTGTAGCGATAGATGTACGCACTTTGCAATTCGCATTTATCTGGATGTTGTTAGGCTTACTTGTTTACTTTTTTTACAGCCGAAAGAAAAGCAAACTTCATAATCCCGGGGATATTTTACCAAAAGCTTCTGATTTTCAATAGTATAACAAATTAAAATCAACCGCCTCCAGCAGGCGGTTTTTTTTGTACTGTACATTACCTTTGCAGTCCTGAAAAGGATAAGCAGTATATAATTCACAAATAGTATGGGAAGAATTTTTGAAGTCAGGAAGGCGACCATGTTTGCCCGTTGGGATAAAATGGCTAAACAGTTTTCGCGGATTGGTAAAGAGATTGCAATTGCAGTAAAGGCAGGCGGCACTGACCCCGCAACTAATCCGGCTTTACGTCGCTGTATGCAGAACGCGAAAAGTGTGAACATGCCAAAGGATCGCGTGGAGTCCGCGATCAAAAGAGCATTGGGCAAAGAGATGGAAAACTATGAAGAGATTCTGTATGAAGGTTATGGACCGCATGGTGTGGCTATTTTGGTGGAAACAGCAACCGACAATCATGTCAGAACGGTTGCCAATATCAAATCGCATTTCAATAAACTGCATGGTACTTTGGGTAACAGCGGCAGTGTAAGTTTCCAATTTAAAAAGATGGGTGTTTTTAAACTGAAACCTGAAGGCCAGCGTCTGGAAGATCTCGAACTGGAACTCATTGATTTTGGATTGGAGGAATTAGGAGAAAGTACAGATGATAATGGCAATGATATATTAGTGATCCGTTGTGCATTTGGGGATTTCGGGAATATGCAGAAGGCGCTGGAAGAAAAAGGTATTACGCCATTAAGCGCGGAAGTGGAATGGATTCCATCTACACTTGTAGAACTTGATGAAGAACAAGCGCTAGAGGTTTTTAAATTGGTAGATAAGGTAGAGCAGGATGAAGATGTTCAAAAGGTGTTTCACAATCTCAAATAAATTAAAGCCTGCGAAATGCAGGCTTTTTTTGTGTCATGGAAAACACCATCATCTTCTTACTGACCTATAGTTAAAATTTAAAGCCTTTCCTATAGTGTCAATATATGTGCACTGTCCAAAATCAAACAATTTTTCACACCTGTAAATTTCATACTTGCCCCGATCCAGCAATAATCTCATTCTGTGGTGACGATGACCGTCATGCCAGAGCCTGCCGGCAGAACAGGAAGTGAACATCAAAAGAAAAACTAACCATTTCATTTTAAAGATATCTAAAACGCTATTCCCGCTTACAATTTGGCGAATAGATGCAGTTTATCAGCACATAAAATCAATACAGCCCTAAATTCTTCACAGTTATAAAGTGTTAATCGTATTTAACACCAATGTGTTCTGGTTGCTATTACGTTTACATTTGCAGAATGCAGAGCGACAAACCAATAATTTTATTTGATGGTGTTTGTAATCTCTGTAATGCAAGTGTACAATTCGTATTAAGCCGTGACAGGGAAAGCAAGTTTTTATTCGGATCACTCCAGGGAAATTTCGCACAGGAATTATTGAAGCAGCACCATATGCCTGCCGATGATCTGCATTCATTTATTTTGAAAGAAAAAGATGTGCTCTATACCAGATCCAGTGCAGCATTACGTGTGCTGAAATTATTAGGAGGAGGCTGGCAGATCTTTTACATTTTTATTATTATACCGAAATTTATCAGAGACGGAGTTTATCGGTTTATTGCACATAACCGATATCGTTGGTTCGGCAAAAAACAGGAGTGTTGGGTTCCGACCCCGGAATGGAAAAGCCGCTTTTTGGAATAAGTGCGAAGTGCGAAGTGCGAAGTGCGAAGTGGAAAGTCAATGTGTGAATGAGTCTTTTGAAGTGGGAAGTATGAAGTGGGAAGTGGGAATAAACAGCCGTTTCGGTAATGAGAATCTGTGAATAAGTCAATAGGTGAATTTAATGCAAGTGGGAAGTGGAGTATGGGAATTTTACCGCAATCAGGTTCTTGGTTCGTTAATCAATGTCATTAGGACGAGTATCATGCTCAATTTACAACCCTTGAAAATTAGATCCTTTCAAAAAAAGTGCATTAAAAAATGCATATGATAAACAGTATTATACGAAGGAGTTTTCAACATGACTTCGGCAAGAAAAAGTCAACTATAGTTGAATTTGATATTGTTGATACCGGCGGGGAAAAAATAGTTAAAAACATAACCTTAAAATCAAATTGGCGAGACTACTACCCAATTAAACCTCAAATAATTACCAACACCCGAGGCGAATACTGTTTTTCCAGTGGCGGAGTTGAAATCACAAACGGAGATATACAACAAATGATAAAACGGATTTTTCAGATTATAAACGAAATCAAGAATTAATTTTCAAAACCAAAAAACCAATTGAATATCAAATGATCATTAACCACAGTTAGATCTATGAATGAATAAGCATCTCAAGGGTGGAATTCCACTAGTGACCGGTTTGGATTATTTCTATTGCCGTTGGACAATTGAAACGGCTATTAACTTTTCATTGAGCCATTTATATTTCCAACTACCGTATTCCCTCATTGACACATTCACATATTCACCCTTTTATTATTCTTTCATCATCGCCAGAACTGTATCAACAATTTCTTCCTTATTTGGCTTGCTGAAATAATCGCCATCGCTGCCATATCCCGGACGGTGTGGTTTGCTGGTAATAGTGCGGGGGGCAACATCAAGCCATCGATAGCCATTCTGCTCTTCCATCACTTTATTAAACATAAATGCAGCCGCGCCACCGGGAACATCTTCATCTACAAAAAGTATTCGGTTCGTTTTCTTTAAAGATTGCAGGATATAATGATGTATATCGAATGGTAGAAGGGTTTGTACATCAATAATTTCAACATCCACATCAAGTTCTTCCAATAGAACCGCTGCTTCCTGGATGATACGCAATACAGATCCGTAAGATACTATGGTAAGGTCTGTTCCTTCTTTTAAAACTTCGGGTATACCTAAGGGTACCCTCATTTCGAGAAGATTAGAAGGCAATTTTTCTTTCAAACGATAACCATTCAAACATTCAATCACTATAGCAGGATCATTACCCTCCAGCAAGGTATTATACATACCGGCAGCCTGTACCATATTACGCGGAACACAAACATGTAAACCACGAAGAGAGTTGATGATCATACCCATTGGAGATCCACTATGCCAGATGCCCTCCAGCCGATGACCACGGGTGCGTATAATCAACGGAGCAGATTGACGGCCCACTGTTCGGAAATGCAGCGACGCAAGATCATCACTCAGCGGCTGCAGTCCGTAAATTAAATAATCCAGATACTGGATTTCAGCAATTGGTCGCAAACCTCTAATGGCAAGACCAATTCCCTGGCCCATTATTGTAAGCTCCCTGATGCCCGTATCAAAGATTCTATGTTTACCATGTTTTGCCTGCAAGCCCGAAAATCCCTGGTTCACATCGCCTATATGTCCCACATCTTCTCCAAAAGCCAAAACTTTGGGATGATGCTCAAACAGCTGGTCAAAATATTTATTCAGTACTTCATAACCGTTCACCATAACAACCTCTGCCGGAAATGACGGCTGTACAGCTTTTACACGAAGTGCGGTTTTCGGACCTTCATGATATAAATAAGTATTATATAAATCTGCATTTTCTTCTTTCAGCAGATCATAATATTGTTGTGCCTTTCGTGATGCTTTTGGGTTTCGCGACAATGTTATCGCTGTACCCAGTGCGATCATTACGTCTTTGCGGGTAGGCTCCCTGTTTGCTTCCAGTTTCTGTATAACCTCTCTCAAAGACTCTGAAATATCCAGACTTACCTCATTAATATCCTTCAACAACTGCAACGCATGAACGACCTGTTTTCTAATGGGTCGATTATACTTTTCCCAGGCATCAATTTTACTTTTCAGGACCAGTTTTTTTGCCTCTGTTTCGATTTCAATTAATTCATCTTCCGTTGCCAGGAAATTAGCCAATATCCATTCCCTCATTTTCCTGATACAATCCCATTCGCGCTCCCATTCCAATCTGGAGGTGGGCTTATACCGTTCATGGCTACCCGAAGTAGAATGCCCCTGTGGTTGTGTAACTTCTTCCACATGAAAAAGTGCCGGTGTATGAGTGGCCCTAATTCTTCTGATCCCTTCTTCAAATGCTTCACACATACCCGCATAATCCCATGCTTTCACTTTATATATATGAATGCCGTTTGTACCATCTTTCTTTTGGAAGCCCTGCAACGCATCAGAAATTGAACCTTTAGTAGTTTGGTATTTTTTGGGAACCGAAATACCGTAGCCATCATCCCAAACAAAAAACGCTACCGGGATTTGCAAAACGGCAGAGGCATTAACAGTTTCCCAGAAATGGCCCTCACTGGTGGAAGCATCTCCGATAGTACAGAAGCACACTTCATCGCCTCTGCGCGAAAGTCCCCTGAATGGATGAAGCGCATTATTTTCCCTGAATAATTTAGATGCATAAGCAAGTCCCACCGCCCTTGGCAACTGTCCCGCGGTTGGCGCCATTCCGGCCATCAGGTTCTTCCTGTTCACCAGATCGAGCCATTCGCCATGTTCATCCACAATTGGAGAAGCAAAATGAGCATTCATCTGGCGGCCACCACTATGGGGATCATTTGCCACGTCAGGATCAGAATAGAGTTGCGAAAAAAACTCTGTAATGGTTGCGCAACCTGTGGCGAATGCGAATGTCTGATCTCTGTAATAGCCGGTATAAAAGTCGCCCGGTTTAAAGAATTTTGCCATAGCCACTTGCGGCACTTCCTTTCCGTCGCCGAAAATCCCAAACTTAGCTTTTCCTGTTAATACTTCTTTTCGGCCGAGTAAGCTTACCTGTCGGCTTTCACAAACCATTTTGAAATCGCTTAACACCGCAGAACGAAATGCATCGAACGACAGCTGTTCCAGCGTCAGAACATCATTTGCAGTATTAATCTCCATGTGACAAATCTACTTGTATTTTGAATACAAGGCCGGTAAGCTGCAAATTTGAGCGCCCTCCAGTCAATATCACATTGCTCTGTAAATCAGTTGTTTATAAAGAAATGCACACTACCTGCCGGATTCTGTTAAAAAATAGTCAGATTTTAACAGACAGTCTCAATTATAATCAACAATATGTAGATTTGATAATCCGTTAATGAGCAGGCTAATAGTCAGGAAAAGAATGAAAAAATTATACTTTTTTTTAATCGCAATTTCGAGTTTCAGCCTTGTAATGGCTCAAAAGTTACCCTCTCCGGTACCTGCAGCCAACGACGAAGCCATTGTTTTTAAAGAAGCTGAATTCAATTTTGGTCGTATTCCTCAAGGAAAACCGGTTACCCACGTTTTTGAAGTGGTGAATAAAAGTAATGCGCCACTGGCTTTAGAGAATGTTCAGGCGTCATGTGGTTGCACCACCCCAGAGTGGAATAAAGAGATGATCCCTCCCGGAGGTACAACAAAAATTACTGTTGGTTATAACTCTGCTGCTGAAGGTGCATTTGAAAAAACAATTTCCGTTTTTTATCACAACGGAAAAATGAAGACTTTTACAATTAAAGGGTCTGTTTGGAAAACGCCCGAACAATCAGCACCAGTCAACAATTCAATAACTATTCTGAAAAATTTAAATTGATAAACAATATGAAAAGAGCATTACTGGCATTGGCTTTCCTGAGTTTCAGCAGTGCAATATTTGCACAGGACGCTGTTAAGAAAGTGGAAGATGTGATCAAATTCAAAGAAGTGAGATACAACTTTGGAAAAATTAAACAAGGTACTCCGGTGACTCATGATTTTATTTTTTCCAATATTGGTGAGGGGCCGGCAATTGTTGAAAATGCCTCTGCCACCTGTGGTTGTACAACGCCAACATGGCCCCAACAGCCTGTGATGAAAGGCAAATCAGACAAAGTAACAGCTGGTTTCAACGCCGCTTCACCAGGTGCATTTGAAAAAGGAATCTTTGTGAAAATAAAAGGCATCGACTATCCCTTTGAATTGAAAATTTCCGGTGAAGTGCTTTCAGCAGAGGAATTTGCAAAGTACGAGTCTACCAAAAAGACTAAAACAGGTTCAAAATAATTTTTCCTTTACATAGAAAAAGGAGGTGCTGTCACACCTCCCTTTTTTTATTTAGGCCTCTGCATTTATCACTGCAATACTTTACTTCTTCCCAATTACGCTCCCATTTTTTGCGCCACTGAAATGGCCTCCCGCATACCCCGCATATTTTAACTGGCAACAAAGATTTACGTGACGATTTCATTTTGATATTGCCAGATAACACTACAGCAAAAGTAAAGTTTAGTTCTCCCTCGCATTATCTACAAAAGTAGTTTTTATGCTTCTGGGATTACTTATGGTATTATAAAACTCATCCAGATACCTGATCATTCCATTTTTCTCCTTTTTAGTCAGCGGTTCAAAATTGTTGATCAATGTGTAGATATCAGCTTTTTTATCGTTGAATAATTTAATGATGGGCTCCACTTCACTCATCTCCCTTGGGAAACCACGGTACAATCTTTCTGTCACTGAAGATGTTCCCAAATTCTCAGGAGGCAGAGAATAAGGTGCGTTAACGAGGCCGCTGTAGTCAAAATCATATGGTATTGCAAAAGGGCGAGCGAAGCCGCTGTCTCTTGTAAGAATCAATTTTACATTATGGCCTGCGGGAACCGACCAGTCAAGGTTTCCAATCATATACTGGAAAATAGATACGAGCGTCATGAACGACCTGTCTGTAAGTTCTGTATGCAGATTCTTGACTTCGTATTCTTTACACCCGTTTCTTTTAGCGAGGTCGTCAATATCTTCAATCAGGAATCCATAATAGGAAAATGGTTTCCGTTTGTTTTCACTATCAATAAAATTCACCTTCGTTAGCCGCACCTTGAAACTTTTTTCTGAGAGCAGATTAAATATCCTGTAACACAAATATTCCTTCAATACCAGTTGTTCAAAATCTGCCCCGGTTTTACAGGTGCAAACCATTTTTATCTTCCCTAACGACGAAGTGCGTGTCTTTACATTTTGTTTTTTAAAATTGAGCATGACCGAAGGAAAATAACAGAAATCCCTTCGAAAGTTACCCCTTGCGCGCATTTCGATGGTATCTAATGCTATTGAACTGTCGGGCAGGTTTATTTTTACAACCGCCCGTTGAAAAACTGTATCTTTTTTTTCAGCCAGCATTTTTCGGATATCAGCTGTGATAGACATCTGCATGGGCTCCGCATCCTTAAATAATTTTATTTTCTTCGCTGTAGAATCGTCTCCGTCCTTCTCTTTTTTCTTTTTGGTTACCTGCTCTTCAACAGCCGGATCGGTTACAGCCTGCTGTGCCATGAGCATGTATCCCGGTATAATGAATAGCAGAATAAACAGGGACAAGGTCCGATTTGCAGATTGTTTCATGTGATAATTAACTTAGATGGTGGGATAAAAATTACTAAAGTAAATTCAGGTTGCAAAATTTATATATATACCTACCATATCCCCATAAACTGCAGAGATACTCAGATTTCTGGATTTTATCATTTTTGATTAATAACAGCGTTCAAAAACATTGAAAGATTATCTGAGTCCAAATATTAATTAGATTTCATAAATATTAATTAAACGATCAGCAATGCCAACCAACAGAAGAAAATTTATTCACAGTTTAGCAGGAGCAGCCATGTTACCGGGTTTACCTGGAATTACAATCAACGCAGAAGATCAACCTATTAAGAAAGCCACCGGTGCAGCAGCGGATACAATACAAATTGCTTTGATTGGTTGCAGGGGAATGGGATTTTACAATCTTGAAAATGCACTAAAGCAGGAAGGAGTACAATGTGCCGCGCTTTGTGATATTGATGATGAGGTTTTACAAAAGCGTACAGCAGATGTTTTAAAACTCCAGGGAAAAGCTCCAGTTCAATACAAAGATTACAGGAAGCTGATGGAAAACAAATCTATCGATGCAGTAATAATCGGAACGCCCGATCACTGGCACTGTTTGCCATTTATAGCGGCCTGCGAAGCAGGTAAAGATATTTATGTTGAAAAACCTCTTGCCAATAGTATTGCTGAATGTGACCTGATGGTAAAAGCAGCCAGAAAATATAATCGTGTGGTACAGGTCGGGCAGCAACAAAGAAGTGGTGTACACTGGAAAAAGGCAATGGAGCTGATTCATGGGGGACGAATTGGTCAGTTAAGAAGAATAAATATCTGGGCAAACTTCAATTACGGAATAGGACAGCCGAAAGTTGCAGATGAGCCTGTTCCCAATGGTGTTGATTTTAATATGTGGCTTGGTCCTGCGCCACAGCGGAGTTTTAATAAAGCCAGATTTCATGGCTCATGGAGGATGTTCTGGGATTATGGAGGAGGATTAATGACCGACTGGGGCGTACACCTTATTGATATGGCGCTTTGGGCAACCAATGCCACCGCTCCGCCAATATCTGTGACAGCATCAGGTGGCAATTTTGCATTCCCCGATCACGATCATGAAACATTCGATACGATGGATGTTGATTTCAGAATGAAAGACCATATTATCAGGTGGGAAAACAATGCAGGATTTCAAAATGGACCTTACGGCAGATCGTACGGGCTTGCAATTACAGGTAATGATGCAACGCTGGTAATTGACCGTGGGGGCTTTGAAATATTTCCCGAGAACGATAATGGTGTATATAAAGTCCCCGCCATCCCCAAACAAGGCGGGGCAGATTCGCATGAACCCCATATGAAAAACTTTATCAACTGTATCCGATCACGTAAAGATCCTGAATGCACGATTGAAAACGGCAGACTTGTTGCGCTTTATGCGCATATGGGTAATATTGCTTTAAGAACAAATTCAATGCTTGAATGGGACGACCAGGCACGGAATTTTAAAAATAATGCTGCAGCCAATGCACTCATTAAGCCCAATTACCGGCATCCATGGTTATTACCAGTTGTTTAACTGAATAATTACCTGTAATGGATACCTGATCTTATTATAAATTTTAGTTACAAGGATTTTATGAAACGAAATACAACCGCTGTCCTGATCACTCTATACTTTTCTTTAGTGACAGTTGTTGCCCAGGATCGTCCAAACATCATTTGGATATCCTGTGAAGATATGAGCGCACATCTTTCCTGTTACGGCGACAGTACCATTTCCACTCCAAATATTGATTGGCTTGCCAATAAGGGAATAAGATATACCAATGCATTTACTACTGCCGGTGTTTGTGCCCCAAGTCGAAATGCAATTATAACGGGCAGATACCAGACAAGCAATGGTGGTCATAATATGCGGACATTATATAGCACAATGCCCGAAAAAACCGGATTGCCATCATCATATTCTGTCGTTATGCCGGAAAATGTAAAAGCTTTCCCTGAATACCTTCGGGCGGCTGGTTACTATTGTATCAACAATGAAAAAACGGATTACCAGTTTGAAGCGCCACCAACAGTTTGGGATGAATCGGGCAAAACAGCGCACTGGCGCAATCGCGCTGGCAACCAACCCTTTTTTGCAGTGTTTAATAATATAACAACTCACGAATCACAGGTATGGGGACGAAAATCAATTCCATTACGGGTGGATCCTGCAAAAATTAAGATTCCTCCTTATTACCCGGATACAAAAACGGTAAGAGAAGACATGGCCATATTTTACAGTAATATCAAAGAGATGGATGATTGGGTGGGACGTATTATAAAACAGCTTGAGGAAGATGGATTGCTGGAAAAAACGATAATCTTTTTTTGGTCTGATCATGGTGACGGACTTCCATTTGTGAAAAGAGAAATTTATGATCGCGGTTTACGCGTACCCTTGATCGTTAAACTTCCTGGTGAAAAAAACAAAGGCAAAGTGGATCAACAGTTAATCAGTATGATTGACCTTGCATCAACTGTACTTTCGCTTGCCAACATTAAACCGGCACCATCTATTCAGGGTCAGGCTTTCCTTGGAAAATATAAAGCACCCAAAAAAAGGGAGTATATTTTTGCGGCACGCGACAGAATGGATAGTGAAGTAGATCGGGTTAGGGCAGTAAGAGATAAGCGGTACAAGTATATTAGAAATTATCACCCTGAAAAACCTCTGTATCAGGACATTGCTTACAGGTTGCAAATGCCGATGATGAAAGAGTTGATATCAATGCGTGATGCCGGTGAACTCAATGCAATTCAAATGAAATGGTTTGTACCTGTTAAACCAAAAGAAGAATTCTATGATACGGAAAGTGATCCTTTAGAATTTAATAATCTTGCGGAACAGCCTGCTTACTCTTCTTTATTGAAAAGACTAAGTGATCAAATGGATCTGTGGCAATCAACCGCTGGGGATCTCGGCGCCATTGATGAAAAAGAACTTGTGAAACAAATGTGGAGTGGCTCCGATAAAGCACCGACGACATCTTCGCCTGTTGTTTCTATTAAAAAGAACATAGTCACCATTAGTTGCTCCACCGTTGGTGCTTCAGTGGGTTATAAAATTATTAGAAACGGAGAATCCGAACCGTTAAGTTGGAAGGTGTATTTAAAACCATTCGCAATTGAACCAGCAACACAAATCAAAGTTGTAGCCCAAAGAATTGGTTATTTAAAAACTGAAGTATTAATTGATAAACAGACACTATCCATGCAGTGAGAGAATCAACATTTATCATCCTGAAATAACTCGGATGTTATTGCTACTCTTTCACTTGCGCATAACTGATCAATTGAACGCCTGCTTTTTTAATTGCAGCCTTCACTTTCGGATCAATCAATAAATCAGTTACACCTTGTCGATCAATAGCAACATCTTCGTATCCGATATGGTATATTGCCTGTAATTCCGCATCATTAAGTCCGGGATGATCAACAAAAAGATATGTTTCACCCGGCTTTAATTTTTCAATCATTTTTATAAAGCTCGCTACTTTTTCTGCACCGGTTTTTTTCGGACCGTCATAACCAGCATATTTTACACCATATGACTGGAGATCGATATCGATTTTAAATTCCTGGGCGAGTTTTTTGGCGATTGCTTTTGTTTCAGGACTAATATCATAACAACCCATATGTCCTGAGATATGTGAAATGCGGGGGATTTTTTTCATTGCCAGTATAATCTGTGCACGCATTTCATTCTCGATATCATTCAGTTGAAAGTTATTTTCCTTTAGCGCTTTGCCGGGATAATTCTTATTCGGCCAGATCATTGGGTAGAAATAGCCGTCCTCGTCAACAAGGCTACGGGCCTCAGTGAGGGGCCGGTACTTCACATTGTCCCACTCACTCGTCAATGCGATATGAATGCCTACGTCGATGCCTGGATGAGCCTGGAGGAACTTTACAGCTTCGGGGAACCAGGGCGAGGGAACAATAATCTCAACACTGGTAGCAATTCCTTCTTTATATGTTTTTTCGATGGCAAGATTACCTGAATGGGCAAAACCCATATCGTCTACCCGAACGATCAGCCGAGCTGGTTTGTTCTGTGCAGACAGTGAAAGGCAGCACCACAAAAAGGAAGCCAAGAGCAGCAGGAATTTTTTCATTTTTTTTGAATTTTCCCCAGGTGTCAGACACTTTCGCAACCATTCCGCATAAGTAAGGCTTCGAAGTGTCTGACACCTAAGCAACCGGATTTTGTAAAATTGCCGTTTTCCATTGATGAAAAAAAGAGATTTTTCTGTCAGGTGAAGTTATTTTTCCGGATAGAATTGGTGAAAACCTCAACATTGACTCGTTCCGGATAATTGATGCAGATCTTTAAAGTCCAGAAAAACTCTACCTTTATTTTATGTTATCTATTTCAGAAAGAGGGCATTTAATGCCTCCCTCCCCCATCCGCAAACTCGTTCCTTACGCAGAGGCAGCGAAGCAGAAAGGAATTAAAGTGTATCATCTGAATATCGGCCAGCCAGATATTGAAACACCTCCTGCAATACTGGATGCGGTAAGGAACGCAGATATCAAAGTACTGGAATACAGTCATAGTGCAGGAAATGAAAGCTATCGCCGCAAACTGGTTACTTACTACAAACAGGTTGGCATTGAAGTGAATCACCAGCAAATACTCATCACTGCCGGCGGAAGTGAAGCAATAATTTTTGGATTGATGAGTTGCTTAAATCCCGGTGACGAGATTATTATTCCTGAACCTTTTTACGCCAATTACAATGGCTTTTCAGTGATGGCCGGCGTAAAAGTTGTACCTATTACATCATTTATAGAAAATGGATTTGCATTACCACCGATTGCCGATTTCGAGAAAGTGATCACAGCAAAAACAAAAGGTATTGTTGTTTGCAATCCAAATAATCCTACCGGGTATTTATACAGCAGGGACGAATTGGAAGCACTGCGAACAATTTGCTTAAAACATGAGTTGTATCTTTTTTCAGATGAAGCCTATCGTGAATTTTGTTATGACGGTAAATTTTTCAGTGCCATGCAGCTGGAAGGTTTAGAAGAACATGTTTTACTATTGGATACCATTTCAAAAAGATATTCGGCATGTGGCGCGAGAATTGGAGCATTAGTGACAAAAAATAAAGCAGTGTATGATACTGCAATGAAATTTGCACAGGCGAGGTTAAGTCCGCCAGGTCTTGCGCAAATACTTGGCGAAGCGGCAGTTGATCTTCCTTCAGATTATTTTGAAGCACCTAAAGCTGAATACCAGGCCCGCCGCGATCTGATCATCAGAAGACTTAATGCAATTCCAGGCGTATATTGCCCGAACCCGGGTGGCGCATTTTATGCTATTGCACAATTACCCATAGAAGACAGTGATCATTTCTGTCAATGGTTGCTTGAATCTTTTTCCCACAACAAACAAACTGTTATGCTGGCGCCGGCAACTGGATTTTATGGCACCTCCGGACTTGGAAGAAATGAAGTGAGGCTTGCATATGTGTTGAATCTTGATGCCATCAATGCTGCTATGGATTGTTTGGAGAAGGCGCTGGAAGTTTATCCCGGACGTGTAATCGATGCTTCGAAATCCATGTCAACGTCGATGTAAAAACGCTTCAGCAATTACTATCGCCTGTTGATCATAACAATTCCACCTACTACAAGGAGGGCTCCAACCCATGTATACCAGTATACAGTTTCCCGTAGAATAACTACCGACAACAGTAAAGCAAACACCGGAACAAGATTATTAAAAACCGCAGTTTTAGTGGCGCCGATTTTTAATATGGCTTCATAGTACCAGATAAAAGCAAGGACTGTACCTAACAGCCCCAGATAGAATAGCGAGACCCATACATCGTTTGGAATTGTGTCCGGAAATGTTTCAGTACCGGCAAACATCAATAACATAATACATCCGGTTATACATGCCCACGTGGAGGCAGCCACCGGCGTTGTTGTTTTCATTGCTGTACGTATTGATAAAGTATATATCGTCCATGCCACCGGGCAAAACAACATGTAGGCATCTCCATTTTCAAATCCTTCAAATATTCCCAAAAGGCGGCCCCTTGATATTACAATGATCACACCGATAAGAGATAGTGCAGCCCCAAAGATTTTCGTTTTACTTATTTTTTCTTTATAGATCAAAGCATTTGCCATAATCACCATCACCGGGTTTAGTGCCAGCAATAATGAACCATGACTAGCCTGAACTGTTTTAAGTCCCTTAAAGAAAAAGAAATTGTACATAAAAATTCCGGAGAAGCCTAATACACAGAGTTGAAGAAATTGAGGTAAGGTAATTTTAAAAGCCTTCTTATCAAGCTTTATTGCCAGCGGTACTAGTATAGCGATAGCGATGATGTATCGGATAGCCGCGCCGTAAAAAGGCCCGAAGGTTTGAGCAGCGACACGTGTGGCGATAACGGTACCGCCCCAGAATAACGCCACCATTACCAGTTTAAAATATATCAAGACTTGAACTGTTTAAAAATATCTGCCTGTTAGTTAATAAAATTCAATCAAAACTCAGTAGTCATTTACACAAAATGCAATTTTCAAATATAAGCATTCATTGTTCTCCGGGGTTCCCGCTCAATTCACTTTGCCTGCTTTTCTACTTTTGCATTGCTTAACTTTAAAAGATAACGTAACAAATGAAAAGTATACTTATACTACTGATGCCATTAACTGTATTTTGCCAGATTTCGCCGGCAGATGTTACCATTGCAAGAGATAGTTTTGGTGTACCGCATATATTTGGAAAAACAGATGCAGCAACTTCATATGGTTTAGCATGGGCACACGCGGAAGATAATTTCAACGATATCCAGATGGTGTTACTTGCAGGCAAAGGAATGCTTGGCAGGGTGATTGGCAAAAAAGGAGCCCAGGTCGACTATGTGGTTTCGTTGCTACGTTGCCGTGATATAGCAAAGGAAAAGCTATCTGCATTGTCGCCCGATTTCATCAAAGTCATAGAAGCATACCTGCAAGGGTTAAATGATTATGCGCGCACCCATCCGGAAGAAGTAAAAATCAAAAAAGCTTTTCCGGCAACCCTGGAAGATTATTTTACCACAATTTCACTTTCGCTTTCATCACTTAGCGGCATTGACAAGGCACTTGCCGAAATTTTTGGGGGAAGAGCACCGATGATTCCGGGCTTTAGTGGATCTGGCGGTTCCAATGCATTTGCATTCCATTCTTCACGTACCACCACGGGCGAAGCATTTCTTGCCATCAATTCGCATCAGCCATTAGAAGGACCTGTGGCCTGGTATGAGGCACATTTACAAAGTGACGAAGGGCTGAATATACTGGGTGGCCTATTTCCTGGCGGCCCCTGCATATTTGCAGGTGTCAATGAAAATCTCGGTTGGGCCCATACAGTAAATAACATGGACAAAGTTGATGTTTTTCAATTAAAAATGAATCCTTCTAACGACAATCAATATGAATTTGATGGGCAATGGCTGAATCTCGAAATCAGAAAGGTACCGTTAAGCGTGAAAGGCATTCCTGTGAAAATTAAAAAGAAGACTTATTGGAGTAGATATGGCGCTACGGTTAAAACCGCCAAAGGTGTTTTTTCATTGCGTTTGTTTGCCAATCAGGATATCACTGCGATGGAACAATGGTGGAGGATGAATAAGGCTAAAAGTTTTTCAGAATTTTACGATATCCTGGGCATGCAGGGATTGCCAATGTTTAATATTGTTTATGCAGACAGGTTTGACACTATCTTTTACATCAGTGGTGGGAGGATGCCGGTTAGAAACAGTACAAATGAGTATAAATGGAACAGTACGATACCTGGAAATAATTCAGCGTCACTGTGGACCAGCTACTACCCATTAAATAAGCTTCCTCAATATGTGAATCCGGCAAGTGGATATTTGTATAATACTAATCATTCCCCCTTTTTGGCAAGCGATCCGCAAGATAATCTGGATCCAACAAAATACGCTGCCAGCAATGGATATGAAACATTTAACAACAATAGAAGTGAGCGATTTAAAGAACTTGTACAACAGCAGGGAAAGGTGGATTATGAAATATTCAAGAGGATAAAGTATGACAGTCAGCTTCCTGCATCATTAAGATATTTGTATGCTTTAGATTCATTGTTTATAGTGAGCAGTAACGATTTTCCAGCATTGGTTGATGTAATTGAGCCATTGAAGCAATGGAATAAAGTTGCAGATACAGGCAGCACCGGAGCAACAGTAATGGCACTTGCATTTCAATATGCAATAAAAAAAATAAATGTGTGGACTAATCATACACTTACCATGGCGCAGTGCGTCGAAATACTCCAATATGTGAAAGACCACCAGATCAAATACTTTGGACGAACCGGCCTGAAGCTTGGGGAAATTCAGAAACATATCAGGGGTGAAAAAGAGTATCCGATATGGGGACTGCCTGATGTACTAACTGCTATGTATTCCACAATACAACCTGATGGAAAATTGAAAGTCACTGCAGGTGAGTCGTATATCCAGTTAGTTAGATTTCCTAAAAATGGCTTACCTGTAATTGAGTCTATAAATTGTTATGGTGCATCAACGCACAAAAATTCTAAGCACTATACAGACCAGATGGAATTATTTGCAGGCAAAAAAACCCGGCGTGTAACACTTGACAAAACTGAGGTTTTACATTCAGCAATCCGCACGTATCACCCTCTTCAATAAATTAAAATCTGCAAAAAATACTCTTCCGGGTTAAACAATTTTGTGATCTGCTCATGCATATACCTTAAATAATAATCGTACTCTTTTGTTAATGTTAAAGCAAAAACATGCATGGAATATGGCATGATTTTATAGGTATATTAGGGTAGTCATTGCAAACTAAATCTATTCGTTATGATAACTAAAGAAAAAGCTGTCAATGTATTCAACAGCCTGATACAAACAAACCTTGACAGAATTGAGGGATATGAAAAAACGCTGAAAGAAGCCGTTGAACTTGACATCGAAATTCAGGATATTTTTAAAAGAATGATCAATGAAAGCAGGCAGAATAATATTGAATTGGTCAACGAGGTAGTGGCACATGGTGGAGATCCGGAATATACTTCAACGTTGGGTGGAAAGATTTACAGGATATGGATGGATGTAAAGGCTACTTTCCATAAAAACGATACTCAATCAATTTTGGATACGTGTGAATTTGGTGAAGATGCAGCACTTGAATCTTACGAAGAAGCGCTACAAACGGATGCAGAATTAACGATCGGGCAATTAAATCTCATTACCAGGCAGAAAGCCGGAATCCAGCTGGCTCATAACCTGGTGAAGCGATATAGAGATTTAAATGAAACCGTGGCGACCAGATAGCTACAATAACTCCATATAAACTGGTTTAGGTTAACACCTTAACCGGCGAAGGCCCTTTCAAAAGAAGGGCCTTCGCTGTTTTAAAAAAGGCATATTTTATTTTAGCCAGCGGCAGCAAATTTTACATTAAAAACTGTCCCATGCTGAAGTTCTGAATTGACATCAACTGACGCTTTATGTTGTTGCAAAATTATTAGCGTTGTGGCCAATCCAAGGCCCAGTCCATTTCTTTTCGACGTGAAATATGGCTCAAATAATCTGGGTAAATTTTCTTCACTAATTCCCATCCCGTTGTCAGACACCAGCACGCTATATTCTTTATGACCTTTTATAACTTCAATATGGAGAATACCTTTATTTTCCTCCATAGCTTCGATTGCATTGATAATAATATTGAGAAATGCAATACAAAGCTTTTTAGTGTCAGCATAAATCCAGGCCGGTTCGTCAGGATATTTAACTTCGAGTTGTATATGTTTGAGGGTGATCCGGTCAAGTGCGGCCGCAATGCTTTCATCCAACACCTGTTGCAATGCTGTTTTTACTTTAACAATTTCAGCGGGGCGTGAAAAATCAAGTAATTCAGAAATCAGGTCACCTATCCTCTTAGTATTCCGTTCCACAATATCCAGGTATACCCTTGATTGCTCAGATAGATTTTCCGGACTTAATTGTTGAACAGCAAGACTAATATTATTCAAAGGATTGCGAACTTCATGTGCTAATGTGCGCACCAACCTTCCTGCGATGGCCAATTTTTCTAACTGAAGATTTGCCTTCTCAACTTTCTTAAAATTCGTGATATCATGAATGATACCCTGAATATATAAGTCGCCGTTTAAATTCGCCTCTTTCGAAAGTGAAAGGATACAGTTTTTCTTATCTCCCGTTGAGGTCAGCAATTCCACTTCCATATCATCCACATCACCTGTATCAAAAAGGTCGGTCATTATCTTCTCCTGATGTGCAGTATTAGTGAGCAACTTAAATAAGCTGATGGAAAGCAGTTTGTCCTTTTCATAACCCAGCAATTCAGTTGTTGCATAATTAATATCTTTAAAAAAAAGGTCGTCATCCGCCAGAAATACAGCATCTTTCGAACGTTCAAAAATGCTTCTGAATTTCCGTTCATTTGTTTTGAGTGCTTTGAGCGACTCAGTACGACCAAGGGAATACCGGATACTCCTTTCCAGTTTTTCTGTTGATAGTTCGGGTTTTATAAGATAATCAACTGCACCTGCTTCCATCGCCTGGATATCAATTTCCTGGTTACCTTTTCCGGTTAACAATATTATAGGTTCTTCACAAGCTGACTTTTGCGCATCACGAATCAAATCCAGGCCAGTTTTAGCACCGAGACGATAATCAACAAAATAGAGGTCATAATTTTTCGTGCAGATAAAATCAAGCGCCTCTTTATAGTTATAAGTCCAGTCAATTACAAATTCTCTTCCTGCAATATTCTTAATATACTCGCTGGTGATAAAAAAATCATCTTCATCATCATCGATAATTAAAATACGGGTAACAGTTCTATCCGTTTTCATAGTGGTGGCATTTTTAGCTGAACTGTTTTTGTGGTAGGATGAAGGTAAACTTTGATCCTTTGTTTCGTTCACTCTCTGCATAAATAACTCCTTTGTGATGATCAATAATTTTTTTACAAATTGCCAGTCCGATACCTGAACCAGGGTATTCCGATTTACCGTGAAGGCGCTGGAAAATTTTAAATATGCCGTGTGCATACTCTTTCTCAAAACCGATACCATTATCTTCAACTTCCACTGCAATATAGTGTGTCCATGTTTCCAGTTTATGAACCTTCTTTGTCTCTTCATCCACACTATAACTACGAATTTTTATCTCCGGAATGTTGCCGGCTGCTATAAATTTAATTGCATTAGAAATAAGATTTGCAAACAACTGCCTTATCTGTGAAGGATTACCTTCTACGACAGGTAGAGTTTCCACTGTTACAGACGCCACGGTCTCTTCCAGTTTTAGTTCCAATTCTTTTAATGCTTCCATCAAAATCTGGTTCAGGTCTGTAGCTTCAAAAAACAACTCATTCCGTGTTGTACGTGAAAAATCCAACAGGTTCTCTATCAGCATCCGCATGTTTTCAGAAGCAACCACCATTCTATCCAGGTACTCTTTTCCATCGTTACCAAGTCGCTCAGAAAACTTTGCATTCAATCGTTCACTGAATGTTGTTATTTTTCTCAGCGGTTCCTGTAGATCGTGGGAAGCCACATAAGCAAACTCTTCGAGATCCTTGTTACTCCTTGCCAGTTCAGTAACTTTTGCCTCAAGTTTCAACTCGTATTCTCTGAGTTTTGTAATATCTCTTGTAGTTCCCAGAACCTTTAATACTTTACCATCATTACTTCTGATTACTTTGCCATAGGTTTCAAGACGTTTACTATGCCCATCATGTGACTTTATAACTGCTTCCCTTATAAAATAATCCTTATCTGAAAGAATTTCACCCCATTCTTTAACACTCCGGTTCATCTCCTCCGGTGATTGGTGGCTAAGAAAAAAATACTCATCGATTTTCAATTGACCTTTTATTATTAATGGGTCATATCCAAATAAATGAAATAAACCGTCGGACCATTCTGTTATCCCAGTGACGCCATCGTATTCCCAGGAACCACTTTTAAGAAACAATTCCTTTTCTAAAACCATATTCTTGTACGAAAGTAAATCTTTGTACAAATTATAAAATGAGCTGATATCCCATGTTAGTCCTAACAGAGATAATGCCTTTCCATCTTCATTAAAAACCAATCGTGTTTTAGTGGAAACTCTTTTTGACTGGCCATTTCCTGACACCAGATTTATTGTTCTTTCAAACGCGGAGCCATCTTTGTCGGGATCCTCCATCAGGCTCTTAAAATCATTTTTTGAGCCATCATCAATATGCTTAAGCAAAAAATCCAGATCCGGTTCTTTTAATTCATTTTTATCATACTCCATCAAATTATACATACCATCCGACCAGTTCATGTTGCCGGTTGGTATATCCAAACGCCAGGTACCGTACTGTAAAAGTTCCTCCGAATCTTTGATAAGACTTTTCGCAGCACGCGCTTCCTGCTCGCTTATTTTTTCAGCAGATACATCCTGAGCAACAAAAAGTAGTGAAGTTGGTTTTCCATTATCATCCCGCTTTAATACCGTACCCTTTACCTGGAAATGATAAAAATCACCTGCCTTATGATTAAACCTGCATAGAAAGGAATGACTGGCTTCGTCTTCCAGTTCTGCGTACTTGATAAGTTCTTTTTTGACAACATCAACATCATCTTTAAAAACCATTTTCATCATATCTCCATCCCAACCCTTCACATCATCATAACTGTAACCAAGTACTTCTTTAAGCTGCTTGTTTACGTAACCCATTTTTTCTTTGGATGCATCATATACATAGATAATTCCCGGGAAAAAATCAGTAATTTTCTCGTAGAGTTTATCGTTACCTTTTTCTTCAAACATTAGTTTGAAATGCGGGATATCATTTTCTTCTCCCGGTTGAATCATGCCTAGCTGTTTTTTAACTCTTTGTACAAACTCATTTTATTGTACAACGTTTTCCGGTCAATATTTAAAATGCGTGCGGCTTTGCTTTTATTATAATTAGCTTCTTTTAAAGCATCAAGTATCATTTGATACTCAGCATCTATTGTAGCTTTACGCAAAGAGGTTTCGCGATGCCTGTAATTTACAGTGGTTATCATTGCATGCTCGCTATCTCCGTTAGTGGTATTTTGATCAGCAGTATCATTAAACTGCAACTTCGAAAAATGTGTAATTTCAAATGGCAAAGAGTACAATTCTATCCTTTCTGATTCTGTTAGCAAAGTCGCCCTCTTTACAACATTTTTTAATTCTCTAAGGTTGCCGTACCAAACATAATTTCTGAATGCTTCCTCCACTTCAGGACTGAAACTTTTGACATTCTTACCTAATTCAATATTTGTCTGGTGCAAAAAATGTTCAGCCAGCAACATGATATCTTCTTTGCGTTCGCGAAGTGGCGGCACATTAATACTAAATTCATTGAAACGGTGATAAAGATCTTCTCTGAATTTTCCTGTTCTCGTAGCATCCCAAAGTTGTTCGTTACTGGCAATGATAATTCTTACATCCAGTTCTATATCCTTTACCCCACCTACCCTGCGCATTTTTCTTTCCTGCACAACACGTAACAATGAAACCTGGATCTCATAGGTGAGGTTGGCAATTTCATCCAGGAAGATTGTTCCGCCATTGGCCAGTTCAAAACTTCCTATTTTTTGATTAAGGGCGCCGGTAAATGCACCTTTCTCGTGTCCAAACAATTCACTACCAGCGAGTTCTTTCGACAATGCGCCACAATCGATTGCTACGAAAGGTTTATCCTTTCGTTTACTTTGAATGTGAATTTCATTTGCAATAGCTTCCTTACCACTTCCACTTTCGCCATAAATAATCACACTGTAATTAGTAGGGGCGACCAGTTTCACCTGGTGAATGATCTTTCTGAAAGATTCGGTATTACCGAAAATATATTTTTCCCTGCTGCCGGCAACTGCCGGGTTAAATCCTTTTGATGAAACAGCGGCTGTGGGCATTGCGGTATCAGTATGCATAGAAGATTTTGAAACTTGTGAAGGTTGAGATAAGGCTTTTTGAATAGTGACTAATATTTCCTCAGGCAAGAGCGGTTTGGTAACATAATCGTAAGCACCGAGTTTCATTGCCTTAACAGAAGTTCGGATATCACTGTATCCTGTGATCATAATGACCGGGATACCGGGAAGCATTTCCTTGATTTTGGCCAGGAGTCCGATGCCATCCATATCTTCCAGTCTAAGATCGCAAAGGATCAAATCTGTTTCAGATGTTTCGAGATATGAGAGAGCTTTGCGTCCTGTAGATACTTCATCTACTATAAAGTCATTTCTGCTCAAAAAACGATTTAATAACAGGCACATGTCTCTGTCGTCATCGATTACGAGAATTTTTTTCTTCATAAAGGTTCATTACACTGTTTAATATTAGTTACCCCAGATCGCCCGCATTTGCGCCACCGGTATGCGAAGTTGCTCCCGGTATTTGGCTACGGTTCTTCTGGCGATAGCATACCCTTTATCCACCAACAGCTTAACTATCTGCTGATCCGTATAAGGGTTAGTTTTATCTTCCACTTCGATAATTTCCTCGATACTTTTTTGAATCACTTTATTACTCGTGATTTCTCCTCTCGCATTTGACAGCCCTTCACTGAATAATTCCTTTAGCGAAATATATCCAAAAGGAGTATCTGCATATTTATTTGAAGTGATGCGGGAGATTGTTGAAATATCAAGACCCGTTTGTTCAGCAATATTTTTCAACACCATTGGTTGTAGCATACTGATATTACCCTCGAGAAAATAGTTTTCCTGCCACTTTACAATTGCCCGCATCACCTTGAGCATATTCGCTTCCCTTTGCTGCAAAGCACTCACAAACCATTGCGCAGAATTTAGTTTACTTCTCAGGTATTGCTTGGTATGCTGATCTTTTGTTCTATCATTTTCTGTATCATGTACCATCCCCATCCATGACTGATTAATATGTAAACCAGCAGCCCTGGATTTATATAAATTCACCTGTACCTGTTCACCTTCCTGTGAAATAACAAAATCAGGAATAATAGCATGATTAGTTTGAAAACCTGCACCTGGCTCTTCAATAGGCCTGGTTTTCAAAGTTGCCAACATCCGTAAAATTTTCTGTAAACCGTCAGTGTCAATATTGAGTTCCCTTTTGATTCTATCCATATTGCCTTGTCTCAAATGAGTAAAGCATTCTTTAACTACATGGGTGGCCTGTTGTACCAGCTCACAGCGGCTATCTTTTTCATGAAGCTGAATAAGAAAAAATTCCTGCAGATTGCGACTCGCTGCTCCGCGCGGTTCGAGTGATTGAATTGAATCAAGTATAGGAACCAGTGCCGTTTCTTCAACCCATGATTGATATTTGAAAGAAAGCTCATTAGCTATCGTTTCGAGATCGCCTTCTAAAAATCCCTGTTCGTTGATGGAGTCAATGATAAAGTCGGCATATAGATTTTCTTTTTCACTGAAATTCAGAAAGCGAAGTTGTTTTTTCAATTCCTGGCGAAAATCAAGCGTTTCAGCTAAAGGTCGATCTGGAATCTTTTCAGATGACAAATAATTTTCATACTCCTTCTTATAATCAGGAATATCATCGTAACCATACTCATCCCAA
>JANPJC010000299.1:0-4368 GCA_031425315.1 Chitinophagales bacterium
AAACCGCGATGAGTGCTACCAATACACAAATACGTTACATGAATTTTTACGTACAAGAGGGTTTCAAAACGCTTCAGTAGATAGCGTAAGGCTGGATAGCACAATGGCAGAAGCCTGGGTGTACATTGGTGAAGAGCAGCCATCATTCCTCTTGAAGGTTAATGAATCTGATAGAATATTACTTGATAATATTGGCTGGTATCCTTCAAGACCAAAGGAACAAAAATGGAATGCATTGAGGGTTGAAGCCTGGAAAGAAAAGCTATTGTCATACCTGGAGGAAAATGGATATCCATTCGCAGCAGTAAAGATTGACAGCCTTGTTTGGGACAGCAGCGGAGTTGAAGGAAAACTGGTGATGGAAAGAGGACCGCTGTATAAAATTGACAGCATCAGCATTCATGGTAAGGCGAAATTGAAGAATTATTTCCTGCAGCGTTATCTCGATATTCCTCAGGGCAGTATTTATAAGAAGAGCAAACTTGATCGGGTAAGTGGCAGGTTACTTGAGCTCCCGTATGTGAAGGAAACGCGTAAATGGGATCTGTCGCTGTTAGGAACTGGATCAACACTGAATCTTTACCTGGATCCCAAAAAGAGCAGCCAGATAAATGTACTGGTGGGGTTTCTGCCAGATAATACACAGCTTAATGGGAAATTATTACTCACAGGAGAAGCAGATATTCATTTGAAAAACGCGCTGGGGGCAGGGGAAACGATCATCGCCAACTGGCAGCAACTGCAAATAAAATCGCCGCGCCTGAAGTTGGCTTATCAGCATCCATATATCTTCAAATCCTCACTCGGACTTGATTTCGCGTTTGATTTATTTAAGAAGGATTCATCTTTTTTGAATATCGATTTTACCCTGGGTTTGCAATACCTCGTATCTGCAAAACAAACGGGTAAAGTGTTCTTCAGAAATCTAACCACCAACCTGCTCACCATTGATACCAATTTTATTAAGCAATCCAAATCTCTCCCTCAATATCTTGATGTTACCAGCCGGAATATTGGTGTCGAATATCAATTATTCAATACCGACTACCGTTTCAATGCAAGGAGGGGAAATGAGTTTTGGTTACAGTTAAGTGGTGGACAAAGAAAGATTAAAAGAAACCAGCAGATCAGCGATCTGGGAAAAGGCGGCTCGGATGTGTTTGACTACAATACATTGTACGATACATTGCCCGAAAAGAATTACGTCATCACTTTACGGGCTAATGGCGCACAGTTTATTCCAATAGGAAAACAATCAACTCTCAAAACGGCTGTCAACGCGGGTTGGATTCAATCAGAAAATATTTTTAAAAATGAATTATTCCAGATTGGAGGTTACCGGTTGATGAGAGGATTTGACGAACAAAGCATTTATGCTTCAAAATATGTTGTGGGAACTTTGGAATACCGTTACCTGATTGGGCTGAATTCTTTTTTGTTTGGATTTACAGATATTGGTTGGGCAGCGGGTAACAGCTATACTGAACAGGAAAAACATGGCTACCTGGGATTTGGTCTGGGTTTAACTTTTGAAACCAAAGCAGGACTGTTCAATCTTACCTATGCTGTAGGTAAAAGAGACGATCTGCCGTTGAGTTTCCGGCAATCTAAAATTCATTTCGGCTTTGTCAGTTTGTTTTAAGGAAGTATTTCCCTTTGTTACCGACAACCAATAATTTTGCGGCAATGATTTTTTATAAACGGGTTCCCTTCATTACACTATTACTGGTTTCATTATGGGTATTTGAAGCGAATGCCCAGGATGCAGTGTTAAAAGATTACCTTGCAGCGGATACCATTTCATTACGCCCGCCGGATACCCTTTCCCGACAAAACTTACTTGACAGGTTTAAAATTGATTCCGGATACTCGGTGTATGGACCGGCCGTTGCAGGTTATATCGCCAAACATCCAAACTTTCATGCTGCAGAAATCGCTATTGAAATGTTTGTGCTGGAAAGGCATCCACCGGATACCGATTGGATATTTTACTTTTTCACCGGTCTGCTTTTTTACCTGGCCTTACTAAAGCTTATTTTCCCAAAATACTTCGCGGACCTTTTTCGGGTCTTCTTTAATACTGCACTGCGACAAAAACAGATTCGGGAGCAGCTGGCCCAGGAACCTTTGCCCAGTCTTTTACTGAACATTTTTTTTGTTGTCAGTGCAGGAGCCTTTGGTTATTTTGTTCTGGTACAAAATGGAATAAACAGGCAATTTGACAATAATTGGCTTTTACTTGGCATCTGCATTCTTGCGCTGATCGTCATATACCTTGTTAAATTTCTGTTTTTAAACTTTATAGGTTGGATTCTTGGTCGGAGAGATGAGGCCGAAGCCTACACCTTTGTCGTATATATGGTTAACAAAATTGCCGGTATGGCATTGTTGCCCGCGGGGATGTTGTTGGCACTTTCGGATGCAGGCTGGGTGAGTACAATGCTGTTTTTCGTATGGGCGGGTTTAGCGGCTCTATTACTTTATAGGATGATAAGGGCGTACCAGTTGGTATATAAAAGCCTTAAAATCAATTTTTTACATTGGGTGGTATTTGTGGTTTCATTTGAATTAATACCCATCCTGGTTTTGTATAAGGTTTTAATAAACCTTTTTGGTTAGAATAATATAAATTTGCGCAACCATAGGGGATTTGAAAATGGTAAAAAACGGTAAGCATGCGGATAATTCCGCAAAGACTATCAAGAAGATACTGATAACACAACCAAGGCCTGATTCTGATAAGTCTCCATATTTTGAGCTTGCCAGGAAATTTGCGCTTGAGATGGAGTTTTTGCCGTTTATCAGGGTGGAACCAATCTCAGCAAAAGACTTCCGGAAGCAAAAGGTGGAGATCAGTCATTTCAGTGCTGTGATATTCACCAGCCGGAATGCGATTGATCATTTTTTTCGTATTTGTGAAGAGCTGAAAGTGAACATATCACAGGATACAAAGTATTTCTGTATCTCTGAAGCTGTTGCCCTATATCTGCAGAAGTTCATATTGTACCGCAAAAGAAAGGTGTTTTATAGTGCGGATGGTACCAACAAAGGGCTTTTTGATGTAATCAATAAGCATAAGGAGCACGAAAAGTTCATCTATCCCTGTTCAGAAAACCAACAGGATAATGAGATCGTTAACTGGCTCAAAAGTAATAAGTGCGAATTCTCCACCCCTTTCATGTACAGTACAATCAGCAATAATGTAAAGGAGGAGATTAATGGTAAGGAATTTGACATCATTTGTTTCTTTACGCCGAGCGGTGTCAAAAGTCTGCTGGAAAACTTCCCCTCTTACAATCAGAATGGAACAGTAATAGGCGCTTTCGGTAATAATACTTCCAAAGCTATTATGGATGCCGGCCTTCAATTACATATTAAGGCACCTGAACCCCAGGTTCCTTCGATGGTTGCTGCTCTGGAAAAATTCCTTAGCGAAAATATTAAAGGCCATTAATCAATTTTAAGGCACGATTGTTTACTGATAAGATATTTGAGACAACCCAAATTGGTTGTCTCTTTTTTATGGCAAATCATAGCAACAGATTAATCAACGAAACCAGCCCCTATCTTTTACAGCATGCCCATAACCCGATCGATTGGTATCCCTGGGGGCATGAGGCTTTGCAAAAAGCAAAAGATGAGGATAAGCCAATCCTTGTGAGCATTGGTTACTCGGCTTGTCATTGGTGCCACGTCATGGAAAAAGAAAGCTTTGAAGATGAATCGGTGGCGGAAATGATGAACCGTGATTTTGTAAACATTAAAATAGATAGAGAAGAAAGGCCTGACCTGGATCATATATATATGGATGCGTTACAGGCCATGACGGGAAGCGGAGGGTGGCCTTTGAATATATTTTTAACACCAGAAGGGAAGCCATTTTATGGTGGAACATATTTTCCATCGAAGCCTGTACAGAATCGTCCTTCATGGAAAGACATTTTGATTGGCATCGCTTCGGCTTATAAAGAGAAGAAAGAAGAGATAGCGGAGCAGGCTGATGAGATGGTAAAACACCTTGAAAAAACAAATGGGTTTGGAATTGGTAATGCCACTGAAAATATTTTTTTTAGCCGGGATAAGCTTCATGAAATGAAGACCCAATTGATGTCGAATGCAGATAAAAAATGGGGCGGTTTTGGACGCGCACCAAAATTTCCGCAAACCTTCATTATTCAATACCTGCTTCATTACTATTATTACTTCCGGGATGAAGAATCTTTACAACAGGCATTACTTAGCATAGATAAAATGATACAGGGAGGTATCTATGATCAGGTGGGTGGCGGGTTTGCGCGGTATTCAACCGATGGAGAATGGCTGGCGCCTCATTTCGAAAAAATGACTTACGACAATGCCCTGCTCCTT
>JANPJC010000300.1:0-3466 GCA_031425315.1 Chitinophagales bacterium
AAAGTGCATCGGCGCAGAATCATTTACATAATTCATCATCGCATCCTTTTGCAAAGAAGCCGATTCCAGCAAACTTAATTTGCCGCTGAGGTTAACAGCCCTCGAGGGTTTGTCAATACCTGTACGGATACTTTCACATAACTGTTCATCATCCGGACCACCGATAAGATAAATTTTATGAGGGTAGCGAACGCGGTTTAAAAATGAAATCCATTTAGTTGCGGGGTATTGTTTAGTATACCAGACAGAAGCGGGTGCTATGCAGATATATGGTTGATTTTTAAATGGTTTTACTTTCTCGAAATCAAATGTTACGGGGTATAGTCTAGGTTTTGCCGGCATGTCATTTGTCAAGGATGCAATCAACAACTGGTTGCGACTGGTTTCATGCAATGGATTTTCTTTTGTACTGATCAGATGAGGCACTGCAATGGAAAAAAATCGGCTCCATGGATTTTTGTCGAATCCTATTTTCGTGACTGCACCAGAAAGCGCTGTTAAAAAACCAGTGGCAGCGAAACGCTGAACATTTACCACGACATCATATTTTCGGCTACGGATAGTAGCTAGTAATCCAAAAAGGTTAAGTAGTTTTTTCCTTTTCTTATTCCAGATCAAAACCTCGCGAAGCAATGGATGAGACTTGAGAAGGCCTTCGTTTCCTTTTCGCACGAGAAAATCAATTGTGGCATCGGGGTAATGATGATGAAGTTTTTCAATTAGAGCTGTTGCCAAAACCACATCGCCTATAAAAGCTGTTTGAATTATAAGGAATTTTTTGCCGGTCATTGCGGCAAAGTTATTGAAAGGGCGTGAAACGTCAATCGTCAGTCGTGAATCGTCAGTCGTGAATCGTCAATCGTGAATCGTCAATCGTGAATGAACAGCCGTTCCGGTGGGGTGAATGGGTGAATGAGTCAATGGGTGAATTCAAGACAAGTGCGATGTATGAAGTGTGAAGTATGAAGTAACAGCCGTTTCCCTTTGTGAATCGTAATTCGATAACATCATACCAATGTGGCTGTTCCCTGCTTACTGCTCACTGCTGTATTGCCTGTTTTAATTATGTTTGCAAAAATTTGAACAATGGAGTTAAAGTCCACGATTGAAGAAGTATTCAAAAACAGGGAGTTACTAAAGAACGAAGAATATATCAATGCTGTGAGAGCGGTGATAGAAGAAGTGGATAAAGGTCGATTGAGAGTGGCAATGCCGGGCGAACAGGGCTGGGTGGTAAACGAATGGGTAAAACAGGCGATCCTGTTATACTTTGGTATCCAGCAAATGCAAACCTGGACGGTAGGCCCCATGGAATTTTACGATAAAATGCTGCTGAAAAAAGATTATAAGGACCTGGGCGTAAGAGCGGTGCCCCATGCGGTGGCGAGGTATGGTGCTTATGTAGCTAAAAACGTGGTGTTGATGCCATCTTATGTAAACATCGGCGCCTATATAGATGAGGGAACGATGGTAGACACATGGGCAACAGTGGGCAGCTGTGCACAGATTGGAAAGGGCGTGCATCTTAGCGGAGGTGTGGGCATTGGAGGAGTGCTGGAACCCCTGCAGGCCAGTCCTGTAATTGTCGAAGATGGTTGTTTTATCGGCAGCCGCTGCATTGTGGTGGAGGGTGTGATTGTGGAAAAAGAAGCGGTGCTGGGTGCCAATGTTGTATTGACTCAGTCAACTAAAATCATCGACGTCAGCGGCGCTGAACCGGTTGAATACCGCGGACGCGTACCTGCCAGGAGCGTGGTCATTCCGGGTACTTATCCCAAAAAATTTCCTGCAGGTGAATATAATGTAAGTTGTGCCTTGATTATTGGTCAACGTAAACCCAGTACTGATCTGAAGACCAGTTTGAATGATGCTTTGCGTGACTTTAATGTATCCGTTTAATACAGGTGAATATGTGAATAAGTCAATGGGGGAATTTGAAGTGGTAATGAACAGCAGTGGCCTTCGTGAATCGGCAATCGTGAATCGTGAATGTATGTCGCTGAGATTAAATACTCGTAACGAAAATCATTAAGGTTTTGCATTCACATATTGACACATTCACTTATTCACCTGAAGCTTTTTCGAAGAATCAATTTAACTGAAAAAAAATGAGTTCCCGTTTGTTTTTCAATCGCATAAAATACCTTTTCCTCCGGGTGGCGGGAACAAAATACATCACGACAGAATGCGTGCCTTATGGATTGAAGATGAAATTTTTGCTGCGGGATGGGCAATGCCGGGATATTTATTACAAATACGGTGTCTATTCAGAGGATCATATCAATCGTTACCTGGTTGAACATCTGAATATCAAAAGTTCTGATTTGATTATTGATATCGGCGCGAATATAGGATGGTACTCGTTGGTTTTAAGTATGAGTGAAAAGCCAACCATTGTTGCTTTTGAACCTGATACGGAAAATTTCAAACTGCTTACAGAAAACCTGCGGATGAATAACCGCACAAATGTGAAAGCTTATAATAAAGCGGTGAGCGACCATGAAGGAACATTGACATTATATCTTTACAAAACACATAATCCCGGCAGACATTCATTTATTAAGCAGAAAAACTCAGTGGGTACCGCAGAAGTGCCGATCGTTCCATTGGATAGTTTCCTTGAAAAAGAGGGATACGGAAACGGTCCGATTAAGCTGATTAAAATTGATATTGAAGGATATGAATACACTGCATTAAAAGCGGCGGGCAAAATGCTTTCCCGTGCGGAATACATATTGGCTGAATTCAGTCCATATATGATGCGGGATATCGGGCAGGAACCTATGGATTATGTGAAGCTGCTGCAGGATTCAGGTTTCAGGTTAAAGGTTATAGATCGTGATGGATTGCATGAGCCTGATTATGCAAAAATAATTGCTGAGAATCAACAGGTGAATTTTTTGGGGCTTCGCCAGGTGTCAGACACCTCGAAGCTTCTTGTATGATCAAATCCTGCGAAGGTGTCTGACACCTAAGGCGACAGCAAAATTTTCAATTTTTTTTGGAATGGCAAAGATTGTTTTCCCGTGGTGAAATGTATTTTTCTCCTTTACTCAAGGTGAATTCTCCTTTGAGGTAATTGGGCAATATCCATATGCAAATCGGTTAATAATTTCTTTTCACAGGAAAGCTGGTTTCATTATATTTGCACCCCTGAATATGGGATATGGCAGCTGGAATAATTTAACGCCGGTGATCATTTTTCATAATTTATGCCCAGGTGGCGAAATTGGTAGACGCACTGTGTTCAGGTCGCAGCGTTCGCAAGGATGTGCTGGTTCGAATCCAGTCCTGGGCACTTTACACGATTTTGGCGGTTCCGAAGGGAATCGCCTTTTTTTATGGGCCTGGAAGGAATGTGTAAGCGCATTATTAAGGCCATCCATCCTGAGCTAAAAACGTATTGCTCCTCGGGGCCAGTGTCATCCTGCATTGGGTTTAGTGATATAACAAAAGGCAGGTTGAA
>JANPJC010000301.1:0-38405 GCA_031425315.1 Chitinophagales bacterium
TTGATTTCAAAAAGTAAATCCTCAATCCTGTTGAGATCCTGCTCAGTGGCGTCAAGTTTTAACCTGGCTTCTTTTTTCCTGGTTTTATAGATAGAGATCCCGGCTGCCTGTTCAAGCATTTTGCGACGGCTGTTGTCCTTGTCTTTAATAATATCATCCACCATGCCCAATTCAATAATTGCATAGCTGTCTGTACTCACACCGGTATCAAGAAACAGATTATGGATATCTTTCAAGCGGCATTGCACGTCGTTCAAACGATATTCGCTTTCGCCGCTTTTGTAAAATTTGCGTGTAACCGTTACAGTATTAAATTCTGTTGGCAACAGGTTACGGGTATTCTCGAATGTGAGACTTACTTCAGCCAAACCACTTGCGCTTCTGGATCTCGAGCCGTTGAAAACAAGGCTTTCGAGATTTTCACTACGAAGATTACTTATTTTATGTTCGCCAATTACCCAGCGAATGGAGTCGACGATATTACTTTTACCGCAACCGTTAGGGCCGATAATGCCGGTTATGCCTTCGTCAAAATTAATTGTGGTCTTATCGGCAAAACTTTTGAATCCTTTGATTTCTAAACTCTTTAATCTCACAGTTCATTCTTTTTTTGAAGTGAAGAGGGCAAATATAACTGAACAGTCACGCAAAATAGTCTGCAGCTTTGTGGAGTTGTTCATAATTATTCCCATTTTATTCACAAAAACCCTGCCCTTCTGAAACTCAAGCCCAGCAAGGGCTACAAAAGAATTAGTTATGCACAGATTGTGGGAAAAATAGCGTGGCTTTTTCTTTGCAGGATTTGGAATTATCGGAGGTGCAACCCCGTTGGGCATTGCAGCTACTCTGGTAGGTATAACAGATAATAAAATCACATGTCAACAACAGGCATAACTTAAAGTAAAAGTCGAGCAAAATGATGCAACCAACATATTTATATGAAACTGAGGCCAAATTGGAATTAAACCAATGGCAGGAAAAAATGAGCAAAAAGCCACGGTTTTACGGTCGTGTGTCCAAAAAAATTCAAAACAAAATTAACCGGATCATTCCTGAGAAGGTTCATGAAGTGATTACAGCCACAATAAAGGAAACGGTTAAAGCAATGATGACTGGAGCAGGTCTCATCACACCCCAACCGTTAATTGACGTTAGTCTGGAGGACCGCGAAATGAAAGTAAAGGAACGTATCAATTTTTATAAGAACACTGCTGCAGCCGAAGGTGCTATCACCGGCGCGGGAGGTATCTTATTGGGTCTTGCTGATTTCCCTCTCTGGCTAAGTATTAAAATGAAATTATTACTTGAAATCGCTGCCTTGTACGGTTTTGATGTGAAAGATACCAGAGAGAGGATGTTCATATTAACCATCTTTCAATTAACGTTTTCCAGCCAGCAGCATAGGAACAGAGTATATAAGAAGCTGGATGAATGGACCAGTAAACCTGAGTTGCCGGAAGAGTTATTGCAATTAGACTGGCGCAGTTTTCAACAGGAATACCGCGATTACATCGATCTTGCCAAACTGCTGCAGTTGGTTCCCGGAATTGGCGCAGTGGTAGGTGCCTATGTCAATCATCGAATGACCGACAATCTTGGCACCACTGCAATGAATGCATACCGCATGCGATATTTCAAAATGCCCGACGATAGAAGCTGATGGAATGTATCAGTCTGTAGTCCTTAGTATTTAGTCTTAAGTCGGCTGTTTATCTCATTCCTAAGACCTGTATTGGCTGTTACTTTGTGATCTTTGTTTCTTTGTGGCCCTCTGTGTCCAAACACCTGGAGTTTACTTAATCATCTGAAAAGTCATTAAAACTTAACACATGAAATTTTAACTTTTTTCGGCTACGGAGTTAAGCATGGGTGTGGAGATCAGCGGAGGAACAGCCAATTCATCAATTCTCCGTTAAACTCAAAATCACCGTTTACCGCTGTGGCCAAAAAAGTCAAAAGTCAGAAGTCACAAGTTTTTAGTCATATGCATATTTCATAACATTTACAAAGTATTGGCTGTTTACTTCCCACTTCACATTTCATACTTCGCACTTCCTCTGTGGCCCTCTGTGTCCAAAATCCTAATTTACAAATTGATTATTTGTAAAAGATGTCTCAAAAATAGTAGCGAAATCAGATGCTATTACTTCAACTAAAATTTCAATTAGCCTCTCATAGCCTCTATATCTATGATGGTTTTAGGAAGATCTGTTCCTAATTTTTTGTATCCATCACCAGTAATCAAAAAGTCGTCTTCAATCCTTACACCGCCGAAGCCTTTATACTGTTGCAACTTTCCATAATCAACAAAGGCTTCATATTTTCCCTGACTCTGCCAGCTATCCATCAGGTGTGGATTAAAATATAACCCAGGCTCAACAGTCAATACAAAACCTTCTTCCAGTTGCCGGCCTAATCGCAACGACTTTAAACCAAATACCTTGCTCTGCTCCAAATCTTCCGTATAGCCAACATATTTTTCTCCGAGATCTTCCATATCATGCGTATCCAATCCAAGCATATGTCCCAGTCCACAAGGAAATAATAGGGTATGTGCGCCGGCCGCAACTGCTTCTTCTGCATTTCCCTTCATCAGCCCGAGCTGTTTCAGTCCGTTAAACATATGCTTACATACGCTTAAATGAATGTCCCTGTAAAACGTACCGGGTTGAAGCATCGAAACTCCATGATCGAATGCGTCCAGCATAATCTGATAAATTTCCTTTTGCTGAATTGAGAATTTTCTATTGACCGGAAAAGTTCTTGTCAAATCTCCTGCATAATGCATTGGAGATTCTGCGCCGCAGTCGCATAAAACCAGCTGTCCGGCATTAACCCTTTTTATGCTGTAGTGGTTATGAAGTATGTCGCCCTGAACCGTTAGTATAGTTGGGAAAGCTAATTGCACACCAGAACTGATCACCAATCCATGTAACTGTCCGGCAAGTTCTGCTTCCGTTTGCCCCGCCGTACCATTTTTCATCGCCATCAACTGCATGGCTGCAGTGAGGTTCACCCCCTTTTCTAATTCAATTATCTCTTCAGGTGATTTTATTGAACGTTGTGCCACGACTCCTTTGATAAATGAAACGGATGCCAACAGCGAAATGGAAGGAAAAGGAATGTCCAGCAGGGTGTGGATACTGATTATATTTTCCGGTCTATACGGCGGCAGATAATGGATCTGCTGATGATGTTCGCGCAATTGCTGAATATCGGCAGACAAAAAGCGGGAAGGTTTCACAGTATTCACTCCAGCCAGTGTTGCCTCGTTTTGTAATGAATCTTTCGGTCCCGTCCACACGAGGTCCTCTTCCGTTAATTCATCACCGAATATAATTTCCTTTTCCTCATCAATGATTATCATTGCCGCCAGCCCGGGGCGATCAATCCCAAAAAAATATAAAAAACTGCTGTCTTGCCTGAAAGGGTAACAGTTAGCTTTATAACTCATGCTGCTTTCTGCATTACCGAAAAAAAGCAATACGCCGGAACCTACAAACTCCCTGAGTAAACTTCTTCTTTTGATGTATACCTCGCGCTGAAACATTTAATGACTATTTTGATGACGTTGGAAAAATTATCAAATTAATGAAATAAAAAGTGTTTTGAATCATTATCAATCTGCTTCACTTTTTATCTGGATTGATGGACAACTAATTACTGCTGTATCAATGTCGTTGAATTAAGAGAAAAGTCAATTTCTTAATGATGCTTTTTTGAACCACAAAGACATATAGAAAAATACAAAAGAAATATTCTGTGTGCCCTCGTTGCTTATGTGCTCCATGGGAAGCCATTTTAAAGAAGCTGTAAAGTTTGATCAGATCCGTTTCTTATGTCAGCGACATTAACTGGTATATCCCAAATACAATGTTCTTCCCGAACTATTTCTTATCCATTCCGGTGTAGTATTGAAGAGGTATTGACAGTAATATCTGAACTATTTATTAATAAACTGAAAGCGACCTAAGTTTAATTGAAGAGGGGCACTATCATAATCTTTTCTCATCAAAAGAAATTTACCCTATTTTTCCTGTCTTTTTAAAGTTGTAAAATCTAATATATGTCAACCATCCGTTGGGGAATTTTAGGTTGTGGACGAATTGCGAAGAAGTTTGCAAACGATCTTAAATATGTTGAAGGAGCAGAATTGATTGCCCTGGCGTCGAGGGCGGAAGAAACAGCCGCAAAATTCTCACAGGAATATCCCGCCAAACATATCCATGGCAGTTACGAAGCACTGGTAAATAATAAAGAAGTTGATGCAATCTATGTTGCCACACCTCATGCTATGCATCACGAGCATAGTTTGCTTTGCTTAAATCATGGCAAAGCAGTGCTCTGCGAAAAAGCGTTTGCGATGAACAGCAGGCAGGTGCTGGAAATGATTGAGGCATCAAAAAAGAACAATACTTTTTTAATGGAAGCTTTCTGGACCAAATTTGTTCCCCATTACAAAGCTTCAATGCAAATGGTAAAAAACGGATCATTGGGTAAGATCCAAAGCATGCAGGTGAATTTCGGATTTATCACAGACGCCAGCTCTCCGGAACGTTTGAATAAACCTGAATTGGGAGGTGGTACGTTGATGGATATCGGAATATATAATGTATTCATGGTACTATCGGTATTGGGAAAGCCCGATGAAATTGAAGCGAAGATGACGCCGAATGCATTCGGTGTAGACGCTCAGATGGCTGTAACCTTTCATTACAACAACGGCGCTGTGGCTCAATTGCTGTCAAGTTTTCTTACTAACCTGTCCACCAATGCAGATATTAATGGTGATAACGGTCGTATAAGATTGAGTTCACGATTTTACGAACCCATCTCCACCACAATTGAATATTATCCTGACCGTGCAGATAACAGGCAAATTATTGAATTCGATAAAGAACCTGGCTGGGGATATCAACATCAAATCCGACATGTTCAGGAATGCCTGGAACAAGGTTTAAAAGAAAGTCCGGTAATGACGCTTGCTGATAGTTTGATGCTCATGGAAACACTCGACGCGATTCGTGCCAAATCAGGATTGAAGTATGCGGTGGATGATGAATAGATGATAGCAATTTAAGACCTCATAATTGACGCTTGAATACCTAAACTTAACCCCCCTAAATTTAAAATTTTTTTTTGGCCACGGAGTTGAACCGAGGTATTGAGGTAAGCGGAGAAACAGCCAATCTCCGTTAAACTCAAAATCTCCGCTACCTCTGTGGCCAAAGAAGTCAGAAGTCGGGAGTCATGAGTCTTTAGTAGGCACACTGGACAGTTCAATAACTTAAAACCTACGACTTAAAACTGCATTGGCTGTTTTACTTCCCACCTCCCAATTCCCATTTCCCACTTCTCATTTCACTCTGGTCAAACCCAATGCCTTCAGCATCCAGTTCGGTAACGACTTCGCAGGATCGCGTTTGGTCAGATCAAGATACCATCCGATTTTTTTTAGAATCGGGATCTTCTTGGTTTCAACAAATTCAATCAGGGCGCCATCCGGATCTTCTATATAACTGAAATGTCCAGCCGCTTCTCCCATATCAAAAACATCACCACTGTCAACAGTAAATGGATAACCCATCGCAGTAGTAATTTTTTTCATTTCTTTTTGATTGCTGATATCAAAACAGAGATGGATGAATCCCAGGTCGCCCCAGAAACGATTTTGAAATATTTTCTTAGGTACCCGGTCAGCCACCTGCACGAGTTCAATCTCACTGCTGCCGAGTAATTTTGAAAATCCACCTACTCTTGGCCGACTATGACGCAGCAATACTCTTCTAACATTTGATTGCCCTCCGGGCAGTGCTGCGAGGTCTTTAAACTTTCCTACTTCATCATACACAACCGTATCATATCCGAGGATCTTGCTATAATATTCCTTTGACCTTTCAATATCAGAAACGCCGATTACACAACCATAAGCACCACCGGTTAACTGGTAGCCTTTGCCCGGAAACCAGTTTTCACTGCCCACTATCTGGAAGATATTATTCCATGGATCTTTAAGATAAAACGTATCATTATTACCGGCGTCTTTCGTTAGACCACCTAAAATATTTATATTTCGGGATTGCAGAAAGGCAAAAGATCCTGTCACATCTGTTGACTTAATTTTCGCAGCGAAAAAACCTAGGTCTCCCAATTGAATTTCAAATGAGGGCGGCTGAGGTGTACGGCTGGTATATTGCCAGATTTCAAAACCACCTCCTCCCTTCATATTAATCGCCAGAATTGCGTGTCGCTTGTGAGGTTTGTTGCCGGTATATGGCAACATAAGATTCGCTTCTGCAGCTTCTTCAAAAACAGGAACATCCATTCCGAAATTTTCCCTGTACCATTTAAACGCCGCATGCACATCGGGGACACCAATGCCTATCTGTTGTATACCTGATATATGAACCTGACTCATGTCGCCTACTCCCTTTTTTGTTTTCTGATAAATCCTGTAAAAAACTTTGGAAAAAATCTTTTGACGTAAACTGCCATTACCTCTTTACCACCCATTAATATTTCATATTTCCCTTTTTCAATCCCTTTTAAAATGATTGAAGCACATTCATCAGCAGGCATACCTTCTTCCTGCCCCTTATCCATCACATTAAATTTCTCACCACTACCCTTTAAAGCATTGACGGAAATATTGGTCCTGATTTTTCCGGGACATACTATCAGCACTTTTATATTGTGCTCAAACACTTCCATTCGGAGCGACTCAAAAAAACCCTGCAAAGCGTGTTTGGAAGCAGCGTATGCAGAACGCAGATAAAATCCGAATTTACCGGCAACACTGCTGATAACAACTATTTGCCCTGATTGCTGTTTCAGCATCAATGGCAATACTTTTTTTGTCATGATCACTGCGCCGAAAAAATTTACCTCCATTATTTTCCGGTCGATTTCAACCGGCGTATCTTTTGCCATTGCACGCTGACTGATTCCACCATTATTGACCAGGATATCGACGCTGCCGAAAGCATTTACTACTTTATTTACCTGCGTATCAATAGTTGTCAATTCTGCGAGATCAAGTGGCACAATGAGGCATCTGCTATCATCCAACGCAAGTTCATTTTTTACCCGCAACAATTCATCTTCTCTCCGCGAAGATAAAACCAACTTGCCGCCTTCTTTTGCAAAAGCGTGAGCCAAAGCCTCTCCTATTCCAGAAGATGCACCCGTAATCCATACCACCTTATCTGTAAAAACTCCCATAGTTTCAAAGGTATGCTGAAAACAAAAATGAAAACTTCGACTAAGGATTACTGTTAAATTAACTGCCCCCCGAGTAAAAAAAACCTTTCCCCAATAGAATAATACATTTTTTTCCGGTGTTTTACCGGGAAATATTTTAAAAAAAATCGGGACCTTAGGTGTCAGACACCTTCGCAGGGTTTGATCATACAACACGCTTCGAGGTGTCTGACACCTATGCTATTTTGCCCTTTTTTGCAATTCCGAAACCGGCAGAACCATCATCCTTCCAACAGGTTTGCCATTGCGGTATGAAATTAATTTAATTGTAGATGCATCAATAGGAATCGAAACCGGCCCTTCGTATTTAGGATAAAACTGATCAGGGAAAGAATTATCGAAACTGTAAAATACATCGAGGCCTTTCACTTCCTGTTCGAGTTCAAGTATCAATTGGCTTTTACCAGTCTTTTTAACAAGCAGCGTTGGCTCGTACATACTCGGTGCATACTTTATACCCGCGACATCAAACCGTTCGAAATGATTTTCAACGCGGGGTACAAAACTGTTCCAGTCGCGTTTTTCTTTGGGAGACCAAAAAACTTCTGCAATGGCTAAACCGCGGGGCCAGGTCATATACTGCCGATGACGCTCGTTATAAATCTGCTCGGTCCACAAATTACCCTGTCCACCTTTGATTAGCTTTGCGTCTACTCCCGGCGGAACAGGCTCATAGCTGTAACTCTTACTTAATCTTAAAGATGAATATACCGGCGGCTCCATAAGCCTGTCGCCCTGCATAAAATCGATGTATAAAAACTGGTTGGGTGTCATTACCACTTCATGTCCCAGTTTCGCTGCGTCTATTCCGCCCTGGGTACCCCGCCAGCTCATAACTGCCGCGCTTGGAGGCAATCCGCCTTCCAGGATTTCGTCCCAACCCATCAGTTTCTTTCCTTTGGAGTTAATAATTTTTGACACCCGCTTCACAAAATAACTTTGCACTTCATGCATATCTTTCAACTTCTCTTTCTTCATAAGCGCAAGTACCTGCGGATTCTTCTCCCAGAAATTTTTTGCGCATTCATCACCACCCATGTGGATATATTCAAACGGAAATAATGCCGCCACTTCTGTAAAAACCTTATCTAAAAAATTATACACCTTTTCATTGGCTGGGCAAAGCGTATTATCCACTAAAGCCGTAAATCCCCCGTAATGCCAGTTCATAATTTTTTCGCCTGACCGTACCCGGTATTTCTCTGCACCAGGTGTACACGACAATTCAGGATATGAGGCGATGGTTGCCAGACTATGACCCGGTACGTCCACTTCGGGTAATATGTTTACAAAACGTTCTTTCGCATATGCCACCACTTCCTTAATATCTTCCTGCGTATAAAATCCACCGTAATCACGTTTTTCATCGTCGGTGGGTGGAATAAAATTACCAAAAGTGCCTTCTCTCTTTACATTCCACGCTCCCACCTGTGTGAGTTTGGGATATGATTTAATTTCAATCCGCCAGCCTTCGTCATCGGTGAGATGCCAATGCATAATATTATATTTATACCTTGCCATTTCATCTATAAACTGCTTCACTTCTTCTTTTGTGAAAAAATGGCGCGATACATCCAACATCATCCCTCTCCACCCAAAACGGGGGAAATCCATTATTTGCGTTACCGGAGCCTGCCAACTGATATTTTCAACAACTTTTTTACTTTCTATTTCTTTAGGCATTAACTGCAGGAAGCTCTGAATTCCATAAAACAACCCCGCCGGTTTATTCGCACTGATGGTTACCTGCGAAGATGTTACTATCAGCCGGTAACCTTCATTTCCAATAACATTATCAGGTTGTTTATTCAGCTCAAGGAGGACATTGCCAATATTAGCGGTCATAATACCTGGCGCTCGGAGCGGCATTTTAAATCCTGTAGCGGTAGCCAGTTTTACCGACAGCATCGAAGCCAGTTGCTGCAAATCTGCATCAGCATGTGACACCGAAATGGCCGACCCGCCATTCAAGGTAAACACGCCATGGCCTGTTTTCATTTCAACCGGAACTGGAATAATTGAAATGGAAGGAGTTTGTGCCATAGCGGAAATAATAGCCAAACTCAGGAAAAAACAAAAGACCTTTTTCATGAACAATCATTTGAGCGCCGAAAATAGGAAATGATTTGGTTAACTTATTTTCGTTTACATTGGGCGGAATCCATTACAATTATTCTTTTTCCTGAAGGAATTCGCAGAAAGTGGCCTTTTTAGTTTGTAGTAATGACAGACTTCTTTACATTGATACCTTAAAATATAATGAGTTTATAAATTACTGAAAAATGAAAAAATTCCTGGTCCCGACAGATTTTTCGGAAACGGCAAAAAATGCAGCCAGATTCGCCGTTCAGATGGCAAGAGATACCGGCAATGCTTCAGTGATTCTTTACAATGCTTACGATGCCATTTCCACAGGCAGTGAAGGCACGTCTGTTTTCAGCGATTCTGATGCACGGCAAACCATATCAGATGCTGCGCTGACGAATATGAAAGCGGAACTTACCCGTTTGGCTGCAAATGTTGATATAGCAATACTCGCCGAAGAAGGAGACCTGATTGATAATATCCAAAAACTGATGCACCATCAGGAAATGGATCTGATTATCATGGGCATGAACGGCGCTACCAAACTGGACCAGATTTTCATTGGCAGTACGACGCTGAGCCTGGTCAATCATAATATTGGCCCGGTGATGATTATCCCGCCAGATGCAACTTACCGCTCTATTAAAACGGCAGTTTTTGCGAGCGACTTCAAAGATGTTGTGGCAACTACGCCGGCCGATGCGCTTCGCAAGTTCCTGAGTTATATGAAGCCCGCACTGCATGTAGTAAACGTTGACACAGAGCATTTTGTAGAACTGACACCTGAGTATCAGGCTGAAAAAGAGAAGCTCAATGTTATATTGGAAGGGTTTAATCCCGAATATGCATTCATCAGGATGTATGATTTCGTTGAGTCTATTAACCTTTTTGCTGAAGACCGTAAAGCTGACCTGATCATTACTGTTCCGCGTCGCCACAGTTTCCTTGAAGGTTTATTTAAAACGAGTCATACCAAAAAACTGGCTTATCACACTCATATCCCAATACTCACTTTACATGAATAATTGATTTTACTGATACAAAACGAAGACAGCCATTCTTTGAGAAGATGGCTGTTTTTTTTTTGACAAAAGGTTAAAAATCTGCTGTAACAACCCATCCGGCAGTCACAATTATGCCACCAGCAGAATTTTGCTTGATAGCGCCATTGGTTATCGTACTTTTGGAAACACTTCAAATATTAATACGATTCAAAATTTGAACATATGAACAAACTGACCCTTACAGCTGTAATAATGCTTCTCAGTTTTGCATCCATCGCACAGCCTAAAATGGTTGAAAAGGCGATTATCAAAATGCAAACCGAGATCAATTTTCCTGAGAACTTTGGCGGTGGTGGTGCAGGTGGCGACGGGAATGCAACGATGGCTATGCCCAGAAGTATGGAGGCCAGTACAACGATGTATATGAAAGGAGATATGAGCAAAGTGGAGAGTGTTACCGACTTTGGCAACAATACTGTAATCACCGACAAGAAAAATAAAAGGACCACTACGCTGATGGAAGCGATGGGGCGTAAAACCGGGTTTTATTCCACCGATACTGATGAGGAAGCAATGAGGGCGAGGATGGATTCAGCACGTGCACGCAGAGCTGATTCACTACGGCAGATGGGACTGCCAATTGCGCAACCATCAAAACCGGAAATACAATATATCGACGAAACTAAAAAAATTGCCGGCTTTGTATGCAAGAAAGCTATTTTGAGAACTAAAAATCAGCGTGGTGAAGTAAGCGAAAGTACTGTTTGGTATTGCCCTGAATTCAAATTGTCACAAGGTTTAGCTACAGGCGGCAACAGGGGAATGATGAGTATGGCAGGATTGAATGGAGTGGATCAGATTGAAGGTTTTCCAATGGAATATGAATTTGAAAGAGGTAATGGCATGAAAATGCATATGGTAGTTACTAAAGTGCAACTTGATGCCAACATCGATGATAAAGTATTTGAGATTCCTAAAGGTTACGATATTAAACCTATTGCAGAAATGCAGGGTAACGGAGGCAGGGCGTTTCGTATGGGTGGAGGTAATCAATAATCCACTTACATTACACCTTTCACGTTTTCCGGCAAGAAAGGTGTAATGATGTATACAATACTGACTGTAATAAATTATCCCCGATATTTTTTATTGCCTGGCCTCATCTCTATGGCCCTGTTCAGGTTACCATTGGTTTGGCAGCAACAGCACAGTTTCATTAAACTGATGGGAACCGGTTTAAATGGGAGTTTTGATATTCATCCGGATTGGAGACAATGGACAATTTTTTCTGTGACCGATCACCCTCCCCTGTTTTATGAAAATTCCGATCAGTATGTTATGCTCAGCAAATTGTATGGATCTTTTATTGCAGGATGGTGCAGAAAGTTGAAATGTGAATGTTGCTTCATCATTTGCGAAGTGAAAGAAGGCCATGGCACCTGGAATGGCAAGTTGTTTGCCGACCGAAAAGCAAAAACTGAGGAAGCAGAGGGCATTATGGCGGTACTCACACGGGCGACTATCCGATTTTCAAAATTAAAATCTTTCTGGAAAAATGTAGGGCCCGTAAATGCTAAAATGAAAGGCACTCCGGGTCTGCTCTATTCGATAGGCATTGGTGAGGTACCCTTCACCCGGCAGGCAACTTTCAGCGTTTGGCAATCCAAAAAACAAATGCAGTCATTTGCCTATTCCATGCACGACCACAGGGAAGTGATTGCGAAAACAAGGTCAGAAAACTGGTACAGTGAAGAAATGTTTCTCCGACTGAAACCGGTGTATGTTAAGGGTACTATTAAAGGCCAGGTGCCATTTTCTCTTCCACCGATGATTTAATTGAAAGGGGCTGCTATATTGCCTTTCAGGAAAAAACATCTACATTTGTCTACTTTCATGCAAACGTATGCGCAGCCGGAAAAAAACCATATGGATCGTCCTCACTGATGCGGCTTTATTACTGCCACACAGGTGCTACCCGCCCGATTAGCCTCCACCCGGTTATTCTCCCGCTCCGTTTTTTTTTAAATGTATTTTTCACCCCAACTTATATATGCCTAAATCAAAAACAGATAAAATTTTCGTTGGCTCAGAAATCGGAACATTGAAAAGATTGCTGGTGCACAGTCCCGATAGTGGCCTTGGCAAAGTGGTGCCTTCAAAAGCACAGGATTGGTTATTTGAAGACATTGTTCACCTCGATACTATAAGGAGAAAGGAGTATGATTACTACACTAAAATTTTGCTGTATTTTCTTGACCCGGAAAAAATAAAAGGGAAGCTCAGGAATATTGATGCAGAAAAAAACAAACGCAATTTCTACAAACCCGATAATGATAATTTTTACAAGTCGGAAAAGGTAATTGAAGTGCAGTGGCTGCTGTCGGATATATTATCAGATGAAAATATAAAAGCCCGGTTAGTAGCATCCGTTTGTGCCGTTGAAAATTGTCCGCACGAAATGGAAAAAGAGTTGTCGAAGCTGGATGCTAAAACATTGTCAAAAGTATTTATTACCGGCTCAACTGACAGAGACAGAATGTTATTTGCACCTGTACCGAACCTCATTTTTACAAGGGATATCGGCATCGTCATCAATGAATATATTTTACTGAACAAACCGGCCAAAAAAGCCAGAACGCGGGAAGCATTGCTGTTGAAATACATCTTCTTCTATCATCCGCTATTTAAAGAGTACCACGAAAACATTATTGAGATTCCGGAAACATCGCATCACTTTCTGATGCCCAAAGACGGAGATGACAGGAAAGTAACATTGGAAGGCGGAGACGTAATGGTAGTGAGTAAAGATCATTTATTGGTGGGAGTCAGTGAACGCACCAGTATGGAAGCTGCTCACCAGGTGGTTAATATTCTGTTTGCGAAAAATGTTGTTAAGAAGATTACAATCGTCAAAATCCCAAAGAAAAGGGACTATATGCATATCGACACTGTGTTTACGCAGGTAAAGAAAAATGTTTGGGTAATGCTGGGACATTTTTCGAAAAAAGCAATGAAAAGAGAAGATGCTGACGCGGTGCAAAGAATTTTAGTGGAGAGCAGAAAAGACGAGCAATTAAAAATCATACAGTTTTCGAAGAAGGATATGGAAAATCCAAAATACTTCGATAACCTTGAAGATCTCTTAAATGATATCAGCAAAAATGATCTCGGTTGTAAAGAAAAAACAAAATTCATTTACTCGGGTAACAACGAATTTCCTTTTGATGCCCGTGAACAATGGACAGACAGCTGTAATTTGCTCGCCTTGAGAGAAGGTGTGGTATTGGGCTATGACAGAAACGACAAAACTGTTGAGGCTTTCAGGCAGAACGGATTTGATGTGATCAAAGCTCACGATTTAGTAGATAAATTAGAGTCAGGAAAGATATCTCCGGAAAAAATGAAAGACACAGTGATTTTGATGCCATCGGCAGAACTGTCGAGAGCGAGAGGTGGATTTCATTGTATGAGTATGCCATTGTTAAGGGAAGAAATATAGATTTTGGATTTTTAATCAGCAGAAAATGCAAACGACATCACATCTATTAATGATAAGACCGGTAGACTTTGGCTTTAATGCTGAAACAGCGGTTAATAATGCATTTCAGGTAAAAGGAGAAGACGATAATGCGCAACAGAAAGCGCTGGCAGAATTCAATGATTTTGTAAAAAAACTCACTGAAAATGGGATTGATGTTACAGTTGTAGATGATACCCCGGAGCCACACACGCCAGATTCAGTATTCCCGAACAACTGGATCTCATTTCATGAAGATGGCACCATCTGTCTTTTCCCGATGTTCGCACTCAACAGACGACTGGAAAGAAAGCAGTTTGTTGTCGATATTGTTCAGGCAAAGTTCGACGTGAAAAATACAGTTGATCTCACAGCATTTGAAAAACAGGAAATGTTTTTAGAGGGGACCGGCAGTATGGTTCTGGATCGTGTTGGTAAAATCGCCTATGCGTGCCTGTCACCCCGTACTGATCAAAAAGTATTGGATGAATTTGGAAAAAAAACCGGTTACACTACCCTATCCTTTTTTTCAGTTGATATCAATGGTAATCCTATTTATCATACCAATGTTATGATGTGTGTGGCAGATAAATATGCTGTGATTTGTTTAGAATCCATTCCTGATGCAGGCCAGCGAAAGAAAGTACAGGAATCGCTTGAAAAATCAGGTAAAAAAATTATTCCTATCAGCTACGAACAGATGGCTCAATTTGCAGGTAACATGCTGCAGGTACACAACAGCAATGGCCAACGTTTTTTAGTGATGTCGAGCCAGGCTTTTCATTCTCTGCACGATGAACAGGTTAAGCTCATCGAACAATTTAATGCCATTATTCATTCTTCGCTGGAAACAATAGAAACTAATGGAGGCGGTAGTGCAAGATGTATGATGGCTGAAGTATTTTTGGCTGTAAAATAATTGATAAAGGCAAATCAAATATTGCTGCCAAAAACTTTTTCCAGTCCTTCCTTAAAACTGGTAGGATTGTATCCCAACTCATTTCTTGCTTTATCAATATTAAACCCGGTTTTCGCCGGACGTTTTGCCGGCTGCATAAAAGAACCCGCATCAACTTTGAGAATCAGCGAACTATCCAGAGAAAGATATTGGGCAGTTTGTACCGCCATATCGTAAGGAGTTAAAATATCCTTGCCTGATAAATGATAGATCCCCTTAGCCCTTTGTTCCGCCATCAATTTTATTCCGGCCGACAAGTCACCGGCATAAGTCGGTGTCCGGATCTGGTCATTAACCACTTTTATGGTATTTCCTTTTGATAATTCATCCCGCACCCATGTGAGCATATGGTTTCTCGTTGGCCCGATTGCATTACCATACACCAGGACCGTACGGGCAATAGACCAATCCAAATCTGAAGCAATTACCAGTTTTTCGGCAGCCAGTTTGCTGTTTCCATAGTGGTTTACAGGCCCGGTTTCATCATCTTCCTCATACATTCCTATATCACCGCTGAATACGAAGTCGGTTGAAACGTATAGCAGCGCCGCCTTTGATTGTCGGGCTGCAGAAATGATATGATCCGTTGCATTCACATTGGTATTCCAGCAATCGTCACGATTCAATTCACAATGATCAACCTGAGTAATGGCCGCAGCATGAATGATAAGTTCAGGATGAAACTGATCAACCAGATCAATAACCGCAACCCTGTTCGTAATGTCTGCCGATTGGTATGTTATTACTGCAGCTGGCGGGAGCGACGTTGGAATCGTTCTGTTTTCTCCTCTGGAAGTTGCAAATACCTTGTGGCCAGCAGCCAATAAATCTCTTACGAGATATCCTCCCAATAAACCATTTGAACCAGTTATTAATATTCTCACAAGCGAATTTGTGTTATTAAATAGAAAAATTTATAATGTGACACTTTGACTATCACTCTTTGTATTTATGTTTAAAAACCAGTGTATCTTCAGCCGCGAAATGTCAGCAAAAAGTCTATTTTTGCCGCTGTCCAAAAAAATTGTGGATTCTCAACGATTTAGCTACCCTTTAAACCTATCAATTGAATTATAGTTAAGGAATGCAAAAGAAAGTTACAAAAATTGGAGTACTAACGTCGGGAGGAGATTCGCCTGGAATGAATGCTTGTATACGGGCTGTTGTTAGAACGAGCCGCTATCATGGTCTGGATGTTTATGGAATTGTTCGTGGCTACCAGGGTATGATTGACTCGGATATCAACGAAATGGATTCCAGAAGCGTTGCAAACATTATCCAGCGGGGTGGTACGATCCTCAAAACGGCCCGTTGCATGGAATTCTACGAGCCGCAGGGACGTGCCAAAGCTTACGAAAACCTGAAAAAAATTGGCATAGACGGATTGGTTATTATTGGTGGCGATGGATCGTTCAGAGGTGCGCAACTGTTTTCCAATGAGTTCGACATCCCTTGTATAGGTATTCCCGGTACTATTGATAAAGACATTGCCGGTACTGACTTCACAATAGGTTTTGATACAGCTGTGAACACAGCCATTGAAGCCATTGATAAGATCAGGGATACAGCGGATGCACACGACCGCTTGTTTATCATTGAAGTAATGGGCCGCGATGCCGGGTATATAGCCCTGCACAGTGGTATTGCCACCGGTGCTGAACATATTCTCATCCCTGAGCGTAAAACTGATATGGCAGCGATGATCTTATCCCTCCAGGAAAAGGAAAAAAGAAAAAAATTGGTAAACCTGGTGGTAGTGGCGGAAGGAGATGAATTTGGTGGTGCCAATGAAGTAGGGAAAACGTTAAAAACCAAACTGCCTAATGTAGATATACGGGTTGCTATCCTTGGTCATATTCAACGCGGAGGCTCGCCCACCTGTCTCGACAGACTGATTGCGAGCAGGATGGGATATTCTGCAGTTGAATGCCTGATGGAAGGCCGCCACAATGTAATGGTTGGTATAATGAATAACAGAATGCATTACACTCCTTTGAACAATGCTGTGAAGGCAAAACAAAAAGTTAGTGAAGAATGGATGAAAATAGTTAAGATTCTAGCCAGCTAATCGTTAATTTCGGCGCCCGTGCAGCGCACCTATGATTATCACCGATTGATTTGTTCCAATTACCCAGCTTTAACCTGAATAACTATTATGAGCAAGCATTTATCGAAATACCTCCATCACGACATGGACAAGCAGGCAGGTTACGAACACACTGTCCATCGTACAAAAATTGTTGCCACAGTAGGCCCGGCCTGCGATACTTACGAAAAATTATTAGAACTGGTAAGAGCCGGTGTTAACGTTTTCAGGCTCAACTTTTCTCATGGCACACACGAAGACAAAACAAAAATTATTGAATTCATCCGCAGAATAAATTCTACCGAGCCTTATAATATTGCCATTCTTGGCGACTTACAGGGTCCTAAATTAAGAATCGGAGAAATAGAAGGCAATTCACTACTGGTTTCTGAAGGTGATATCCTCACTTTTACCAACGAGAAACTTGTGGGTACGCTGGAAAAAATTTATGTGAGTTACCCCAACCTGGCAGGCGACGTTAAGCTGGGCAATATCATCATGATCGATGATGGAAAGATTGAAGTGAAAGTGGTTGATATAACTAAAGAGGGGGATGTAAAAGTTCAGGTAATATTAGGTGGAATTCTTTCTTCTAAAAAAGGTATTAATCTCCCAGATACAAAAATATCTCTGCCTGCTTTAACTGAAAAAGATTTGATAGATCTTGAATTTATTATCGAGCAGCAGCTGGAATGGGTGGCGCTTTCGTTTGTACGCAGCGTAAAAGATATAGTGATCATCAAAAGCAAGCTTGCAGAAAAGAGAAGCAAAACAAAAGTGATCGCTAAAATTGAAAAACCGGAAGCACTTACTAATCTCCGGGAGATCATCCTTGAATCTGATGGTATTATGATTGCCCGCGGTGACCTCGGTGTTGAACTACCGGTGGAACAGGTTCCATTGATTCAGAAACAAATTATCCGCAAATGTCTTCATCGCGCTAAACCCGTGATTGTTGCCACGCAGATGATGGAGAGTATGATGGAACGCTCCAAACCTAACAGGAGTGAGAGTACCGACGTGGCAAATGCTGTTATTGAAGGTGCAGATGCTGTAATGCTCAGCGGAGAAACTGCAACAGGTATACATCCTGTACTAGTGGTGCAAACCATGAAAAAGATCATCATGGAAGTGGAAAAGAATGAGTACAGGTTTAACCGTGAAGAAGACCTTAAACCACTTCCCCATTCACCTACTTTTTTAAGTGATGCCGTTTGTTACAATGCATGTAAACTGGCAGAAGATACAAACGCTGATGCGTTGATCGGAATGACGCAAAGCGGTTATACTGCTTTTATGCTGAGTTCTTATCGTCCTAAAGCATTGTTGTATATCTATACCAAAGAAAGAGCGCTGGTTAATCAGCTCAGTTTAAGCTGGGGTGTGCGGGCGTTTTATTATGCTGAAGAAGAAAGCATTGATGATATCGTTTCTGACCAGATTAATATTCTGAAAGAGAGGGGATTTCTTAACCCTGGAAACGTGGTGGTGAATACAGGCAGTATCCCGGTTGAACTGCATATGCCAACCAACATGCTTAAGATCACGAAAGTGACCTAAATTAAAACAAATTAAAAATCAATAAACTAATTATAAGGCTGGAGGTTTCCGGCCTTTTTTTATAGGAAGATCAAAACGATAAACGGGGTATTTTTGGAACGTGAATCGTGAATGTAAGTTGCTGGCTGTGCTATGCTCACTATTCACTGCTCACTTCTTACTTGTGAATGCGTGAATCAGTCAATGGGTGAAATCAAGACAAGTTCGAAGTACGAAGTTCGAAGTACGAAGTGCGAAGTACAAGTTGGGAAGCAGGCAGGCATTTAAAGCGTCAATCGTGATTTGCCAATCAATGTCTTTTGTTAGAAAATCTATTTCATAGCGATGCTTTTTTTAACCATAAAGTCTCATGGCTGTCAACGTAAAGCTGAAAACGTACAACGTAGAACCCGTATTGGCTGTTCCCTGCTCACTGCTTACTGCTCACTGCTTACTGCTCACTGCTCACTGCTTACTGCTTACTGCTCACTATAAACAAATACACTATGACAATTAAAAATTTTCAACGATTGTACTACCGTTTATTTCAAAATATTACAAACAAGTTTTATGGTTTTATATTGATCACCTTTCTCCTGATCAATATCCATGTAAGTGCGCAAGACCGTGCTTCCGCAAGATTTATACGTGAAAATTATTCAAAGATGATTGTCAATATTCCGATGCGAGACGGAATAAAATTGCATACAATCATTTATCAGCCAAAAGATACCAGTGTATCCTACCCGTTTTTAATGGAGAGAACGCCATACAGCGCTGAACCTTATGAAGTAGATGAATATCCTGCATCATTAGGCCCCAATCCAGCGCTTATGCGGGAGAAATACATTTTTGTTATGCAGGACGTGAGAGGAAGGTATATGAGCGAGGGAGGTTTCCTGGAAATGACCCCTCATATAACCGATAAGAAAACAAAAAAACAGGTAGACGAGAGCAGTGATTGTTTTGACACTATTGAATGGTTGCTTTCGAACGTGAAAAATAATAATGGCAAAGTCGGCATATTTGGTATTTCCTATCCCGGATTTTATGCGAGTGCATCATTACCTGACGCTCATCCTGCCATCAAAGCGGTATCACCACAGGCACCTGTAACCGATGAATTTATTGGTGATGATGTGAACCATAAAGGCGCATTTTTTTTGATGGACAATTTTAATTTTCTGAATTACTTCGACAAACCACGCAAAGGCCCGGTAAAAGAATACGACGGTGAAATGATGGAGATTAATCACAATGATGCTTACGACTTCTTTATGAAAATGAGTGTTATCAAAAACAGCAATAAGGCAAACTATTTTGGTAACAAAGGAAAACTATGGAATGAATACATTGTTCATGACACCTATGATGATTACTGGAAAGCAAGAAATATCCGGCGGCATTTGAAAAATGTAAAACCTGCAGTATTGGTAGTAGGTGGTTGGTACGATGCAGAAGATTTGTTTGGTGCATTAGAAACATACAGGACGATTGAAAAAGATTCGAGGGGTAATCTGAATAGTCTTGTAATGGGTCCGTGGACACATGGTGCATGGGCAAGCGGTTACTGGACGAGTTACGCGGGAATGGATCTGGGCTCCAACACCAGCGGCTATTACCAGGATTCTATTGAAACTCCTTTTTTTAATTATCATCTCAAAGGCAAAGGATCGCTTTCATTGGCAGAAGCAACGATTTTTGAAACAGGTAGTAATAGCTGGAAGAAATATAAACAGTGGCCGCCTGCCGAATCGAAGCCGATAAATTTTTATCTGCGCGGCGGGGGAAAACTCAGCAAGGCACAACCTGATAACAGGGAAGGTTACACGATGTACACCAGCGACCCTTCACAACCTGTTCCATATACCGGAAAGAAAATGCGTTCGCGAAATAATGACTATATGGGCGAAGATCAAAGTTTTGCTGCGGAAAGGAAAGATGTGATAGTATTTGAATCGATGCCGCTGGAAAATGATTTAACTATTTCGGGACCGATTACAGCGAATCTTTTTGTATCCATCAGTACTACCGACGCCGATTTTATAGTAAAACTGATTGATGTGGAAACCGGGGAAGGCCAGCCTAATCCCGCAGCGGTACAACGATTGGTGAGAGCAGAAGTGATCAGGGGAAAATTCAGAAAGGATTTTTCTACACCCGTTCCATTTGTACCCAACAAAATCGAGCAGGTAAAAATTGAATTACCGGATGCGGCACATACCTTTAAAAAAGGGCATAGCATAATGGTACAGGTACAAAGTTCCTGGTTCCCGCTAGTTGATCGTAACCCGCAACAGTTTATGAAGATACCGGAAGCCAATGCTGCTGACTTTAAGAAAGCGGCGATTAAAATTCATCATCAGGAAGGTTATGCTTCTGTTTTGATTTTACCAGTGCTGGAAAAATGAGTGGTGCAGGATTATGTCGTGAATAAAGACCTCAACTAAAAAAATAATAATGGACATCAATTTTAACAGGAACGAGGACCATATGAAACTGGCGTTGAGTGAAATGCGCAAGCGACTGGACATCATTTCGCAGGGTGGTGGGAAAAAAGCCATTCAGAAACAAAAGGAAAGAAACAAACTCACTGCGAGAGAACGCATAGAATATCTACGCGACAAACATAAACCTTTTATTGAACTGGGTGCGTTTGCAGGCGATGGAATGTATGAAGAATATGGCGGGTGCCCGGCAGGAGGTACTGTGGGAGGCATTGGCTATATCAGCGGCAAACAATGTATGATTGTGGCGAACGACCAAACTGTAAAAGCTGGCGCATGGTTTCCTATCTCCGGAAAAAAGAATTTAAGGTTGCAGGAAATTGCAATGGAAAACCGCCTGCCCGTCATCTACCTTGTTGATAGTGCAGGTGTTTTTTTACCCATGCAGGATGAAATTTTCCCGGACAAAGAACATTTCGGCAGAGTATTCAGAAACAATGCAAAGATGAGCGCCATGGGCATCACGCAGATCGCTGCGGTGATGGGAGCTTGTGTGGCGGGTGGCGCATATTTGCCCATCATGAGTGATGAAACTTTAATGGTGGAGGGTAACGGGTCCATTTTTTTAGCTGGTCCTTACCTTGTGAAAGCCGCCATTGGCGAAGACATTGACCAGGAAACATTAGGCGGTGCAGTAACACATACGGAGCTGTCGGGTATTGCAGATTACAAATTCAGTACAGAAGAAGAGTGTCTCGATGAAATTAAGAAACTCGTTGGTAAAATTGGAGCGCCTGCAAATGCGGGTTTTGATCGGATTGCATCGAAGCCACCGGTAAAAAATCCGGAAGATATCTACGGCATATTCCCAGCTGACGCAACTAAGCCGTATGATATGGTGGAGCTGATAGAAAGAATTGTCGATGATTCTTTATTTGATCAGTTCAAACAGGATTATGGCAAATCTATTCTCTGCGGTTATGCGCGGATAGATGGCTGGGCAGTTGGCATTGTTGCCAATCAAAGAAAGATCGTTAAAAACAGGAAGGGTGAAATGCAGATGGGTGGTGTAATCTACAATGACAGTGCCGATAAAGCTGCCCGATTTATATTAAACTGTAATCAGAAAAAAATACCGTTGTTGTTTTTGCAGGATGTTACAGGATTTATGGTCGGCAGCAGAAGTGAGCATGCGGGAATTATTAAAGACGGTGCAAAAATGGTAAACGCTGTAGCCAACTCTGTAGTACCAAAAATTACGATCATCATAGGTAATTCATACGGCGCTGGCAATTACGCGATGTGCGGTAAAGCATATGACCCACGATTTATTTTCGCTTGGCCCTCAGCAAAAATTGCTGTGATGGGTGGAGAGCAGGCAGCAAAAACATTATTGCAGATTCAGGTTTCGGCTATGAAAGCAAAGGGCCAGGTAGTTGCCCCAGAGGATGAGAAAAAATTGCTGGATAATATCATGCAGAAATATCAGCAGCAAACCACTCCTTACTACGCTGCCTCCCGGTTATGGGTAGACGCAATTATCGATCCGCTTCAAACCCGTTCGGTTATCGCTGAAAGTTTAGCAGCATGTAACCAGAGTCCGGTTACGGAAACGATGAGGTTGGGCGTTTTTCAGGTCTGACGTATACAGGTGAATGTGTGAATGTGTCAATGGGTGAATTCGAAACAAGTGCGAGGTACGAAGGGCGAAGTATGAAGTGAACAGCCGACGACTGCGTGAATCGTTCACGCTCGATAGCGGAATGAAGCGTCAATAAAAAGACATTGCACTCTTTAGGGGCTGTTCCGATTCACGTTTCACGATTGACGATTCACGATGGAAGTGGCTGTTTACTTCATACTTCACACTTCGCTCTAGCCTGAGGCGAGATCAGTATTAACCCATTGACCTGTTCACACATTATCATCTTTTGGAGTATTTTCGCCATCAAATTAAGAAAACATGACAATTCCTGTATACCAGGTTGATGCATTTACTACTGATATATTTCATGGCAATCCGGCAGCAGTTTGTCCGCTGGAACAATGGCTGCCCGATGACATTATGCAGAAAATAGCCGCTGAAAATAATCTCGCAGAAACTGCTTTTATTGTTCCTGAAGGAGAAGATTATCATATCCGATGGTTTACACCAGGAGTGGAAGTTGCTTTGTGCGGACATGCAACATTGGCTACTGCATTTGTTTATTTCAATTTACTTGGATACAGTAGAGAAATTATCAGATTTAATTCAAAAAGTGGATGGCTTGAAGTAACAAAAGAAGGTGACGGGAAATTAACACTTGATTTCCCTGCAGATCCGCCATCAATACAAACTAATTTTCCCGAAGCAGTATTTGAAGGCTTGAAAATTAAACCCACAACAGTCTGGAAAGGCAAGTTCGATTATCTCGTGGAACTGGAAGATGAGCAATCCGTTTCAGCATTACAACCCGATTTCCGTATCATCTCCACCATTCCCTCCCGTGGCCTTATTGCAACTGCAAAAGGAGATACAGTCGATTTTGTGTCTAGATGTTTTTTCCCGCAATCAGGTATTGATGAAGATCCTGTCACCGGTTCTGCACATTGTTTGCTCACTTCTTACTGGAATATGAAAAGCGGAAAAAGCGATTTCAAAGCTATCCAGCTTTCTTCAAGAAAAGGATGGCTGGATTGCAGATTAAAAGGCGACCGCGTCCTCATGACCGGCAATGCTGTTTTGTTTTTGAAAGGAGAAATTTATTTGTAACTAATGCTGAATAATCTTGGTCTAACTATTTATACTGATGGCTCTTCAAGAGGCAATCCCGGCAGAGGAGGATATGGTGCAGTGCTGATATGGAAGGGAGTGAAAAAAGAATTATCGAAAGGATACAAACTCACCACCAATAACAGAATGGAATTGATGTCTGTAATTGCGGCATTGGAGACACTCACGCGACCAGGACTAAACATTAAAATATTTTCCGACAGTCAGTATGTAGTGAAGGCAGTGAAGGAAGGCTGGCTGAATAAATGGATCCGTACCAATTTTGCCGGCGGTAAAAAGAACAGTGATTTATGGATGCGATATTATGAACTGGCAAAACCTCACCATATTGAATTTGTATGGGTGAAAGGCCATCATACCAACCCATATAATAACCGCTGCGATGAATTGGCAACGGCGGCCGCTGATGGCGGAAACCTGGAAGAAGATACAGGTTATGAGCACACCTAACAGTTCTGCGGAGACCTGTAAGGTTTAAAAAAGAAAAACCGGCTTTCCAAGCCGGTTATAATCTTAAAAACCATCCGTGTTAATATGTTTGAGCGTAACTCTTTCTGATTTTCTGACCGTATTCTCCGCTTCCCCTTTCGCACCGTATTTCTTCGTTTGATGATGTAAAACTACAAGGGTTTTTACGAGCATCAAAATCAGCCACCGAAGTAAAAACTCCATTTATCGAAAACCATGGAAACCCTTAGAAACAGATACGAATTTACCCTGCTCTCCATGACGCCTTGATACTGATACTATTAAAATTTTGTACCACCTTCCTGTTTATCATTTTGGGATATTAAGTTTGAAGAAATATTGTTGAGATAATGCACGATAATAATGCAGTCTGTTCATGGAGTGGAGGAAAAGATAGTTGTTTCGCTTTGATGAAGTCAATCGATAAAGGCCTGAATCCTAAAGTACTTTTGAATGTTTTGAATGAACACGGAAAGATATCCCGCTCGCACGGCATTCCCTCATCGGTACTGGAAAAGCAAGCTCAACATTGTGGAATTCCGATCTCACTTGTTTCTTCTTCCTGGGAAGAATATGAAACAAAGTTCACGGCGCAACTTTCCACTTTAAAAAATCAGTATGGTTTAACGCATGCGGTGTTTGGAGACATTGACCTGGATGCCCATCGCGAATGGGAAGAGAAGGTTTGCAGGCGGGCAGGATTGATAGCAGAATTACCCTTATGGAAAACTGATCGGCTTACACTTTTTAATGATATGATGGATGCGGGTATTTCAACCATGATTGTAAGTTGTAATATGAAAATGGGCAGCCAGTTTTTAGGCCGAATATTATCACGTGAAATAATTCCGGAGCTCATTGCTATCGGCGTGGATGTGTGCGGTGAGAATGGAGAGTTCCATACATTGGTATTGGATTGTCCACTGTTTTCATCGCCTGTCAAAATAATTCAGGGTGAGAAACTTTTACATAACGATTATCATTTCCTGAATGTCGGACTCGCGTGAATATGGCAATTACCTTACAGCATGGAATTTCAGTACTACAAAAAATTGGTGTTTACTTGTTCAGGATTTTTAATACATAGCCGGTAAGGCGGCGAGAACGGTAAGTAAGCGGTAAGAACAGCCAATGGTTACTTCATAATCCTCACTTCTCTAGCCTCAGGCGAGATCGCAGTTCCTTTGTGTCCTTTGTTCCTTTGTGGCCCTCTGTGTCCAAAAACCTGGAAATTAATTACGGGTCTTCATTTTGGAATGCATATCCCGTGAGGATGTGATAAAAGTAAGAGCACGCTTTGTATTATTCCCGTGTATTCGTTCCCGTCCTTCTCGTCTTCCCGGCAAAAAAAAATATCAATGAGCAGCCTGCCTGGAGAAATATTTGTTGAGAAGATAAGCGCCACCGAATAATACACCACTGAAAAACAAAGTACCCAAAACACTGCCCTGTAAAAATGGCAATCCATCAGCGTAACACATCATCAAACCATCAAATGTTTTTGGTCTGTTTAATCCGCCGCCGCCCGCCCAAACAATAAAATTGGAAGCCAGGAAATACAAAACCGGTGCAGCAAGAGAACCAGCGATGATACTTGAAATTCGGCCCGCTTTGACAAAAAAACCAATGACTGTCATTGCAGCAAAAAGCAGGTAATTCGTGAATTGTCCGCTATAAAATCCCGGAATCTCGCCGATGCCATTAGCATAAAGCAGCTGGTAAATCAAATCGGAAATCAGCATTGACAAAACGGGAAGCAGGAATGCGAGCTTTTTATCTTTCAACATCGCGCCTCCAAATACAGCCATTGCCAACTGCGGAGCAAATCCCCAGGGCCTTCCCGGCATAGCGCGGTATAGAGAAGCGATTAATATCAATAGTAAAAAAGAAATGAGTGTATTTCTGTCCAGTTTCATGTCCGTCGCAATTTGAGTGGCAAAAATAGGTAAATAAGCATCTCTTCAGCTATAATCAGATAAGCAGTTTTCCTCAGGCTGTGTATAGAATGATTTATTGGGCCCATATGCTATCTGACAGGCACGGCTGCTTTGAATAAAACCGACCCTGACAATGCCTTTATATTGTATTGCTCACCCGGTATAGTAAACACAGCATCCCCTTTTTTAGACTGAAGCATGCCCTCCCCTTCCCATTCCTGCTCACCTGAAATAATTATAAAAATTTCCGGACCGGCAGCAGTAGACGCCCATTGCCCGCCTCCTTCTAAATCAATCTTATCAATAATAAAATCAGGTACAGGGCAGTCGAATACAGTCGCAGGCCCTTTCTGCTCACCTGCCAGTATCTGAGGATGTGTAAACTCGAAGAGAGTGTGTTTGAGTAATTCGGGAACGTCAATATATTTCGGCGTTAACCCTGCTCTCAACACATTATCAGAATTAGACATGAGTTCAATATTCTGTCCTTCCAGATAAGCATGGGGAACACCTGCCGCCTGGAATATCGCCTCGCCGGGAACAAGATGTACCACATTAAAAAAATAGATAGAGAAAATCCCCCTGTCAAGATTTTTATATTCAGGCCTGGATTCCACCAAAACTCTTCCCGCCCAAAAGTCAGGAGAATTTTTATTCAGCTCACCGGCTTCATAAAGTGGTACCAACTTTTCTGCCAGCGGTTTCAGCATTTTATCTACACCATCCTGCGGCAACTCCATTACAAATTGATACAACCCTTCAATTCCCCTTGCTTCAAATACGGGAACAAGCGTATTGAGCCATTCGTACCGGTCAAGAATATTTTCCAGGTCTGGATTAAAACCATGCAATAACCAGAATTCACTTAACGCGATCATCACTTCCGGTTTATGATTGCGGTCTTTATAATTTCTGTTTGATGCATTCAATAGAATACCTGCTTCATTTTCTCTATCGAAACCTTTCTCTGCTTCTTTTTTTGAAGGATGTACCTGGATGGAAAGCATATCTTTTACATCCAGCACTTTAAGCAAATAAGGTAGCTCCCCAAACTGATCAAAAACTTTATCGCCTAAATACTCCTGAGGATTGGTTGCAATAAGATCTGCCAAACTCATCTCCTCATTTCCGTTTACACTTAACCGTGATGGCCCGCCTGGATGTGTACCTAGCCAGTATTCAGCATGTGGCTTATCAGCAGGATTACTAATCGATAAAAGAGCCGGAATATACTGGTGTCCACCCCAGGCATAATGCTGTATTTTCCCTTTCAGCAGGTGCATAAAAACGTTTTTTCTTTTTGTGCAGTAAAATAATTTCACAAGATAACTAAAACATTTTATGGCACTGCATAATGAAACGGGGAAAGAAGGTGAAGAACTGGCTGCGCAATGGATGATCAGCAAAGGGTACGAAATACTTCATCGCAACTGGAGGCATTCAAGATATGAGATTGATATTATTGCCGCCATATCCGAAACAATTCACTTTGTAGAAGTTAAAACCCGTAAGTCGTCATCATATGGTTTACCGGAAGACCAGGTAAGTAAAAGTAAACTCAAACAATTTATTAAAGCTGGTGCTGAATATCTCAACACAAGTATTCCATGGAAAAAAGTACGTTATGATATTCTTGCGGTATCGATTGATAATGAGGTGAATGAATTTTTGTTTATTGAGGATGTGTATGTTTAGACAGTAGACAGTAGACAGTAGACAGTAGACAGTAGACAGTAGACAGTAGACAGTAGACAGTAGACAGTAGACAGTAGAGAACAGCCAATACATTAAGAAGTGAGCAGTAAGCAGTGAGCAGTAAGCAGTGAACAGCCAATACAAACAGACGGTAGACAGTTGACGGCAGAGAACGGTTAAGACAATTCATACGCATTTGATAACCCAACCCAATTGGATTTCCAAAGAAAAGCCGCCACATAGGCATGGAGGGCACATAGTAACTTCGCTGAATTTCTAATCTGACTCCGTGGTTCAAAAATACACTGCTTTGAAGTAGGTTTTTCAGATTGACAATTCAAGTCGATTAGTTAAACCATAATACAAGTGCCTGTAATGGCTGTTCAACCAGAAACCAGCAACTCGCTACCAGCAACGGCTTCTGACTTCCCACTTCGCACTTCGAACTTCGCACTTTATTTGAATCCCGGATGGAACCGCTGCAAGGTATCGCGCAGAAACTCTCTGTCGAGATGAGTATATATCTCCGTTGTAGTTATGCTTTCGTGACCGAGCATTTCCTGTACCGCACGCAGATCGGCGCCGCCCTCCACCAGGTGGGTTGCAAAAGAATGACGGAAAGTATGCGGTGATATAGATTTTTTAATATCAGCTTTTGCAGCAAGATCTTTGATAATGTAAAATATCATCACGCGGGTAAGGTTTTTTCCCCTGCGATTAAGGAATACAAAATCTTCAAACCCGGGTTGAACGGGGACATGAACGCGGATTTCTTTCAGATAAATATTCAGATGTTTAATTGCTGAGGCGCCAATTGGCACCAGGCGTTCTTTATCCCCCTTTCCAATCACCCTGATAAACCCGATATCTGTGTAAAGGTGAGATCTTTTAAGATTAACGGCTTCGGTTACGCGAAGACCACAACTGTACAGCGTTTCTAAAATCGCTTTGTTGCGTACACCTTCCGCAGCGCTCAAATCAATTTGAGCGATTATATTTTCGATCTCTTCAAAACTTAAAGTATCCGGAAGAGAACGCCTGAGTTTTGGCGCCTCCAGCAATTCACTGGGGTCCGTCCGGCATACCTGTTCATCACGACAATATTTGTAGAAAGCCCTCAGCCCTGAAATAATACGCGCCTGCGACCGGTCGCTCAATCCTAGTTCTGCCACCCATTTTACAAACTCCTGCAAATCCTTCAATACAATATCCTGAGGACCAACCATTTTTCCTTTTAACATCAGGAATTGGGTTAATTTATCCAGGTCTCTTTGATAAGCTTCGATCGAATGCGCTGACAAGGACTTTTCCAGCTGGAGATAAGCATTAAAACCTTTTTTATAGGGTTCCCACATTGGTTATTAGTTTTCGGGATTACACAGTCCGTTCCGGCCATTGTACACTGCGTAACGACAAGCATTAAAGATAAGCCTTATGGAATTTGTAATCCTAATCCCCGGAACAATTGCAGTCAGGATTTTTTATGAGCATTAATAAAATTTATTCGATTGAATCGATAGGTGTCAGCACCTGAAATAAGATATATTCCGCTATTTTCGCAGATCATTAAAAAGTGCAAAACTAATCTCAACTCTTAATGGAAACAGTCAACCTCAGGTTTTTCAGGAAACTGGTGAATGCAAATAAAAGAAGAATGAAGGGTTTCCTCACGAGGCTCGGCAAAAATCCTCCCCGCACCCTTGATATCATTGCCGCAGAAGTAGATCGAGAAGTGTGGACCGAAATTGACTGTCTTAGCTGCGCCAATTGCTGTAAAACGATGTCGCCAACCTACACTTTTGCCGACCTGAAAAGAATCTCCGCTCATCTTGGAATGTCCATCAAGGAATTCAAAGCCAAATGGCTTTATCTTGATAAGAATGGCGACTGGATGAATGTAAATACGCCTTGCCAGTTTTTAGATCTTACCACCAATATGTGTTCCATTTACGAATACCGGCCTGCCGACTGCGCCGGGTTCCCACATCTCGCCAAAAGAAAAATGAAGGAATACATTCATGTTCATCAGCAAAATATTGAATACTGTCCGGCTACATACCGTATGGTTGAAAAGATGACAGAAAGAGTGAGAGGACTATTATGAAGGGGGAAATGGGAAGTGGGAAGTAACAGCCGTTTACTGCGTGAATCGTCAATCGTGAAACGAGAATGCACCTGGTAGGGTGAATGTGTGAATGTGTCAATAGGTGAATCAACAGCCGCCTCCATTCGATTTTAATCACTTCTTTGCTGTAATCACGTAAAACATAAAACCTACAACGTAAAACTGTAATGGCTGTTCTCTACTGCCTACCTGTTACCGTCTATGTATTGGCTGTTCTTTTTAGTAGCGGCAAGGCAAGCCTTGCCGCTACTAAAAAGGAGTTCTTCCGTATACCTCTTTTACGCAATGGGTCGGGCTAATTGACTTATTCCGTAGTTCTGTATGGGCTGTTCTCTATTTGTCACCTACCGTCTACTGACTACCAACTTTTGTATTGGCTGTTCTCTACTGTCTACTGTCTACTGTCTACTGTCAACTGTCTACCGTCTGTTGTTTCCGAACACCAACTGTCCGCTTTCGCACACCTGAATAGCCCATACCTCCTGAAAGCCTTGCCCACAAAGGGTTGTGATTTTGGCACCATTTCGGCAACCGGATAGGTTACATTCCATTTATTCAGTTTGGAAGGTTTGAGGCGGTATCCAGGCTATCATTATTCATTCAACCAGGCTTATGTTGCAAATTCAGCATTATTTCAAAATCGCTACCAGGAACATCCTCAGAAATAAGGTTTTCTCTTTCATCAACCTGTTTGGATTATCAGTTGGCATAGCTGCAAGTCTGATGATTATATTGTTTATCATCGACGAACGGAGCTATGATAAATTTCTGCCCAAAAATGAAAATATTTATCTGCTCGGACTAAAGGGCAATTTCGGCGGCAACGAATTTAACACTTACAGCACTCCGCCGCCTTCAGGACTGGCCATACAGACAGATTATCCAGGTATCGAAAGTTATACCCGTGTGTTTCATCCTGGCGATATCATGGTTAGTCATGAAAAGAATGGCATCGTCGATCATTATTTCACTGAGCCAAACATCATAGCTGCAGACTCCAACTTCCTTCAAATTTTTGCATTCGAAATGCTGGCCGGCGATCGAATGAGTAGTTTAAACGAACCTCAGTCGATTGTATTGACGGAGGATATGGCCAAAATATATTTCGGTAGCACTAACGTGATAGGTGAAACGATTTTGTTTGGGAATGATAAAAAGCCTTTCAAAGTTTCTGCGGTAATAAAAAACTTACCCAGGCAATCGACCATGGATTTTTCAGCCATTGTGCCAATGCAAACTTTTCCGGTGGTGAAATATTTTGATTGGAGCTGGGTTTGGCTGAATGTTGACACTTATGTTAAAGTGAGTGATGCAATCGCAGGAAATGAAGTTGCCATCAGCAAAATTGAAACTGCATTTCCGGAAATGGTGAAAAGGCGAGCGGGTAAATCATTCGAAAGAATCGGAATGCCGATGGATGATTTTTTTAAAAAAGGAGGCTACTGGAATTTTGATCTTACTCCTTTCAATAAAATTCATTTGTATTCAACTGGCAAAGAAACTACTCTCAAATCATTGGGCAGTATTAGAAACCTTTACATATTCGGCATTATTGCAGCTTTCATAATTGTATTAGCCTGCGTCAACTTTATGAACCTTTCTACTGCAAAATCTTTAAAAAGAGCAAAAGAAGTTGGCATACGAAAAGTATTAGGTTCCAGGAAAGGTAGTCTTGCAATGCAGTTTATGTTTGAGTCTTTTCTCTTCACATTTATTTCAGTTTTTATTGCATTGGTACTGGTTTCTGTTTTTCTTCCCGCATTCAATTCACTTTCCGGAAAAGCCTTTACAGCTGACCTTTTGTTTTCGGGTAACATAGTTTTGGGTATTATATCAATGAGTATTGTGATCGGATTACTGGCAGGAATTTATCCGGCACTATATCTCTCTTCATTCAATCCAATAACAGTACTTAAAGGAAAACTTTCCAAAACAGGGCTGGGTAATGTACTGATCAGAAATGGCCTTGTCGTATTCCAGTTTGCCATCTCCACATCGTTAATTATCTGCACCGCAATTGTGTACAAACAACTCAAGCACAATCAGCAAATGGATATCGGACTCTCAAAAGAAAACCTGGTATACATATCCAACTCCCAACGATTGGGGCAACAGGAAGAAACTTTCCGGCTGGAACTGCTCAATCTGCCAGAAGTATCTAATGCAACAATCACTACTAATATTCCTTCAGGAGGTGCATTTGGCGATCGTTACATTCCAGAACCAAACAACGAAGAAAAAAATGTTGCTCCTGATTTATCATTGTACTCCTATATGGTAGATGATGACTTTATTCCAACAATGGATATCAAAGTAAAACAGGGAAGAAACTTCAGCGATCAGTTCAATGATTCATCGACTGTGATTTTAAATGAAACAGCGGTGCGCCAGGCAGGATGGAAAAACCCAATTGGCAAAACCATCAGCTATCCCGGTGGCGACTACACGAAGTTCACCATTATCGGGGTGGTAAAAGATTTCAATGTCCAATCACTGCATACGCCGGTCATACCTTTTGCACTTTTTCATAAAAGCTCAAAATCATATACTGAACCCTACTCCTACATTGCGGTACGGGTGAAAGAAGGGAAAACAAACGATGCAATTACCAGCATTGAAAATAAATGGAAAACTTTTGCTCCCGCCACTCCTTTTGATTTTGGTTTTCTTGATCAACGTCTCGATAAATTGTATCAGAGCGAGCAACAATCCGGAAAGATATTCGCGGTGTTTTCAATATTGTCAATATTCATTGCCTGTTTGGGTTTATTTGGTCTCGCTACATTCAGCGCTGAACAGAGAATAAAAGAAATTGGCATCAGAAAAGTTTTAGGCGCATCTGTTGGCAGCATCACAGGCTTATTATCAAAAGATTTTATAAGGTTAGTTGTTATTGCATTCATCATTGCGAGTCCCGTTGCAGGTTATTTCATGCACGAATGGTTGAAAGACTTTGCTTATCGTACAAATATTGAATGGTGGGTTTTTGCGATAGCTGGAGTGATAGCTATTGCAATTGCTGTATTTACAGTGAGTTTTCAGGCGATCAAAGCAGCAGTGGCGAATCCGGTGAAGTCGTTGAGAAGTGAGTAGCCCGGAGTTCGGAAACTCCGGACAACTTAGAGTAGGCAATAGGAACAGCCGGATCATGATGGGCAAATGGTATTATTTAGTTAGCTAATTTTTTAAAATCCAATAATCCACAAATCCAGTAAATCCAAATTCAGACATTTTTAGCAGGCAATAGGAACAGCCGGAACATAATTGATAATAATTCTTGACTAACTAGCTGAAATAAAATTTTATGAATCCAATAATCCGTTAATCCAACAGATCCAAATACATGTTAAAAAACTATTTTAAAATCGCATTCAGAGGCCTGCTACGAAACAAGACTTTTGCAACCATTAATATCGGTGGTATTGCTATCGGGCTTACTGCTTTTTGGCTGATCGGTTTATATGTAGTTGACGAATTCAGTTACGATCGTTATCATGAAAAAGGCGATCGGATTGTTAGGGTAGCACAACACGCCAGGTGGGATGGGGGCAATATCAGCCAGGCAACAACATCTGCCCCATTTGCTGCTTCTTTGCAAACAGAATTTCCTGAGATAGAGAAAGCCGCAAGAATTATTCCTGAGGGAGGTGGAGTAATCAAATACAATGAAAAAGCGTTGAAGGCGGATGATATTTTCTTTGCCGATAATAACATTTTCGATGTATTCAGTTATTCATTTATCGCAGGAGACAAGACAGCATCGCTGGTAAAACCTCAAAGCATTGTACTTACGGAAAGCCTGGCATCTGCTTTGTTTGGTGATCCTGCAAAAGCTGTTAACCAGACTGTTTTTTTTGAAAACAATTATCCCAACCTGGTAACGGCTGTAATAAAAGATATACCGGAGAACTCGCATCTGCGCTTCAGTGCATTGCGTTCGCTACCTCATGAGTACACTGATGGCTGGCAGAATTTCAATAGCTATACTTACCTGCTGTTGAAACAGGGAGTTCATTATAAACAACTGCAGGCAAAAATGCCAGCCTGGGCGAAAAAAACGATTCAGGGTATGATGCGGGTTGCTGACTACCAGATAGAATTGCAGCCGCTTGCTTCCATTCATTTGCATTCGGACCTGCAGGTAGAAATCAGTCCTAACAACAGCATGAGCCGTATCTATATATTTATTGCTATTGCTGCATTGATACTCATTATTGCGGTAATAAATTACATGAACCTTTCTACGGCCCGCTCTTCCATTAGAATAAAAGAAGTAGGTGTACGCAAAGTTCTCGGTTCAGGCCGCCGCCAGTTGATCAGCATGTTTGTTACGGAAGCGCTGCTGGTCACTTTTATTGCGGGGCTGATTTCAATTGTTTTTGTATCCCTGTTACTGCCCTACTTTAATGAGTTTGCAGGAAAGCAACTTTCAATTGACAGGTTTGGTATATACAATACCGTATTCGCATTAACAATTTTTGCATTGGCAACTGGCATTATCAGCGGCAGTTATCCTGCTCTGTTTCTTTCCCGGTTTAAAACCATACCTGCCTTGCGGGGACAAATGGGAAATTTATCCAACAGCATTTTATTCAGGAAATCGCTGGTCGTATTTCAATTTGTAGTAACTGTTATAATGATTTCGGCTTCATTTGTCATCTACAGGCAAATGAAATATGTATCGGGTAAAGACCTGGGTTTTAATAAAGAGCAGGTACTCACTTTTCATATTGACGAGCAACAGGTGAGAACGCAGGTAGGGGCTATCAAATCACAATTATTACAAAACCCGTTGATACAGGGAGTAGCCACAGCAGGCAATCCTATCGGAAACAATAATATAGGTACCATGGGATTTGTATTTGAGAAAGATGATGGCTCTTTTACCGGGAGCAGTAAATTGGCGGAGGAGCTGATGATCGATGCCGATTATGTTCCAACTTTGGATATCCGTGTATCTGCTGGTAGAAATTTTTCTGATGCAGGGATGGCTGATAAGTATTCTGCGGCTATGGTAAATGAAACACTGGTGAAAGAACTGGGATGGAAACAAGTTATTGGTAAACGCATACGATTTAATTATGGGAATAATGAAACCGGTGAAAGAACCGTGATAGGGGTGGTTAAAGATTTTCATACATATTCACTTCAGCACAAAGTCGAGCCGATGGTTTTGCTGATGCCGCCCGTGGCATCGATGGAAGATAATCTCTATGTAAAAATCAATACGGCAAATACTGCGGAAGCCCTGGAACATATAGAAAAGGTCTATAAGCAGTTTGATAAAAACAATCCTGTAACCTTTCATTTTCTTGATCAGAATTTTGCACAACAATATGCTGCAGAACAAAAACAGGAACAACTCTCGCTCATATTTACAATACTTGCGGTATTCCTAGCCTGTCTGGGTTTGTTTGGTCTTGCCGCATTTACAGCACAGCAAAGGACAAAAGAGATAGGTATTCGTAAAGTATTGGGAGCATCTGTAGTATCTATTATTGCCATGCTCAGTAAAACATATGTGAAACTGGTATTGATCGCCGTCTCAATAGCGGTACCTGTTGCCTGGTTTATGATGAACAGTTGGTTGCAGGATTTTGCTTACCGGGTAGATATTTCTTGGTGGATGTTTGCTGCAGCTGGAACTGTTGCTATCCTGATAGCATTAGTCACTGTCAGTTTTCAGGCGATCAAAGCGGCGGTGGCAAATCCGGTGAAGTCGTTGAGAAGTGAATGACCGTAGCAATAGGCATAAGATGACAATAGAAACAGCCCGACCATGGTAGGAATAAATTCTTTGCAGATCAACTGAAATAAATTTTTATGAATCCAATAATCCGTAAATCCATAAATCCCAAAATATGATCAGCAATTACATAAAAATCGCATTGCGTACTCTGACGCGGAATAAATTATACAGTGTATTGAATATCGCGGGGCTTTGTTTCGGTATCAGTTGCTTTTTACTGGTTGGCTTGTACCTTTTTGATGAACTCACATTTGATGAACAACACAGCAAAGCTGACCGGATCTTTCGTGTAGTGGAAAATAAAACGGTAAACGGCGACAACACCATTACTGCTGCCGCTGGTTATAAACTCGCCGAAGAATCAAAAAACCAGGTTGCCGGTATAGAGAACACTGCAAGGATGATGCGTATGGGTCGCGCCAACCTGGTGAATCCTGAAAACCCTGTTAATTTTCAGGAAACAGTTACAACAGTCAACAATTCTTTCCTGGAAATTTTCGATTTCTCTTTCCTGGAAGGCAACAATACCACCGCTCTAAAAGAACCGAATACTATTATTATCAATGAAGACCTTGCAATGCGGTTATTCGGCAGGAAAAATGATCTTTTGGGAAAATCCCTGGAGTTTAATTTCATGGAAACGTCACTTAAAATTACCGGCGTCTATAAAAATTTACCCCGGAACTCCAGTTTTGATTTCAATTGTATACTGTCTGAAGCTTCTTTCATCAGTGATCAGTACTTCAGGAACCTCGCCGAAAGTGATTGGTTGTCCAACAATTTCTCAGTATTTGTATTGCTGAAACCCAATGCGGAACCGGAATCGGTGTCGAAGCAATTTTCAGCACTCATCCGGAAAAACATCACTGTACCTGCCGGTACCAATTTTTCTTACCGCCTGCAGCCTTTGAAAGAAATTCATCTCTATTCAGAAAATATTGTTGATGGTGCCCGAAACTCCAATGTTACACCAATTAGTAAGGGAAGTATTTACTATATCCGGATTTTCGCTTTTGTAGCCCTTTTTGTTCTCATTATTGCCGGAATAAATTATATGAACCTTACAACGGCAAGGGCATCCGGCAGACTCAAGGAAATTGGCGTACGCAAATCAATAGGTGCGTTAAGAAATCATCTGATGAGACAGTTTCTGCTGGAATCACTCCTGGTCACACTCATTGCTTTTATATTTTCTATTGCACTGGTCAATGTATTGCTACCTGCTTTCAATCAGTTTACCGGGAAACAACTTTCTTTAGGAATAACTACAGACTACCGGATATGGCTACTGGCAATTGTTTTTGCAATGGGCACGGGTATATTGGCCGGTAGCTATCCTGCATTGATGTTATCCCGATTCAGACCCGCATTTTTATTAAAAGGAATAAAGCTGCACAACCAGGGCGACCTATCCCTACGGAAAGGTCTTGTTGTTTTTCAATTCGCAATTTCTATTGTGATGATCATCGGCACGATTATTCTCGTTCAGCAGGTCCGTTATCTTAATACTACTCATCTGGGTTTTAATAAAGATATGCTTGTTGTAATTGACGTGAACACGTCGAAAGCCAGATCTGATTTTGCAGCGATTAAATCTGAGATGTCTGCAATTCCATCCATAAAAAAAGTTTCTGTAACCTCACGGGTTCCCGGAGAGTGGAAATTCCTTCAGACCATTAAAGTCAAATCGCAGGGGAATATGGAGCAGCCCGGAATTTCGTACATGTTCGCTGCTGATAAAGACTTTTTGCAAACTTTTGAAGTGCCATTGTTACAGGGAAGAAATTTCAACAGCCCGGCTGATTCTTCCGCAATCATGATCAACGAGACAGCTGCGAAAATGCTGGGTATTACTACCGTATCCGGACAGATTGTAGAGATCCCTGAAGTTGCCAGAACAGCGGGAAATTTCACGCCGCTAAATAATCAGAATGTTCCATTCACTCCCTCGATTATAGGCATTGTGAAGGATTTTCATTTTCAGTCCCTACACGATAAGATTGAACCATTGATACTCACTTACAATTACAATCCTTTGCAGGTGATCGATTATTATTCTGTGCGTATCGCCGGCACTGATATCCAGGGAACGCTCGATAAGTTAAAAGCCATCATGGTAAACAATGATAAGGAAGAACCGTTTGAATATCATTTCCTTGATGAGCAGCTGGCATTATTTTACGCTGAGGATGCGCGTCGCCAGACGCTGCTGATCTGGATGGCTTTTGCATCAATCTTCATTGCCTGCTTAGGACTCTTCGGACTGGCAACATATTCCGCCGAGCAACGTATAAAAGAAATTGGTGTCCGTAAAGTTCTGGGAGCATCTGTGCTGAATGTCAGTTCTTTACTATCCAAAGATTTTCTGAAATTAGTCCTCATAGCAAATGGAATCGCTTTTCCTGTAGCGTGGTGGGCAACCAATCGGTGGTTACAGGAGTATGCCTACCATGTCAATGTGGAGTGGTGGGTTTTTGCTTTATCCGGACTGGCAGCGGTAGGGATAGCTTTGCTTACAGTAAGCTTCCAGGCGATCAGGGCAGCGAGGATGAATCCGGTCAGGAGCTTGAGGAGCGAATAGGCAATGGACAATAGGCAGAAGGCAATAGGCAATAGGCAATAGGCAATAGGCAATAGGTCTCATGTATGAGACAATAATAAAAATGGGTCCTGTAAAAGTGTAAATTGAAGGAGACAAATCATTCAATCACTTTAAAAAACAGAGACCCATGACACAATTTAAGCAATTAGATTTTAGTGGT
>JANPJC010000302.1:0-1887 GCA_031425315.1 Chitinophagales bacterium
AAAGCCCGAGTGCAGACTTTCCAGTTTAGCCATGAAAATATCTTCTGCATCTTTATTGCGGTAAATCTGTAAAATCTTATCGCCATCAGGAATTATCAATACTTCCTTGTCTCCTGCTTTTGTTTCAAAACCTTTGTAAGAGAATACCGGTTGAAAAAGCAAATATTCACCTCGTTCCTGCAACATTAATTTAACGTCCGGCATTGAAACTTTTACTTCCTTCACCAAAGCTTTATCAAACTCAACTTCGTATTCTTTGGTTAATGGAATAATAATAGTTTCCATTTTTTCTGCCCAATTGCTTTTGCTCAATGCAATATTTCCTTCTCTGATAAATTTCTCAGCCTGCATTACATCCTCGGTTTTTTGCCAGGTATACATTACATCTTCGTACAAAAATACAAGGCTGTTGCCTGATTTGTTTTCAGTAAATGCTACAGGCTCACCACCAATTTTTACCATGCACGAAATTTCGAACTGGCTTTTTTTAGCTGCTACTTTAAATACCGGCGATAGAAATTCATCACTCAGTTCCATCTCCAATAAATTAGCCGTCTTCAATTTTTTTGATGATGGTAAAATAAACACAAATGGATTGTTGCTTTGCTCGTCAAATATCTTTCTCAGTTTTGGATGTAGGTATTCGGTGATCAGTTGTTTGGTTTCTTCAGGCAAATCATCACCATCGGTATGTATAATATTTTCCCATATGCCGCTAAATGGTGAGTTGCGATTTAGGTATTTATTAATTTCATTTTCCTGCAGTTTTCTTACCTGCTGAAAAAGCGATTTATCATCTTCAGAAAAATCAGACGTATCAACAAACTTTGTGAGGTCTATCAATTCTGTTTTGCCTAAATATTTCTTGTTGTCTTCATCAGGTTCGCCCTGGATGGCATCTACAGTAAAGCCCGGATAATTTTTTGAATTGAAATTAAATACAAGCCCCAAACGCATTCTTTTCAGCGTACTCACTTCCTTTTCTTCTTTCTGCACATTTGCTATGGGCACAAATGCCGGAGCAGTTCTGTATGTAGGAATAGGAGATGGCGTAGCTGCCACTACCCTTTTTATAGAAGTATCCAATACTTTTAAAAACGGTTTGCTGTCTTTATATGTAAAAATAAATTTCCCTGTTAAATCGTCTTCAAGGCTGTAGCCGTAAATCTGTAATAATTTATTTTTTTCCTTATCTCGGTTGCGTATACTATCAAAATATTCGGCCCCATAGCTATGCAAAAGCTGTACGAACAATAAAACTTTGTGTTCGCACAAGGGGTGCATTGCTTCGCTACACATGCAGGAAGTATCAAAATTTCGCTCATCATTTTTTTGAATAACCAGCGGATATTTTTCTCCCTTAATAATTAATTCTGCCTCTACTCTTTCATCTGCAGCTTTTAAAATAGTAGCTTTTGTAGTTTGCATTAGCTCTTCTGCCTCGTGAAAAATAGAAGGCGATGAAAGCATCTTGATCATTTTCAGATCAATGTTTTTCATCTTTGCAACCGAGTGCATCTGGTTGTACTGTATGGCGCTACTATGCAATAAATTTTTATCAACCATATCCTGCAAACGCAATAAGCCTGCGGCTTCGTGGCGACAGATATCTCCCAAATTATATGGGCAACTGCAACGAAGGTTCATTGCTTTTGCATCGCTGTATTTCTCAATATATACTTTGTAAAATGTACTGTATACGTCGTCCTTTACTCTAAAGACAATGTTGCTCATCAGTTCATCATGCTCTACAAGCTCTACATAATTGAGTGACTGAATTTTTTTGCCACGGCGAATAACTTCATCTGTACCGTTGTTATAAATATGCTTAATTAGATGTGGTAAGGCCAAAGAAAAAATAATTTATGTATGATGAATTTTGCGGGT
>JANPJC010000303.1:0-1643 GCA_031425315.1 Chitinophagales bacterium
GCAGCAACAACTTTTGCATTGAAAAGTATGCCGGGTGCATATGATGAAGTAAGAAAGGGTAATTATGATATGGCTTTGCGAAAATTGATGGAAGGCTTGTATTCAGAATTACATGCCGCCACATTTGAAAGTATGGCAAAACTTGCTGCGGGTATTCTTGAAATGCTTGCCCAGCAGCGATACCAGGTTCCTGCAAACGTGGATGTGTTTAAAGAAGCCAGCAGGAAAGTGAAAATTCTTAAATTAATTGATCTTGGATTATTTGCCAACGACATCGGCCGGATGGGCACAAATATTGCTAAATCTGCACAGCTTGAAGAATGGATTGTTACGGCCCGTTCAGCTAAGGTGACATTGCTTGCCGACAAAAGAGAAGTGGTTCCGCTTGAAATGGCCAAAATTAAATGTGAGATCAAAAACTTCCAGGAAAATGGCGGCGACACTCATGCATTTTTTGAATGGAGTACATCTGGCAAGTACGGAAAAATTTCGGATACAAAAGGGCACACTAATCTTGTATCATTTAATAGTGCTGATGCCGAAGTTTCATACTACAGCAATGCTAAGCTTACTGATCTGACTGATGGCGATAACCTGGAGTATATATATGTGGTCGCAAAATTTGGTTCCACAATACTTGGCCGCGATACAATTGTAATCAATGTAAAAAAAGAGACTTCAACTTTTACTTTATCACTCACGCCGAATATTAACATCATTGAAAGAACCAATGCTGCCACAGGCAAAAAAGAGTGGACCTGTGCCAATCCATTTTTTTCAACTGAATTTGCTCATAAGCCCGGAGCAAAATCTTACAGCATTAAGATCATCAGAAAAGATGGCTCTAAGGGGGGTGCAACAATTTATTATCCTGTTTCCCCGAATGTAATTGATGGTGTATTTAAATACCGGTTGGGTATTGGTTCAATCAGGATTGTAATCACTGAAAGCAAGGCCAGGAGAGATGAAGAAGAGGCGCTTCAAAGGAAACAACTGGCAGATGTTGGTCATACCGGTATTGAAGTGACAGTTAACTATTAAATAATCCCTAAACCCATATTAATCATTTTAAGTACTCTTTTTTGTTAACCGGATAAATACTAATGGAGCAATGGCGCACTGCAAAGTGCGCCATTTTATGATTCAGGTTGTTGAGCAATTACAGTCGATAATAATTTTCTTAGTTAAGGCGGGGTGCTGACCAAAATGGGCCGTGGTGTTATTGCGGTTATTCAATAATTGCTGCGGCAGTTGCGCTTTAAATTTTTCAATAACAAGATTGACGTGAATATTTTGAGGTGGTTGCAAATGGACAATTTAAATTGAGATTTATAATAAACTCATTATACTACAACTATTTTCTCTCCTGGTAAGGACGTTTTACAAAAACAAAAATCATTATTCCGACCGCAGCAGCTATACCGGCATTCAGCAAAAAAATTTCAGCAATTTTCATTTTTGTATCAGCAAGATAGCCGGTCCAGAAATTTCCGGCGATCGCTCCGATGCCATAATACGCGGCATATAAAAGTGACTGCCCTGTTGCTTTCCAATCTTCTTTAACCAGGACATTTACATATTCCACGCACACCACCCAAAACAGCGACCATGAAAAGCCCTGTAATAATTCAATTGCAATAGCA
>JANPJC010000304.1:0-22499 GCA_031425315.1 Chitinophagales bacterium
TTCACCTTCCCTTGGGACTGATACATTCACGTTTCACGATTCACGATTCACGCAGAAGACGGCTTTTACTTCGAACTTCGCACTTCGAACTTCGTACTTGCCTCGAATTCACTCATTGCCCAATTCACATATTCACCTTCCCTGGGGACTGTTACATTCACGATTGACGATTGACGATTGACGATTCACGCAGCAGACGGCTGTTACTTCACACTTCGCACATCGCACTTCGCACTTGCCTCGGATCCATTAAATTTGCCTTTTATTTAAACGTTCCCGACCAATCTCATGTCAAGTACCACAAAGAAGAAAAAAATCAATCTTGTTGATCATTTCCGTGATAATCAAATTGAGGTCACTTCCGGCGACAGGGTAACTTCTTTAACTTATCTGCGTGATTTCATTGCATTGATCAGACCACGGTCGCGGGAAACGGACAAGGCTGATATGAACCTGAAGAATGTTATCAAATTGTTACATGAACAGCCGAATGTAATGATCAATGTACGCCGGTCGATTTTGGTGAACCTGAAAAATACGAATCTTGTTCCTATGCTCACAGACAGCGGAATGGCGCTGTCGCGAAGTGTGGGTAAAGAACTCTATGGCCGGTTAAAACACAAGTTTATACCTCCGGAAACCGATCAGCGCGACTTTTTATATGTAATCAATGCCGTATTTTATAAAGACAAGGATTTTAAATGGGTGGAGAAAGTTTCCAGAGAAACCTGGATACAGTTTTTCGAATTGTTGGAATTATCATTTCGTGGATCTGAACCAATATTGGCAGAACAGGTGATGTTGTCAATGCAGATTTTATCGGCGCGTATCGCTCAGCTGGGATGGGAGAAACAACTGGTCGAACATCTGCCACTATCTCCGCTGGAAAAAGAAAATCCGTTCATGGTGCAGCAATATCTTTTAAGGGAATTGCGAAATGTAATGGATCGCGGAAATATTGAATTAGTAAGAGAGAAAGCGTTGGCGGTCAAAAAAGCATTGGAAGAATGTCAGTCCACTATTCAAATAATCCGCGACAATACATTGGAAAAAGGTGCAAGCCTTTCTCAGTCGTTTGTTTTATTTCAGCTGGAACAGAAATTAGAACGGATGTTACTGCTGACTGATCTTGTGGATGCGGATAAACAGTTTAACGCTGGCAGGCTTTCAGAATATTTTATCAATGTAATCCGCAACGAAAACAGGCGAAATAGTTTGCGTGAGTTACTGTCTCAAACAACCGGCTACCTAGCTTATCAGATTGCTGAACAGAAAGGGAAAAAAGGAACAAGTTATATTACGTCTTCTCCAACCGAATACAGGAAAATGATTTCGAGTGCGATGTGGGGTGGATTTATTGTTTGTTTTGTAGTCATCTTTAAGAATCTGTTGTCATTATTAAAACTGGCTCCTTTCTGGCATGGGTTCATGTATAGTGTTAATTACAGTTTGGGCTTTATTATGATCGAGGAAACCAAGTCCACGCTTGCAACCAAACAACCTGCCTTTACCGCCAGTGCTGTAGCCAGTTCGCTGGATACAAGAAAATCGGCTGGCAGACCCAACCTGTTAAATCTTGCTGTTACCATTTCAAAAGTTTCCCGAAGTCAGATCGCTTCTTTTTTGGGCAACCTCATAATTGTTTTCCCTGTAACATACTTATTTTGTTATGCAATCGATTATGCTTTTCATTTTAAAATTGCTGAAGGCGGGAAGGCCATGAATTTGTTGAATGATCAGCACCCCTGGAAAAGTCTTTCTCTTTTATATGCATGTAATACCGGAGTGTTTTTATTCCTGAGTGGAATTATTGCCGGCTATGTACAAAACAAAATGAAGTATAGCCGTATCGCGGAGCGCATTATCGAACATCCCATCCTACGGTTTTACTTTGCCAGACCCCGGCTAAATAAAATTGCCAGGTACTGGGAATCACATGCAGGCAGCATTTTCGGCAATATTGCTTTAGGTTTTTTTCTTGGCATGGCATCAACAGTAGGGAAAATATTTGGTGTACCCTTCGACATCAGGCATATAACGATTGCTGCGGGAAATACTTCCATAGGGCTATACGGTATCGGATGGGATAATATCTCCAAAACCTACCTTGCTATCGTTGTAATGGGTGTATTAGGAATAGGTTTGATGAACTTCCTTGTAAGTTTTTCTTTGGCTTTTATTGTCGCCGTCAGGTCACGGGGGATCAGGTTGAGTGAGTACCCGGAATTCATGAGCATACTCTGGAAATATTTTAAATCCAATCCTTTGGATTTTATCCGGCCACGGAAAAGAATTTCTTACGATATTCAGGATGCTGAAGCATAATTCATTTTAAAAACGATTCGCTTGAAACACTTTAAGGTTTACGACAAACAGGAAATTCTGAATCATACCCGTTTACGACGTTACGAAACCAAAATTGGTGAGAAATTAAAAGTGGCGGGGAATAAGGAAGATCTGGCAACAGCATTACTGAATTCACCCGCTAAATTTGTTTTGTTTGGCATTCCGGAAAGTATCGGAGTGGTGGCAAATTTCGGGCAACAGGGTACAGAAACCGGATGGTCCGCTTTTGTGGAGGCAATTGTTAATGTACAAAGTACTGATCAATTCTGTGGTGACGAAGTGATCCTGCTCGGTGCTTTTGATTTTTCAGATGTCATGCAGGTGATCAGCAGCCATTCAAAAAGCAAAGAAGAAAAAACCGATGCATGTCGACATGCAGTTGCCAATATTATTGACGACGAAGTTGAAGAACTGGTAAAGATAGTGATAGCTGCAGGGAAAGTGCCAATCGCCATTGGCGGCGGACATAATAACTGTTATCCATTACTGAAAGGTTCAGCTAAAGCGCTTTTTAAATCGGGCCTTATTTCAAAAGCACAAATCAATGCTGTAAACCTGGATGCACATGCGGATTTCAGAATAATGGAGGGCAGGCATAGTGGTAACGGTTTCAGGTATGCAATGGAAGAGTCATTTCTGGGTAAATATGCAGTGGTCGGTTTGCATGAAAATTACAATCCGCAGAGTATGCTCGATGATCTCTACAGTAATGTGAATATTCATTATTCATTTTATGAAGATATTTTCCTGCATGAAAAACTGAATATTATGCAAGCGCTCTCACAGGCATTTGGATTTATCGACGAAAATTATACAGGTATAGAACTTGATATGGATGCGGTGGAACAAATTCCAGCCAGTGCTGCCGCACCTTGTGGCATTTCGGTTATACAGGCCAGGCAGTACATGAATTTCGCTGGTCACCATGCTAAAGTCGCCTACCTGCATATTTGCGAGGGAGGATATTCAGCTGAAAATGGGATGAAGAATCCCCTTATCGGTAAACAATTGGCCACGTTGGTATGCGATTTTGTAAAAGCAGCATTGACCATTTGAAAAAAGGTCAATTGGTGAATGAGTCAATGGGTGAATTTGGAAGTGCGAAGTAACAGCTGTCCCCTTTGTGATTCAAGGTTGTTGAATTTCACGGAAAATGAATTCGCGCTATTGTAAATGTTTATCCAGAGACTAGTGAATTAGGACTGCTGACTAAAGACTTCCACTTGGCCACGGAGTTGAGCGGAGGTTTTGAGATCAGCAGAGGAACAGCCAATTGATAATATGTCAAATACACAAATAACAGAAAACTTACAACCTATAACCTGAATTGGCTGTTCTCTACTGCCTACCGTCTACCAACTGTTGTATTGGCTGTTTACTTCCCACTTCACATTTCGTACTTCGTACTTCAAAAAGGTAGCCCAATATTCACATAAGTCTTCAACTTTCCTGATTGATCTCCATACATCACACTGAATTCAACGGGGCCGAGTGCAGTAAGGTATCCGAGGCTTAAAGAGTGACCCGAGAGAAATTTTGCATTTTTGAAGTTTTCATTTTTGGCAATAAATCCATACAACATCCCATTGGTTCGAAGCGAAAGAAACAAGTTGGAATATATTTGCTGACGGTATCCCAACTGCAACGAAGCCATACTGCCAGTATTGATGGTGCCCTCCTGGTAACCCGCAAACAGAGCCTGGTTGCGGAATAGGCGGTTCAATCCACCAACAAAAAAATCATTTAAAAAGTATACATTGTAATTAAAGTTCATTCCTGATTGCAGGAGCGTAAAAAATGTACCCTTTCGCCCTACTGGTTTATAGGTTTCCAGATTAAGCAGAAAACGTGCATAGGGATCATAAGATAAACCAAGGGAGTCTGTATTGAATATTGGATTTCCATTTTCGTAGTAAATAATGTTGCCATCCTGGTTGTAAACAATTTCACCACCCACATCCAGCCTGAATCCTTTACGGGGGTAGATATTTCTGTCAAGTGTATTCCATTTCAAGTCGACATAAGAGGTGAGAAAATTATTTTTTCCTCCCGCGTTAAAATCTGCTTTCAAACCAGGTTTGTATTTTAATGTTTCATACCGGGTACCAATACCTGCAGTAAACCTTCGGTCTGCCGAATAATTGATACGCAGGTCAGCTTTAAAATACGTTTGCCGGTAGATATCATTTTCTTCAAACTGATTATAGTCATTGAAAATAAGCGTCTCATATTGTGTGCCCAGAATTAAAGAAAAATCACGCCTTTTGCCCACGTATTCCATGTGTTCAGCTCTTACTCTGAAGCGCTCGCCAAGGTTTGCAGTAACCAATGATCTGGAACTGTTGGTCAGCAAATTTCGGATAGTGAAATTAGCTACTACGGCGATACCGGTGAATTTATTATAGTGAACACTGAATTTGGCAGCAGCCAGTGCATTTTCCGATGCTGTAAAATTTATTCTCGCTGAACCATCAGATAAAGTGTCAAGATTATATGTAATCCTGTTATAGTATCTGAGTCCAAATCCCTTTCTGATCCTTCGTGAAATTTCTGCGGATTTATAATACCTGCCGGTTTGAAATCCCATCATGTGAAAGAAAAAACTTTCTTCGGTGTATTTTAGCCCACTTACGCTGGCTTCCTTTATAAAAATGGAGTCAGTGGCAGGCAACCTGTTAAGTTTAATTTCCTGGGTTCCATATAATGCATCGAGTGAATCCTTAAGTTTTTTAAAGATGGGGTAGTATCTATTCCCCACATTCAAACCGGTATCCATAATTTCAGCACTTTTCGAAAAACTGGCAGCTGAATATTCATTCACAGGCATGGGTATATAGATATCACATAGAGGAATTTCTTTCTTGCTGTCTTCTGACTCCTTAAAAAAAACAATATTCATCAATACGGAAATGGGATTGTTCAGCTTCTCTGCAGGAATCAGCCCATCTGAAACATTTACACCAATGACATAGTCTGCACCCATGTCGCGTACATCTGTAACCGGGAAATTTCTTACCACACCACCATCGACTAATTTCAGACTATCCATTTCCACTGCCGTGAAAAAAGAGGGGATGGCCATACTTGAGCGAATGGCATTAACAATTTCCCCCTTATCTAATATTACCATTTCTCCATTTGCTGCATTGGTGGCTACGCACCTGAATGGAATACTGAATCGATCAAAAGACTTGACATTATAAACCGGATAAAATAGTTCTGAAAATTTCAGCCATAATTCCTCCGCCTCTAATACACCGGTGTATAATCGAAATCGGTGGTTGCTGTACGGCAATTCTATCGCATATCTGCCGTATTCATCTTTTTCTTCCATGATGATGCCGTCCAGTCCCGACTGATTAGTAAGCAATGCGCCCCAGTCAATTTCATTGGCAATCCGCTCTATGTCTTTACCCGAATATCCTATTGCATACAAGGCGCCAACAATCGAACCCATGCTGGTTCCGGTGATATAATCCACTTTGATACCTGCAGAATCCAGCGCCTTTAAAATTCCAATATGCGCAATACCTTTAGCACCACCGCCGCTAAGAGTCAATCCTATTTTTGGCCTTCCCGATTTAGGTTGCGTTAAACCATTCAGGCCATTTATTAGTATAAAAGAAATGATGATGAGTATTCTCGATAACACCTTATAAAATCAATTTTAAAGTTAGTTAAGGTCTGATCCTTTGGAATGATCAAAATCCTTTTTCAGGAAATCTACCATCTGTAAATCTGAAAGTATAACAACAAAAAAAATTCAATTGTTAATTTTTTATCATCCCTAACTGATCAAGCATAAATGCATATTTCAAGGCAGTCAGTTTCTGACTTTCGAATCGACCGGATGCGCCACCATGGCCTTCCCCCATGTTGCATTTGAATAATACCGGGGCAGTACCCTTATTATTTTCTCTGATTTTCTGTACCCATTTGGCCGGTGAAAAATAGGGTACCTGCGTGTCGTTCAATCCTCCGGTGGTAAGTATGGCCGGGTATACAAAAGGTTTAATATTGTCGTAAGGCGACCAGCTGAGCATATAATCGTATTCATCTTTCTTATTTGGATCTCCCCATTCGTCGTATTCCAATGTAGTGAGAGGTAAATCTGAATTATACATATCAGTAATTACATCCATCCAGGGAACCTCTGCAATTACACCTTTAAATAAATCAAGGCGCATATTAATAACTGCTCCCATTAACATACCGCCTGCACTCAATCCGTTTGCAAAAATTTTATCTGATGATGTATATTTTTCATTTATCAAAAATGATGCGCAATCAATGAAATCGGTAAATGTATTTTTTTTGTTCATCAGTTTACCGTTTTCATACCAATCCCTTCCCATTTCCTGACCGCCACGAACATGAGCAATACCGTAAACGAAGCCTCTGTCTAATAAGCTTACTTCTGCTGAACTGAATTCAGGAAAACTGCTCCATCCGTAAGATCCGTAAGCGTACAATAACAAAGGATTGCTTCCATCTTTACGGAACAATGATTTTTTATATACTACCGTTAAAGGTACTTCAGTTCCATCTGCGGCCTTGCACCAAAGTCTGTCTGTTTCATATAAGGAAGCATCGTAACCTCCACCAACTTTCTCCTGTTTCAATAATTTTTTTTCTCTTGTAACAAGATTAAATCCGAAATCTGATGGAGGTGTGGTTAATGATGTATAATTGAAACGAATGCTGTCCACTTCATATTCATCTGTACTTCTTTCCAATGCTGCCACATATGCTTTCTCAGCAAAATCAATATTGTAAGTGGAATTGTCTTTTCGATTAATGACAGTGATAGCAGTTAATCCCTTTACTACATATTCTGCCACTATAAAATCCCTGAAAATTTCAACATCTGATAATAATGCAGCGTCGCGATGTGGAACAAAATCTTTCCAGGAACTGATTACCGGATCTGCTATTGGTGCAACAGACAGTTTAAAGTTTTTTGCATTATAATTGCTCCGGATATGAAAGTTATTGCCTTCTACATAATCAGGATAGTAAAGCAGGTCTTTGGTACGAGATTGTATTAATACTGGTAATGCTTCTTTTTTTGAAGCGTCAATATATCTTGCTTCTGAAGAAGTAGTGCTGCCTGAAACAATAAAAATGTATTTGTTATCGGAAGATGTATTGAGACTAACATCGAAAGTGCTGTCGGTTTCCGTATAAATTAATTTATCCGATGAAGGATTTGTTCCCTTAGTGTGTTTCCACACTTTATATGGCCTCACGCGGTGATCATTTGTTACATAATACAAAGTGGAATGATCATTTGACCATGCAAAAGAACCGGAAACGTTCTCAAATTTTTCAGCTGCCGGAACACCGGTTTCGAGATTCAACAATTTGCCTGTAGACTGTCGGGCACCGGTGGTATCCTCAGCATAAACCAACCACTTATTGTCGCGGCTGATTTTATAGCCTGACAAAATATACAATGGCAGGGCGCCGGCTGCCGTGTTCATATTCAGCACAATTTCTTCCGGGGCAGTTGTGCTGCCTTTTTTACGGCATAATATGGGATACTGTTTTCCGCTTTCGTACCGGTAATAATACCAGTAGCCATTATCTTTTGAAGGCAAAGAATATTCCGTTGGGTCCAGCCTTCCCACTAATTCGTCATAAATTTTTTGCTGGATGGCTTCGGTATGTTTGAGGGAAGATTCTGTATAAGCGTTTTCCAATTCCAGATGGGTAATTACTGCCGGATCTTCTTTGTAGCTCAGCCACTTAAAGTAATCCAGTCTTAAATTGCCATGCTCTTTGAACGTATCCGCTACTTTTTTAGCGAAAGGTGCGGCGGCTTTATTTGTTTCGACAGTATAAGGTGATTGACATGATATCAATGAAACAAAAAAGACAATCTGAAGAAACGGCGACTTCATCAAAATAGTGTTGAAATAAGATAAAATTAAATGAAAGAAATACCATGTAAATAAAATCTAATATACAACCGATAATTCTGATGCCCTGAATCATTTTATTCTGTAATTTTCAACTTTATCGGCGAAAATCACCAAACCATGTTATTGATAATATGGCTGCTTCAACCCTTGATTTGTTCATTATTTTTTGTGTTTCACTCTAATATTTCAAACAGGATTTTTTCAATTTTAAATCTCTAAGCAAATGCCGGATTTCCAGGTAAAAAAGAAAGCAGAAAAATATGATGCGGTGATTGTGGGGTCAGGTGCAGGCGGAGGTATGGCTGCATATGTATTATCAAAACAAGGTTTAAAAGTTTGTTTAGTCGAGGCGGGCCCCATGTATGATCCTGCAAAAAATGTTACGCAGTTGAAAAATCCATGGGAATCACCACGTCGCGGAGCAAGTACGAAATTCAGGCCATTTGGAGATTTTGATGCGAGCTACTGGGGATGGCAGATAGATGGCGAGCCTTACACAAAGGCGCAGGGAACGGAATGGGATTGGTGGCGTGCGAGAATGCTCGGCGGTCGTACCAATCACTGGGGTAGAATTTCTCTCCGATTTGGTCCTCACGATTTCAAAAGAAAATCAATTGATGGTCTTGGTGATGATTGGCCATTAGGGTATGATGAAGTGGCGCCGTATTATGACAGAATAGACAAACTGATTGGAATATTCGGTTCACGCGAAGGCATAGAAAATGAGCCCGATGGTATTTTTCTTCCCCCGCCAAAGCCAAGGCTTCATGAACTGTTTATAAAAAATGGTGCTACTAAAGTAGGTGTTCCGGTTATTCCTTCCCGTTTATCCATTCTCACACAGAAAATAAATGATGAAAGGGGACAGTGCTTTTATTGTGCGCAGTGTAACAGGGGATGTACCGTGCATGCAGATTTTTCATCTTCTTCTGTGCTGATTAATCCCGCAATCAAAACTGGTAATCTCACTGTCATTCCCGGTGCAATGGCGCGGGAAGTGTTAACCGATGATAACGGGTTGGCTACTGGTGTTTCCTATGTGAGTAAAGATGATTTGATGGAGTACCAGGTATTTGGCCGTACGGTGATACTGGCGGCAAGTGCGTGTGAATCTTCGAGATTGATGCTTAATTCAAAATCAGCCCGTCATCCTAATGGACTCGGCAACAGCAGTAATGTGGTTGGCAAGTACCTCCATGATTCAACAGGTGCGGGAATGGGAGGTGTTTTGCCACAGCTGTATGGCCGTAAAAGATACAATGAAGATGGTGTGGGAGGTATGCATGTGTATTCACCATGGTGGGGAAATAATAAGAAACTCGATTTTCCACGCGGTTATCATATTGAATATTGGGGCGGCATGTCGCAGCCGGCTTATGGTTTTGGTTTTGGCATTGAAGGACAAAACGGCGGCACACCAGTCAATGGAAAGAAAAAAGAAGCAGGCGGATATGGTGCGTCACTGAAAGAAGATTTCAGGTATTTCTACGGTGCCGGTGTGGGAATGGCAGGCAGGGGAGAGGCTATTGCGCTGGAATCTAACTTTTGTGAAATTGATCCTAATGTGGTTGATAAATATGGTATCCCTGTACTTCGTTTTAATGTGAAATACACAGACTACGAAATTAAACAGGCGAAACACATGAAGGATACATTCAGAGAGATCATGCATTCTATGGGTGCAATCATCACCTGGGGTGATGATGGACCTGAAAACAACTACGGGCTCGAATCTCCCGGAAAAATTATTCATGAAGCGGGTACAGCCAGAATGGGCAGCGATCCCAAAAGTTCGGCACTCAATAAGTTCAACCAGGCACATGATTGTAAAAATCTTTTTGTAGTGGACGGAGCAGCATTTACATCACAGGCAGATAAAAATATTACATGGACAATCCTGGCTTTGTCAATGCGGGCATCTGAATACCTGATTGAAGAAATGAAAAAGAAAAATATTGCCTGATCTGTTTTGATCGCGCGTCTATTGTATTTTATTTATCACACTAAATATTTATAGTTGTGGACAGAAGAAAATCGTTAAAAACCCTTGCCATCGGCACATTATCGGCCGGCATGTTAATCAACGCCTGCAAATCGAAAGAAGATGCGGAAGTTGCAAAGGCGGCGGTGAAAGAAGCGGGAGGTACGTTTACGCTTGACCGTCAGCCGGAGGAAATTGCGCGGTACAATGAGGTAACATCCTTCACATTTTTCACCCCTCACGAAATGGCCACCATTAAAGTGTTGGGGGACATTATCATCCCTAAAGATGAAGTTAGCGGCAGCGCCTCCGACGCAGGTGTACCAGAATTCATTGAGTTTATTGTGAAAGACATACCTGATCATCAAACACCGATGAGAGGTGGATTGAGATGGCTGGATCTGCAGGCATATAAAAGATATGAGAAAGCTTTTAAAGATCTCGCCGGTGAACAACAGATTGCGATAGTGGATGATATCGCTTATCCCAAAAAAGCAAAACCTGAGCTCGCACAGGGAGTAGCGTTTTTTACATTGATGAGAAACCTTACTGCAACAGGATTCTATACTTCGGAAATAGGTGGTAAGGATATCGGATATGCAGGCAATGCACCCAACCAATGGAAAGGTGTTCCTGATGATGTGTTGAAACAGTATAACCTTTCATACACGGAGAAAGAGATGAATGAAACAGTTAAATTTGAATAACATTTAAAATGAAGCTTTAATTTTCAAATCAAAGATTTGCTATGTCAAAACAAAAGAAAAATAAAAATTATCAGCGGCGCCAGTTTCTAAGAGATGCTTCTATGGGGCTTGCGGCTTTCACAATTGTTCCCAGGAATGTAATCGGCAAAGGGTTTATTGCGCCAAGTGATCAGCTGAATATTGCTGGAATCGGTGCGGGTGGAAAAGGTGAAAGTGACCTTGCTGAGTTCGCTAAAAGTCCAAAAGCCCGGGTGGTGGCATTGGTAGATGTCGATGATCGCCAGGCTGTAAAATCCCGTGAACGTTTTCCCAAGGCTAAATACTACAAGGATTTCAGGGAGATGCTTGAAAAAGAAAAAGATAATATCGACGCCTGTTCAGTTTCCACGCCTGATAATACGCATGCTGTTGCTGCAGTGGCAGCCATGCAGCTGGGTAAACATGTGTATGTACAGAAACCCCTCACGCACGATATTTATGAAGCCAGGGTATTAACTGAAGCAGCAAAAAAATACAAAGTAATTACCCAGATGGGAAATCAGGGTGGCTCTGGTGCAGGTGTTCGCCGCACGATGGAGTTGATCAATTCAGGTATGATTGGCGATGTTACAAGGGTGGATTGCTGGACTAACCGCCCGGTTTGGCCACAGGGCATACCAACTCCTACAGGAAATTTTGATGTTCCGAAAGAACTGGATTGGAATCTATGGCTCGGTCCTGCTAAACAAATGGCATACAATCCCGCCTATCTTCCATTCAACTGGAGAGGTTGGTGGGCATTTGGAACCGGCTCCTTAGGCGATATGGCATGTCACATTATGGATCCCGTTTTCCGTTGTTTGCCTATCGATTATCCTAATTCTGTTGAATGTAGTGTGGCCACTATCTGGAAGGAAATGTGGAACGATACTCAAAATCCTGACAGCTGTCCGGCTTCGTCCATTATTCATCTGAACTATCCAAGGAAAGATGGTAAAGCAGATATCAAAGTATCGTGGTATGATGGTGGAGTATTACCACAACGTCCTGATGAATTGATGCCAGATGAACCATTCGGCAATTGGGATGGAGGAGTTTTATTTGTAGGTACAAAAGGAAAACTACTTGCTGATTGTTATGGCGCCAATCCACGACTGTTGCCAACTAAACTGATGACGCAGTCTACCTTGCCAAAAGAAACACTTGCGCGGGTTCCGGAAGGGCACTATGTACAATGGGTAAATGCCGCTATTGATGGATACGGAAAAGGAAAAACCAGCTCGCCGTTTGAATTTGCGGGGCCATTTACTGAAAGTATTCTGATTGGTAACCTGGCCATCAGAAGCTGGATGATGCAGAATCCTAAACTCAAAGGCTGGGAAGATAAATATCTCGGCAGAAAGAAATTGTTGTGGGATGCAAAAAATATGCGGATCACTAATTTCGAAGAAGCCAATCAGTTTGTAAAAAGAGAATACAGAGACGGCTGGAAATTAGTTCTCTGATCCTTTCAAAGTGAATAAGTGAATGGGTCAATGGGTGAATAAACAGCTAATACAGATTATAACTATAATTATTTTCATTGAAGTCGGAAATGCTGTTCATTTCCGACTTAAAACTTCATTTTTCCGAATTCACCTATTGACCTATTCACACATTCACATTCTTGAGTGAAATGCATTGACGATTATCGATTGACGATTCACGAAGGAGACGGCTGTAGATTCACAAACTGACTTATTCACACATTCACTTCATAAAAAAATCCCGCACGAGGCGGGATTTTTTATAACAGTTGGTATTGGTTCTTTTTAGTCCTTTCTGTGTAACATCCACAGAAAGAAAAACATGAAAAACAAGCCGAGGCCTGTAAAACTGAAAAACAGGAATGTAAGGATTTTTTGCACAGGAGAAAACAGCACCATTGATACTGCAATCAAAAAATATATCACAAAAAGAAATATCAATGTGGAAATCCTTTTATCCATAACTATTTTTTTCAGGGCAAAGATCTAAAATTATTTTAAAACAAACGATTTCTTTTTTAATAAACAGGCAAACTTTGATTGAAATCTTTTCGGCCTTTGCCGGTATTATAGTTTTTTACAATTCCTGATGCTTCTTTAACCTCCCCCATACCCTGCAATGCAAGCGCCAATCCTCTTAAAGACCAGCCGTTCAGTGGATTAATCACCAGGTCGGATTCGAAACTTTTTTCCGCCGCGGTATACTTTTTCAATTTAAGCTGAACGGCACCAAGATATTGCCGAACCGGCAGCAACCAGTCACGGGGTTCATTATATACTAAAAGGTCTTCCTGTTGTACAGCTCTCTGAAGCATCGACTCCGCGTGCGACAGATTTCCTTCTTCTTCTGCAATGATACCTTCCAGAAAAGGTTCTGTAATGAGGAAAGCATCATATGCCGAGTTAAATGCGCCGAGTTTGATTTTATAATTGCTGCTGCTGTTCATTATAGTTTTAAGTTTTTCCAGTTCAGATTTGGCACCAATTATATTTTTTAATCTTGCCATCGCTATGCTACGGCCGAAATGTTGTAATGCTTTTGCATACCCGATACTATCTGGCAATATTGGCTCATCTACAATTGCTTTCCATTTGCCATAGCGGATGTTATTGAACAGCGGTGTCATATAAACATAATGTACATAATCGCCGAGAGGAGAGGGCAGGCTCAGGTATTCATCTGGTATCGCCTCGCGGCTTTCTACAGCCGATTGTTGTGCATATTGATAAGAACCATCCATCATCGCACAATTGGCCTGCATATGCAGGTTGTGGAAAATGTAAAGAAAATTATTGGCCTCAACTGCAGGAAAGATTTTTAAATATTCCCGGTAACCTTCGTTGGCTTTTTCATTCAGCGCCGCACCTTTTTCGTACCTGCCAGTGCGGATATAAATATGAGAAGGCATATGTACTATATGAGAAACTTTTGGCATTAAACCGGGAAGCCTGTCTGCACTTGCATTGCCTCTGTTGGGCCTCAGCGAAGCTTCTACAGCATGAATATAATAATGGTTGGCGCCGGGATGTTGAGGATTTATTTTCAAAACCTTTTCAAGGACGGCTACAAGCTCAGGCGTCCATTCTTTTGGTTTTGACTGCTGATCATACAAATCCCAGGGATGAATCAGCATGATGGCATCTGCGTATAAAGTTCCAATTTCTGCATCGGCTGGAAACTGCAGATACAGCCTCTCCATTGCTTCCTTATATTTTATATTGAGTGTTGTTCTGTTGATTGTACTGTCACTGCTGTATCGTAATTGCATTGCTGCAATCAAACCTTTTTCTTTATCGGATGCATTGGCAGATAATGATTTTGCTTTTTCAATTGCAGCCAATGCAAATGGTGATGCCGAATATTCAACATCGTTGATATTAGGTCCGGAAGCAAGTGCTTCTCCCCACCAGGCCATATATGCATTTTCGTCTAGTGCCCTGGCTTTTTTAAAAGAAGCCAGCGATTCGATAATATGAAACCCATAGTACAGACTGATACCCTGGTTGAAATAAAACAGCGCACTGTCAGATTTGGTATTTATTTTCCAATGATGCTTCCCCCATCCTGGCAACGCCACCATTGATAAAGCATCTTCGGGAACCAATTCACCCTGCTTTCCTCCGGGCGAACAAGATATTGCCCGCGATTTTTTTTCTTTTAAAACGCGAAGAGCTGTATCATTATCAGCAATGTCAGAGAAATAAATAGGGAGAAAAGTGAATAGCACGAAAAAAATCCCAGGAAAAACGAACAAACTTTTCATGAGAAGATGTTTAAGTACGGAAGGTACTTATCACAATGAGTTTTCCACGAAATTTTTCTTAAAATTCTACAACAGCATAAGCTTTGTTATCCACGTAGGGGCCGCCGGGATGCCTGGCTGTGTAATCGAGGTTAATCCAATATTGACCATTTTCTTCGCGGTAGTATAAACCTGAAAATGGCTGATCGTAAAACAGGTCGGTGATGGCATTCTGCATTTTGAGAAAACTCTCTTTATCGCCACAATGTAATTCAGGGTAAACGTGGTCAACCGAAAGAACCATTCTGCAACGGGCACCTATTGAACGCAGGGTAGAGATCATGAGGATAGTGTGATCATCGCAATCACCACCCATTCCTGCCTCAATTGTTTCACGTGCCGTGGCATAATATTCATCACGCTGAGCATCTGAAACGTATTTGAAGTTGGCATTAATGTGTTTGAAGAGAGAAAGAAACCGCACATAAAACCCGTACTTGGGGTAACTTTCGTCAAAACTTTCCAGAGAATGTTTTACAGCAAAATTACGGACCACCGAATCTTTATGATTCATTTTTGACTTCATTCCTTTAACAGCAAGCTCTACTTCCGAATCAAATAAACTGGATTTAACAAGGTATAATTCTTTCTCTTTTTTGTCTTTGTTTTTCCAGTTCTGCACTACAAGATTTCTGTAGTCGCTCACCATGCTTTTCAGGTTATAACTGTTGGCAAAAATCTGTACCATCAATACAATTACCACCATGATAAACGATGGGATAATGAGCGGTTTAAATATCCAAAGAATAAATCTTACAAAAACAAATGAAAATAGCAGGGCAAGCAGGAGATCTGCATTGAAATTACCGATCAAAACAGGAGGAATGAACCTGTTCACAAGAGGGGCCAAAGGAATGACGGTCAGTAGTCCAAGTAAATTGAACAGAAACCCCTTAAATAAATCTTTTTTTTGTTCTATCTGAGCCATACCTGCAAATGCTTAACGCAAAACTGTTAGATAAATTTAAGTTTTGCTCGTTAAAAAAACGGCAATCCTGCTGAGAAGCAAAAATTAACATAGCATATTGAAGGCAGTCAATGAAAATTTTCAACAGATAAAGGGCATATGAAGGAATATCTGCCGGAATATTATAATGCCGGCAGACTTCTTTTCAGTTCAGTTAATGATAAATTATTCATCTTCCTCCTCTTCATAATTGTAAGCATCCTTGTTATAGGTGCTTTCCCAGGCTTCCACAGCTTTATCATCCAATAGTTCGACGATATCAAGGATAGAGTCTGATTTTCTTTTCCACAATAATTTCTCTTCTTCTCCATAAAACGATACGAAAACACAATGATCACTCTCCATGTTGATTCGTACCAGGCATAATGAAGAATCTTCTTTTTCCTGGATTACATAGTAGCATCCAGATTCCAGCAGGGCATACGAGTACATAGTTCAACTGTTTAAAAGATAAATAAATCAATTCATTTAGCCGCAAGCGAATTGTAATGGGTTGTAAACAATTTAACAGGTAGTGCGTAGCTGATTAGATTGGATGAGGGTCTTCATAGGTAAGTGATAATGGGATAGTATTTGCAATTTACAATTTCGTATCAAAAAAAGCCAGCGATTGGCGTTAATTAATTTCTATTCCTTCATCATTTTCACTATTTCACTGTTTATCAATGATTTAGGGGAGTCTTCAACTTTGTATGCATAATTGTTGGGTATTTTTATCCATTCCTAAATACTAAATATCTTATCAGTTCTGCACCAACGAATTATCAGCTCACAGATCTGTAACCGGTTTAATTTGTGCTGTAATTTCGGCTGATGAACAGCCATAATAACGTGGGAGTTGGATTTTGTGAAATGTAAATTATCTCTATATAATTATGCACACCACGTTGATAAGAGGAGACATTAAAGGCTTTCAGCTTTCATTATATTTGCGCGCAGTTTAAATTGCTAAAAATATTAGCTTTGCGCATTGAAACCGGTTTTTGCATGCTTTTTGAAAATTGAAGGGAACTATGGCAAAAGAAAAAGAATCCAACCTATTTGAATATAACGAGGCTTCGATCAAGAGCCTTGACTGGCGGGAACATATCCGGCTGCGCCCCGGAATGTACATTGGCAAACTTGGCGATGGCAGCAGTGCAGACGATGGTATTTATGTACTGTTGAAAGAGGTAATGGACAACTGTATTGATGAGCATATGATGGGATATGGTAAGCATATTGACCTGGTTATTGAAGATAAAACAGTAACGATAAGAGATTTCGGCAGAGGTATTCCACTGGGTAAGCTGGTGGATGTTGTGAGTAAGATAAACACCGGTGCCAAGTATGACAGCAAAGTATTTCAAAAAAGTGTGGGTCTTAATGGAGTGGGTACCAAAGCTGTAAATGCATTGAGCAGTTATTTCAGAGTGACGGCTTTTCGTGACGGAAGGGAAAAATCTGCAGAGTTCAATAAGGGGATGCTGATAAAGGAAGAAAAGGAAATCAAATCCGGTGAATCCAACGGAACGCTCGTAAGTTTTGTCCCTGATGATTCTGTATTCCGGAATTTTCATTTCATTCCTGAATATCTCGAAAACCAGCTTTGGAACTATTGTTACCTCAATGCAGGCTTACTCATCACCTATAACGGCAAGAAATTTCTCAGCAAAAATGGATTGCTGGATCTGCTGAAAAGGAAAACCAATGAGGATGAAATTCGTTACCCCATTATTCATCTCAAGGGAGAAGATGTGGAAATTGCTTTCACCCATAACAATGAATACGGAGAAGATCTGTACAGTTTTGTGAATGGTCAGTATACCACTCAGGGTGGTACACATGTGGCTGCGTTCAGGGAAGCATTTGTAAAAACCGTCAGGGAGTTTTACAAAAAAGATTATGATACTGCTGACATCAGGCAAAGTATAGTTGCTGCGATAGCCGTACGGGTTCAGGAGCCCGTTTTTGAATCACAAACCAAAACCAAATTAGGTTCACTGGTGATATCGGAAGGTGGCCCGGGTATGAAGAACTTTATGGTCGATTTCCTCGGCCGCGAACTGGATAATTATCTTCATAAAAACGCAATTGTTGCTGATGCTTTAAAGAAAAGAATTGAGCAGAGTGAAAGAGAAAGAAAGGAACTCGCAGGTATCAAAAAGCTGGCGAATGAAAGAGCCAAAAAAGCAAACCTGCATAACAAGAAACTTCGCGATTGCCGCATTCACCTGAATGATGAGCCGCCAAATAAAGGCAAAGAAGAATTTATTGCAAAGCGGTTACAGAGTACAATATTCATAACAGAAGGGGATTCGGCCAGCGGTTCCATTACCAAATCGCGGGATGTAGAAACGCAGGCAGTATTTAGTTTGAGGGGAAAGCCATTGAACTGTTTCGGACTAACGAAGAAAGTGGTATATGAAAATGAAGAGTTTAACTTATTGCAACATGCGCTGAATATCGAAGATGGCAATGAAGGGCTACGCTACGGCAACATTATCATTTCCACTGATGCTGATGTTGATGGTATGCACATCCGTTTGCTCTTGATGACTTTTTTCCTTCAGTTCTTTCCTGACCTGGTTAGAGATGGCCATGTATATATTCTCGATACACCTTTGTTCCGTGTGCGGACGAAACAGGAAACAATATATTGCTATAGTGACCAGGAACGTGTGGCTGCAATAAAGAAACTTGGCGCCAAATCAGAGATCACGCGATTTAAAGGTTTGGGAGAAATTTCACCTGATGAATTCGGGAAATTTATTGGAGCGGATATCCGCAAGCAACCTGTATTTCTTGAGCAGCATACCCATATTCAGCACTTGCTGGAGTATTACATGGGCAAAAATACGCAGGAGCGGCAGGAGTTTATCGTTTCAAATCTGAAAATAGAAATGGACCGCGTTGAAGAAGAGCCGGCTGGCGCATTATAGTCAAAAATTTTACTACAATTTTATAAGTGATTATATGATTCATATTGTATTTAACGAACCTGATATTACCGTACTGCACAAAGCCATTGAAATGGATGAAAGTCTTACGGGTGATGTAGTGATTATTAAAGATGATTATGCTGTTGGGCCATTGACGGATATATTTTCTGCAGCAGGAATTGAAGCCAGAAAAGACTGGTGGAAAACGATTTTGTCGAACAGTGAATTTGCCATACTTGCAGAAAACGGAACAGTAAATGATCCGGCAACAGTTGAAGAATTAAAAAAGCATATGGATGAAGATGAAAAGGAAATAATCTGGGTATGGGCAGCACAAAACAAACATGATGTAAGTGGATATTACTGGTTGGTATCTCAACTAAAAGCTTATCAGGGCCGCGTATTTATGCTGTACCTCAACAACCTTCCCTTTATTAATGAAAAGGGCCATATTTTTTATCCTGATTGGCTGAGCCAGATCCCTGCAAAAGAGTTTCTGAAAGCCAAGAAACTTGCAAGGCCAATTACGCCGAGTGAATTTGAAATAGATCCTGATGAGTGGACAAGAATATGCAACGAAGGTAAAGGTGTGCGGATGCTGGAAGGCGGTAAAAAGCTGGCACAGCATGATTTTGATTTTTATGATAATGACCTGCTGAAATATGTAACCGGTGACTGGCAGAAGGCGGCAAAAGTGATACACCATTTCCTGCAGAAAAATAAAAATACTACCGGGGATGCTTACCTGCTTTGGCGGTTGAAAACACTGATTACTGAAGGCGCTGCTGTTGATGTTCAGGGTGAGATAAAGGGAATGAAGGATTTTGAGATTAAAACAAAGATTGCTGAAACGGTTTCAGGAACGGTTGGATAAAAAGGAAGGATTACAATGGCTACATCAAAGCAGATTCTGAATGAAATTACCGGAATGGAAACCGGTGTGCATGGACAATATAAAACCTGGTTTCTTGACTATGCATCATATGTGATATTGGAAAGAGCAGTTCCGGCTATTGATGATGGATTAAAACCTGTTCAACGACGCATTCTTCATTCAATGAAGGAAATGGATGATGGCAGGCTGAATAAGGCTGCAAATATCATCGGACAAACCATGCAGTATCATCCGCATGGTGACGCCAGTATACAGGATGCGCTGGTGAATATCGGTCAGAAAGACCTGATGATAGATACGCAGGGAAACTGGGGCGATGTGCGTACCGGTGATGATGCGGCAGCACCGAGGTATATCGAGGCGCGATTAAGCAAGTTTGCGCTCGAGGTGGCATTCAATTCAAAAACAACCGAATGGCAGTTGAGTTACGATGGCCGCAAGAAAGAGCCCGTGGCCTTGCCGATGAAATTTCCGCTGGTGTTGGCTCAGGGGGCTGAAGGTATTGCAGTGGGATTGTCAACCAAAATTCTTCCGCACAATTTTAATGAGCTTATTGATGCATCAATCAAATATCTGAGGGGAAAGAAGTTTGAATTGTTTCCTGATTTTCAAACCGGCGGGATGATAGATGTGAATATGTACAATGATGGCAAAAGAGGAAGCCGCATCAGGTGCCGTTCGCATATAGAAGAGCTGGATAAAAAGACAATTGTGATTCGTGATGTACCTTATGGTATCACCACTACACAATTGATGGAGTCGATTGTAAAGGCAAACGACCAGGGAAAAATTAAAATAAAGAAAGTTACAGATAACACCGCTGCGCAGGTAGAGATTACAGTGGAACTGGCGCCGGGCATTTCTCCGGATATTACCATTGATGCACTATATGCGTTTACCGATTGTGAAGTGAGCATTGCTCCCAACGCATGCGTAATTGTTGAGCAGAAACCGCTGTTTCTAAGTACATCAGAACTGCTGCGTATTTCAACTGACCGTACACGTGAGCTGCTGAATAAAGAATTGCAGATCAGGTTAAGTGAGTTGGAAGATAAATGGCACTATGCTTCATTGGAGAAAATTTTCTTTGAGGAAAAGATTTATAAGGAACTGGAGAAAAAGCACGCCACCTGGGATAAAGTAATAGAAGCGATAACCAACGCTTTTGAACCTTTCCTTAAAAAATTAAAGCGGCCGGTGGTGCGGGAAGATGTATTGAAGCTTACCGAAAAGCCGGTTCGTCGCATTTACAAATTAGATATCGATGAATTGACCGAACAGATCAAGGGTGTTGAAAAAGAAATCAAAGAAACTAAACATCACCTCAATAATCTCACTGATTATGCGGTGGCTTATTTCGAAGGATTGCAGCAGCGTTATGGTACCACCCGCAAAAGACGAACTGAAATTAAACCTTTTGATACAATCAACGCCCGTGAAGTTGCTATTGCCAATATTCGTTTATACATCAATCGTGCCGAAGGTTTTATAGGAACCAGTTTGAAAAAAGATGAATTTATTGCCGAATGTTCCAGTTTGGATGATGTAATTGTATTCACCAAACGCGGTATTATGAAAGTGGTAAAAGTGGGTGAGAAGGTGTATATCGGAAAAGATATATTGCATGCAGCAGTGTTCCAGAAGAATGATGAAAGGCTTACCTACAACATGATTTATTCGGATGGTGAAACAGGAATGTCGTATGCCAAACGATTTAATGTTACAGGTATCACTCGCGACAAAGCATATGATTTAACACGCGGACACGATAAAAGTAAAATAAACTATTTCAGCGTTAATCAAAATGGCGAGGCCGAATCGGTGACGATTTTGTTAAGTCCCAACAGCAGTGCACGCAATAAAAACCTGGAATATTATTTCGAAGAACTTGAAATTAAAAGCAGAAGTGCTATCGGTAACCAGGTAACAAAATACCCGATAAAAAGTGTGAAATTAAAAGAGGCGGGTAAGTCAACATTGGGTGCCTTAAAACTTTGGTTTGATGAAACATTTGGCAGATTAAACACAGAGGAGAAAGGAGAATATCTCGGAAGTTTTCAACCCGGTGACAGAATACTGGTGGTGTATCATGACGGTAATTATGAAATCACTGATACAGAACTGAATCAGCGTTTTGATGCGAAGCAGATTGTTGAAATTTCCAAATTCGATCCTGACAAAATTGTAACTGCAATTTATCTTGATAACGAGAAGCTACAATACAATGTGAAACGTTTCCGAATTGAAACCACCACTTTGCATAATAAGTTTTTATTCATTAAAGAAGGTGATGGCAACAGGCTTGAAGCAGTAACTACTGTTGAAAAACCAGTTGTGTCAATAAAATCGGGACGTGGTCAGCAGGCGAGGGTCACTAAGGTAAAACTGGAGGGATTTGTTGAGGTAATGGGTTGGCGCGCTGTAGGTAATAAGCTCGCTGATTTTACAAAGAGTACTGAAATGGAGTGGGTGCATAAACCAGAGACGCCACAGCAGGAGCTGTTCTAAACCTAACAGGTTTTTGAAACCTGTAACGTCTACCGCTTTTTTCTTCGTATATAAACAGTTCCGTTCAGTTTAAAGTCGCTGGTGGAAAATAATTCAAAGCGGTTATATCCGTCGTTAATAACAACCAATGCTGTGTTAGGGGGAATACTACCAAGGCTTTCGGCAAATATGCTGAGTTCGTTTAGTTCAAGTTCGACCCCAGCAAACTGTCAGTTTCGGGCTTATAGCTAACGAACAACGTTTATCAGAATGTCTCTTTTAAGATCAAAACAACGAATCCTAAGATGTACTAGGTGAAACCCAGCATGGGCGTACTGTAACCTGGTAACGTGGTCAACATAGATATACAAACTACTCAACCTTTTGTTTAAATTATGTATTAATAAATTAGCCGGAGAACGTTGATATCAAGGACAAATTCTAAGTGTTAGCTACTCAGATA
>JANPJC010000305.1:0-81172 GCA_031425315.1 Chitinophagales bacterium
CCTCAAACCTCTATCAAAGTTTCTGTCTTTACTCGGTTTTACATGTGTATCAGTGAATGTGTCAATGGGAGAATAAACAGCCGCCTCCTGCGTGAATCCTCAATCGTGAAACGTCAATGTAAGTTGCTGACTTTTCTCGGCTTAACAAGTGAATAAGTGAATGTGTCAATGGGATAATCCACAGCCGGTGGTTCGAACGTATTACGTAAAACTTATTACGTAATACCTGTATTGGCTGTTCCTCTGTGCTCTTTGTTCCTTTGTGGCTCTCTGTGGCCAAACTTTTATAACCAATCAGGTAACTGCAGATTCTAACAGTTTGTTACACAAAGAGCCACAAAGAAAAACAGAGGTACACAAAGAAACAGCCATTGTTGTACTTAATACCTAAAACCTACCACCTGTACCGGCTGTTCCTGCTCACTGCTTACTGCTCACTGCTTACTATACCGCGTCCGACAATGATGTAAAAGTAAAATCCCTCACTTTCAATGGCGGAATAAGATAACTTCTGTATGATTCAATGCTGATACTTCTTTCGGTTTTACCCAGAGCTTCAACATTGTTTAGCATAATCACAGGACTTTCGTTAAAGCGCATATTTTTTATCGGAAATTTGATCTGTCCATTTTCAATATAAAAAGTTCCATCCCGGGTGAGTCCGGTCAATAATAGCGTTTGCGGGTCCACCATACGGATATACCAGAGACGGGAAACCAATATTCCTTTTTCTGTACTCTTTATTAAATCTTCAAGCGAAGCTGTTCCGCCGTCCATAATGATATTGGAAGGAGATGGTACAGGATCTTTGCCCTGTTTTTGCGCCCAGTATCTTGAATAACTTAAATTTTTCACCACACCTTTGTCAATCCAGCTGGTTTTCTTTAGCGGAAATCCATCGCGGTTCCAGGTAGCAGATGGCAGATCAGGATGAAAAGGGTCTGAATAAATATTTACTTTTTCATCCATCAGCTGATCCCCAATACGATTGCCACCACCGGGTTTACTCATAAAGCTCCTCCCCTCATCAGCACTTCTTGCATCAAGTCCCCTGAACATGTTTTCAAGCATGTAGGTGGCCGCAACAGGTTCTAAAATCACTGTATATTTTCCCGGTTCGATTGCACTTGCATCTGCAGATCCATTGGCTTTTGCTGCTGCAACTTTTGTAGCTGATAAAGTATCCAGCTTGCTTACATCATTAAACCCACGCGCAGCATAACCCGAACCCGTACCCGCTTTATTCCTCGTGGTAATTGAAAAAGTAACCTCTGTACTTTTATCGTATGCATACAACCCTTTTGAATTCATCATTGAATCAAAGCTGGCTTCGTTTTCCAGAAAACCTGCCGCTTCGAGTTTAGCTTCTTCTGCAACTTTTATACTACGGGCTACAAACTCCGCACGGGAATCCGCCGTCATGGAAGCGGTTGAAGGAAGCCAGGTGATAGAATCTGTATATTCCTGCGGACCCAATAAAGGCATATGCTCGGGATTTTCCGGTGCCAGCTGCGCCAGTTCTTCCGAACGACGAACCACTTTCTCCAGGGATGCATCATCAAATTCATTGATAGTGGCAGTTCCGGTTTTTTTCCCAAAGGTAGAACTAACGGAAAGGCCTAATGTAGATATATCACCGGCAGTACTTACTGCATTGAGTGCATACCTGATATTGCCGCCTTCATTACCATTCAGAAAAACTTCACATTCATCGCCTTTTGAAAATGACAGTACTTTCGCCAATAATTTCCGGGCTTCTTCTTTTGAATATATTGCCATAATATCTTTTATATTTTTCTTGCTGTATTGATAACATTCACTCCATTAAAGCGGGTTGTGGAACTGCCATGGGATACTGCATTCGACTGACCAGGTTGCCCCTTGCCATCGTTAAAAGCGCCACCCAAACGGTAATCCGACTCATCAGCGATGGCAGCACAGGAATTCCAGAACTCCTGTGTATTAGCCTGGTAGGAAACATCCTTGAGCATCCCAACAATTTTACCGTTTTTGATTTCATAAAATGTTTGTCCGCCAAACTGGAAATTGTACCGCTGCTGATCTATAGAGAATGACCCGTTACCAATAATGTAAATTCCTTTTTCCACATTTTTGATGATATCATCCACACTCATTTTCTGCTTGCCCGGCTGTAGCGAAATATTTGGCATTCGCTGAAATTGTACATCGCTCCAGCTTTGCGCATAACAACAACCATGCGATTCCTTTAATCCGAGTATATGCGCCTGATCGCGTATCGCCTGGAAATTCACCAGCACGCCATCTTTGATAATATCCCATTTTTTTGTGCCCACCCCTTCATCATCATATCCCACGGCACCTAAGGAACCCTTCTGCAATTTGTCAGCAACAACATTTACGATATCACTTCCAAATTTAAAATTGCCTGACTTTAATTTATCGAGCGTAAGAAAACTTGTGCCTGCATAATTCGCTTCATATCCCAAAACTCTGTCGAGTTCTGTAGGATGCGCCACTGATTCATGAATTGTGAGCCACAAATGTGAAGGATCAAGTACAAGATCATACTTTCCAGGTTCAACAGATTTAGCGGCTAGTTTTTGTTTAACATCTTCTGTCGCAGCTTTTACATCTTCGAGCATATCGTAACGGTCTTTGTAACGGGTAACAATGCCTTTTACTTTATTGGCTTCATCCGGATTTAAATATTCATAGCCCATACCAACAGGCGAACTGAATGAAGCACGGGTTGCAAATTTACCTGATGACTTGTCTGTTCCTGTTACTGTAAATGTTGGGAATAAGCGATGAATATCCTGATCGATATAAGAACCATCCGATGACGCAAAATATTTCTGTTCATTCACTGCAAGTATCGCCGCATTGATAAAACTTGCACCACCCTGTATTGCGATATCATTCACTTTCAGCAGCAAATCTACCTTATCCTTCACCGGCACCTCGAAAGCACTTTTTTCTATCGGTGTTTTCCAGGATACCTGGCCATATCCTTTTTGAGAAACAAGCTGCACTGTATTTGCTTTTATTTTTGCATTGGCTTTTGCAACAGCAACAGCGCGTTCGGCACATTTGGCGATGCCATCTTTGCTCACTTCGTTGGTTGCAGCAAATCCCCAGCAGCCACTCGCAATCACTCTTATACCTATGCCAAAACTTTCGGTATTCGCCACGTTTTGTACTCCTTTGTCTCTTGTGATAACGAACTGATTCAGGTAGCGACCAATCCGGACATCTGTATACGACGCACCTTTCGATTTGGCAACATTCAATGCCGCGTCGGCTAATTCTTTTTTGATACGGACATCTATGCCTTCATTCAATATGGCTCTCTCATCAATAATATTGCCGGCCATCATGAATTTGGGAATCATCAATGCACCTGCGTTTAATGCGGATAACTGAAGAAATTCATTTCTTTTCAAAGTATTATGCTTTTAATATCTGGAAAAATCAATTTAAGGCAGCAGGTTGTAAACCGGATCCGGGGGAATTATTGAGTTATGGGATTTTCCGCTCGATCCATAAATATCCTGATCCCAATATAAATAAAACTAACCAATAAACTGGAGATAGCGGTACTGCAGAAAAATCATTTTCAGATTTTTCTAATGACCTTATATTTCTTTTATGATTGATTAATTTTTTTGTGGAATTATTAGACTCTATCATTCTGATGTTCTTCCAATCTGTACTATCAAAAATATAGACCTGAATTTTTTCATCTCCCATAACAAAAACATTTTGCCATCCTGTTTTAACAGGCCAGTAGGTTCCACTATAGTGACCACTTAACCATTCATGCTGCTGCAAAGCAAATGGTTTTTCATCTGCGTACAATTCAGGTACCAATTTCTTTGATGTCTTTACAATTACATCATTCGGCATGTTCACCTGAGGGAATTTTGCTGACAAGAAAACAGCGGGATGGTCATTAACGAATGGAGTTGTTTGCTGAAGCAATGTACTCCAGATCAGCTCGTATGATTTTTTTTCGCCACTAATCATCAAAGGAAAAACCGGTGGCATGGCATTATAAACTATCCTGCCCTTCCCATACATAGCAACACCAGCCAAACTATGCCCAGCCGAATCCCTGATCATCGATACCGTATTGGCACCATTATTTAAATATTTTGATATTCCACTGTTCCACAAAACAATTCTGTCTTTTCTACCTTTGATTTCTATTGCGATTCTTTGATTGTTGAAAGAACCGACTTTTATTATTTTATTTCCAGTGAACAGCTGCCGGCCTCCAGAAGCGCTGTCTGCCCTGATCATTAATCCGATACTATTATTTGAAAGATATTTCCGCAACAGATTTTTTTCTGTTGTATTCAATTCCTTTAATTCTTCTTCATCAATAATAACCACATCAGTGCTGTCGAGAACACCAGCGTTAACCTGGTTGATAGCCCTTGCCGGTGTATTATAAAAATTCTTTTCAAACTTTTGTTTACTAATCCTCGTCCGGCTCATCACCTTATACTGTGAAGCGGATAACCAGTCTATCAAGAATCTGTTTTCAAAATCAGGATAGGCCGACAGCAATAGTAAGGCGGGTTTTTCCGAATTAATTACCTCAAAAGGAATTGCATTATTTTCTAATGTATCTGTGCCATCCATGGCCAATATTCGATACACTCCCCTACCGTTTATTGCCGGCTTAGCAGTTAATGTAAAATCGGTAACACCCTTTGCTGCAGCTACTGAATCAGCAATTGTTGAAAAGCCGGACAATAACAATCGAATCGATCCACCTGATTGATTCCTGTAACTGCCTTGAACAATAAGTGGTTCACCCGCCATTAATTTTCTGTTCCAGTCAATGGCAACAAATGTTGCTTCCTTTTCCAGGGTAGGATGAAAAATTACATTGCCCGGTAATGCGGATTCATCTACCGGAAATGAAATGCCGCTACCAATAATGTGCAATGTTTCAAAATCATTGTTGATTTTCCACAACGAACTTTCATCGATTGTAACTGCCCCAGGGTTTTCTTTTAAAACAAAATCAAGCGTGTCCATCGAAAAATCTGGTGTTAGCAGTATGGCCACATTCCCCGTCGGTAATCTTTTTTGTTTGCACCTAACAGGAACGAGTAAAAGGTATATGCCAAGAATAGCAACAAATGTTGCCGCCATTCTCCAACCGATTCTTCTTTTGTCTTTGCGATTATTTTCCCGAAAAAATAAGAACAGTAAAACAATCAGGCACATTACCCCGGCAAATACATTCATTACATCCATCAGTTTTTTCCTTTTTCAAGTTGTTGAAAATAAAAATCTGAAAGAGTTCCACTCTCCTGTTGTTTCAGCACTGGCCTGGGTACAGGAATGTCAATCATTACCTGAAGCGCTTTTTGGGCTGTAATAATATCTACTGATAGAATAACTTTATTAACATTGATTGAATTGATAATATTACGAATCGCGGACAATGCTTTAATGTATTTCGATGGCTCATCAGCGGCTTTGCCCGCAAGTAATTTATTTGCCTCATTTAATATAACGAGTGTTGCAGGATTATAAGCACCGTTAAGCTGCAACTGTTGCAGTGCAGTCAACGCCTGCTGCAGTGGCTCCGACTGCGATGGAGTATAAATATTGGTGTAACTGAAAACCGGGCTCACAATTTCTTCCATTTCACCCGTGAGTCTTGTTTCAGGTTTTAAAGGAGTCGTTTTTGAACTTGTTTTTGCTACATACACTCTCGACTGCTGTTGCAAATCTTTCAATAATCGCAGCGTTTCCAGTTCAAAAGGCAATGCGTCTTTTGGTTTGAAGGTACGCAGCTGCAATTCTGCTTTCCACATTTCATTCAGTGTCGCGCGTAGTTGTTTCTTTGTCGCCGGGTCAAAAAAAGTTGCATCTTCTGCATTGTCGTGACTATGACCAAACTGGCTCAATACATCCTTTGGCGACGATGATTCATTCTGATGATCATCATGTTCCTCCCCTTCTTCGTGTTGTTCTGCTTCACCCTGCCCGTAAGTAACAGCTTCTTCTCCCAGAAATTTTCCATATCTCAATCTCAACAACTTTTGGTCAATACCCAAACTGTTACTCTTATTTTCAAATTCTTCTTTGGTTAATTTCGCCTGATCTCTTAATAATTGTTCTGTTTCGATGATGATCTGCCGCTGACTCCTGAAATATTCAGGTTTGATATCCAATCCATTCATTAATCCATCCACACTAAACAGTTGCGCCGTGTCTTCAAGGATAACCCGGTACATATCTGAACGTGTTTCCTGATTTAAATTATCTATTGCCATTACATAGATGTACAACTCATCACCAGGCTGCATTCCCAAACTATCCAGGCGAATGGTTTGTCGCAAATCATAAGTGGTATTTCGCGTAGAAAAATTCGCTGCAAAATTCAGTTGTTTCTGTTTAAACTTTACTGCTTCCCCGCTGCCGCTTGACACTGTTGCAAACGCATAAGCATTTTGAATTCCATAATCGTCACTTGCGATAGTTTGTAATACAAAATGTTTTGGTTCTCCATACTTAATCAACAAATCAGGCTTTGGATCAGCAACTACAATTTTGGGCGGCAGGTCGCGCGTAATCTGAAGCTGATATAATTCAGATGTTTTTCCATCCACCACGAATTGATAAAATCCCGAGCGGCTCAGCATTAAATTGAACTCCCAAACAGTTGAATCATTATTGGATAGAGAAAAACGATATGATTTCGTATCGTTTAAAATCAATGATACATTTTCCGCTGCCGATGTTGTTTTGATAGCCCATTTTGCAGTTGATCCTTCAACGGCAATTATGTTAGAAAAATCCTGCTTTAATGGAAGTTTTCTGGTGTAAGCTGGTGGAATAACTGTAGTGTTGACTTCAGCTATTTGCACCAGTTCTTTAACAGGTTTTGTGTTGGCGCTTTCACTATTTATTATCGTTGAAACCGGCTTCTCATTCGATGAGAAATTTGAAATTATTACAGCAATCAAGCCAGCAATCAGCACTACTCCAAGAGCTGGAAATATTTTAGAATTGATTTTACCCGGCCGATCAACATGCTGAACATTTTGCGCAATCTTGTTAACCTGTAATTGCTGGAGCATTGTGAGGGTCTCTGCAGGTTGCAATAACAAACGGCTGCTTTCTTCCAGCTCAGGAAATTTCCTGTCCAGATAACTGGCTATATCAGTATCAGAAATTCGCCACGATTTATCAAGATAAATTATTAATGCAGCTATTGAAGCTATTACAGGCAGCAGCCACCAAAAAGATATATCCGTAGTATAATTTAATGGATAAATTAATAAGATGCCGGCTGCCGATGCAAATAAAATGTCGGCGGTAAGCGTACTGACTGTCCATTTTCTTTTGACAGCTTTAAAAACTGATATGGAAGAATGATCAGTCAATCCGCTTAATTTTTTCTGTGGTAGACAACAATCTCTCAACAACAAAAAGCAATAATATTATCCACCAGTTGAATGAAGCCAGAGATAATGCATCTCTGTTAATCTCCATTTTTTTTGATCCCGTTATTTTTGCAGGAGCTGTTTGAACATTGCTGATTTTCCGCTGATCAAATTGAGCTGGAAAGGAGTGATACTGTTCACCGATCAACAAATCAAAGAGGATTGAAGGAAAAACCGGATCCCATACCAATCCATTCCAGGCTGCATTAAACCTGCTATAAAAAAAGTATCGCTCAGCAGTATCAATGTGTTTAACCAACAGAGGTTTTCCAAAACCATCTTTCCAAATAACTAATTCAGCGTTAACAACTGGATCTGCGATATCAATTTTTTGGTAAAGGGGCAACGGCCGATTACTGAAAAAAGGCTTACCGGTAATAATAACTGAGGATGTCTGCAAAGGTTTTCCCGCGGCATAAATAAAATATTTTTCAGCACTGATATTTGTTGGTACAGGTTTTTCCGATAGCCAAAATATCCACTTTTGAGTTGCAGAAATATTATCCGAAGGCGTTTTAATATCTATGGCGAAATGATACTGGGAGTATTGTGCTATCGCTTTCAACGCAGCAGATATTGCTTCAGCGTCGTAAGAGCCCCTTTCAGCAACTATTGTAATGGCATACGTTTCATCGTCAATTTTGATAGTACTTGTGAGTCCTGAATGGGCATATAATAAATTATTCTTACGGATGAATAACACGCTATCTGCATTCACTCCATCAATTGCAAGTATTTTATTTTCGATAGTGTTGATCGCAGACGTACTGCGACCCAGTGTTATCATAACAGAATCTGTATTGATTATATGCGCATGCTGCACGGCTGATACTGCCGGTGATTGATCGTCAAATTCGAAAATCTGCAAGGATAAATTTGTAGCCGGACGTTTGCCGGCAAACTGATTTTTAGTTAAAGACGCAAATAAAAACACAGGCAGTCCCTCGGGCGATTTATTATTGAGTATATCAATCATATTCCAGGGAGAAATAGTATGATTAAGGTGTTCAGATTTTGCCGAATTGATAACTTCTTCCTTTTTTAAAGAAACCAACGAAGTATCCCAGCTTTTAAAAATGTATCCGGAGTTAAACAAAGAATCTATCAAATTAGAATATTGGTTGTAAGCAGCTTTGCCATTATTCTGACTGATTAGTATCCAGCCTTTTCCAATTGAGCTGCTTTTCTGTACCCATCGAGGGCCTGCGAGAAACATTGCGAACAAAATAATAAGCAGGCAGCGCAGCAGTAATAATAATAACTGATTGAGTTGAATGCTCCTGGCCGATTTTTCAGTGGCTGCGTTTAATAATATCACACTTCCCACAGTCAGTACCTTACCTTCCTTCACTTTCCATAAATGAATGAGCACAGGAATAATTATTCCTGTGGCAGCCCAGAGCCATAATGGTTGAAGAAATTGTAACAAACTTAGTTTTTTAATTTATTTCTCTGCTTCAGGAAATCCTTAATAGCCAGCTCCAGTGGTTCATCCATCTGCATCAGCCGGTACGAAATATTTTTTTCGGCAAGTCTTCTTTGTATCCGGTCAATATGTGTATGTAATTTTGAAAGGTATTCCTCTTTTCCAGTTGCGGCATCAAATGGAATAATGCTGCCAGTTTCCAGGTCCTGCAAAGCAGCATATCCTTTGAAATCCATTTCCATTTCATTTTTACCCATCACATGAAAAACCAGTATCTCATGCCGCAATGCAGATAAAGATTCCAGCAACCTGAACAATTCATTATCTGCCTGGTAAAAATCTGTTATAAAAATAAGCAACTCTCTCCTGAACGATCCGCTGAATAAATCTTTGTACTGTACCGGAGATGTAAAACTGCCTCCCGGTACGATATTCTCAAGCGTATAACATAATCGTTGAAAATGCTGATGATCTTTTTTCACCGGTAAAGTAAAAAGATTATTACCCTGAAATACATAAAGGCCGGTTCCATCAGTTTGCTGGTGCGCCAGCCAGGCGAGTGTGGCAGCGAGATATCGTGCATATTCTATCTTCTGAAAATTGCCGTCTTTATGTAACATTGAAGCACTCGCATCAACTAAAATTCTTACGTATATACTGGTTTCAATTTCTGATTCACGGATATAGTATCTATCTGATCTTGCATACAACTTCCAATCCAGCCATCGCAGATCATCCCCGGGTTCATAACTTCTGTACTGACTGAATTCAAGTCCCGGACCTTTCATTTTGCTTTTGTTGATTCCCGACATCAATCCATCGATCGTTGTACGGGCAGCCAGCTGCAGGTTTTTCAACGCCATCATCAGCGCAGGATTAATCAGCCTGCTCATTGCGAATAAAATCTAATGTGAAAAATAATTTACTCATAGCCGTATCTTTCTTATCATGCAGGCAATCGTTGTACTTCTCTTCCGGCTTTAAAATTCTTTAACGGATAATGTTTTCTGGTCGGCTCACTGATTTTAATAACTGAGCGGTTACATCATCTGTAGTTATATTTTCTGCATCTGCTTTAAAGTTCATTAAAATCCTGTGTCGCAACACAGGAAAGGCCATCGATTTTATATCATCCATTAATACTGCATATCTCCCTTTCAATAAAGCATTGGCTTTGGCAGTGAGAATCAAACTTTGTCCGGCCCGGGGTCCGGCTCCCCATCGCACCCATTCTTTTACATATTCAATATTTGTTGTATCAGGTCGTGTTGCTCTTACCAGCCTGCTTACAAATGCTATAAGATCTTCACTGATGCTTACGTCTCTTACTAATTTTTGAAGGGTTCTGATTTCATCTCCACCCAATACAGGATTCACCATAACATTTTTGTTTCCTGTGGTATTATTCAACACGAGCATTTCTTCCTGTTCAGATGGGTAACCGATTTTTATGTAAAGCAGAAAACGATCTAGTTGGGCTTCCGGTAGTGGATAAGTGCCCGCCTGCTCAATAGGATTTTGAGTGGCCAGTATAAAAAATGGTTTTTCCAATGGATAGGTCTGTCCGCCATATGTTACCTCAAATTCCTGCATAGCTTCGAGCAATGCTGATTGCGTTTTAGGAGGAGTTCTGTTTATTTCATCTGCGAGAACAATATGGGCAAATAGCGGACCTTTATTGAATTTGAAAAATCGTTTGCCTGTTGCATGATCCTCTTCCAGAATTTCGGTACCGATTAAATCTGTCGGCATTAAATCAGGTGTAAACTGAATTCTGCGGAAAGAGAGATCCAGCGACCTTGCCAGGGTTTTTACCATGAGCGTTTTTGCGAGACCGGGTACACCTTCAATTAAACAATGTCCCCCTGCAAGCAAAGCCACCAGCATTTCGTCCAGCACCTGATCTTGTCCTACTATTACCTTTTGAATTTCATTTTTTAGTGATGACAGTTTTGCCAATAATCCATCAATAGCCGGTTGTATATTGTTCAAAGAAGTTATTTTTCGTAAAGAAAATGAAGCGTTTCAAAGAGCAGGAAATTAAAAAAAAATCCGGAATGTTAAAGTAAAACTCTTGTTTAAGGCCAAATAATGACTTGAACGGTGGTTATACTTAATTTCGCAACGAAATCATGTTATTAAAATCAAAGTTTACATTTACGCGTATCAAATACCGATCCGGTGACTGGGATACCGATCAGCGGATGCCGGCGAATATCCTTAATTCGCTGCTTGAATACACAACGATTCCTATTGCCACGCAGGAAAAAGTGGTGGAACTAAGCAGTGGTGAATTATTCCTTTATCCATTCAGTTATCTCAGCGGACGTAAGCTGGTGCAGTTCGATGCGGCGGAGGCGGCTAATTTTAAGCGATATGTCAATAACGGTGGTTTTGTTTTTGTGGATGACTGTAATCATGATATCGATGGTTTATTTGCGAAATCATTTGAAGCGCAGATGGCGGCTTTATTCGGCAATGGGGCATTAAAGAAAATCTCCAACAAACATGAAATCTACCGGTCATTTTTTGAGTTTGAGAAAGGGCCACCGAATACCGGTTTTGAACTCAATGGCTGGGGCGACGATCTTGTACATGATTACCTTAAAGCAATAGAAATCAACGGCCGTATCGGCGTGTTATACAGCAATAAAGATTATGGTTGTGAATGGGATTATGATTTCAGGAACAAAAGGTTTCTTGCGGAGGACAATACCAAATTTGGGGTAAATATTATTGTTTACGCAATGGGATGAAAACAAGTGCGAAATGTGAAGTGGGGAAGTGGGAAGTGCCCTGGCAGAAGGTGAATTGGTGAATGTGTCAATGGGTAAATTAACAGCCGTTGCCTGCGTGAATCGTGAATGAACAGACCCCAAGAAATGTATGAGTCAATGAATGAATAGGTGAATTTTGAAGTGGGATGCGACAGCCTTTTCTAGATTTTGTATTGGCTGTTAACGTAGAACGTAAAACTTATAACGTATAACCTTTACTGGCTGTTCCTTTGTAGCTTTCTGCGTCCAAAAAAGTTTTTGTTACACGGAGAAACAACAAGAGTTGAAATACAGGAGATTCACGGAGAAGGTCTAACTACAAGGCTATTCACCTAAAACATAAAACTTTCGACTTACAACCTGCATTGTCTGTTCCGGTAGCGGCAAGGCCTGCCTTGCCGCTACTTGAGTACTCCGATGACAGGACAATTTGTGTTAACCTAAAACTTAAAACCAGTAACCTGTATTGGCTGTTCCCTTCTGCCTATTGCCTTCTGCCCACCAAAAATCCACTGATATCCGCAAGATCCTGGCTACTCAATCCAAGAGAAGAAGGATCAGGCATTAATCCCTTTTCCTGCTTTTTCAAACTTTCGATTTTTGTTGTTGCAATATTATGTTTGCGGCCCGTTATATCTTTTATCATTACAAAAGATTTATTCTCTGAAACGAGAAATCCATACACCGATCCACCATCTTTTAATTTTGCCAACCAGGGTTCATATCCAAAAACAATTGCGCCGTCAGGATTGATGATGGCATCCAGCAACGATGAGCGATCAAATTTTTTATCGATCGCGGAAAGCTCCGGTGCAATTTCTTTTCCTTCATCACCATACTTATGACAAACAGCACAGTTGGTAAGAAATAATGCTTTGCCTTTTGCAGCATCATGTTTTAACATGACAATACTATCAATAGAATAACTTCTGGCACCGCCGGGTCTTGTAAAATATCTGCCAGCCTGTACACGTATCGCCGGATCAGGGTTTTTGAAAATATATTCAGTGGCATAACCAACAATATCCGCCGCCAGCTTTTTTTCACCGGCTAATGCCAGCAACATTTGTGCACCCACCGAATCCAATGCCAGCTGCCGGGTTTGCGATTTGCGTTCGTATGATGATTGCCTTTCATCTTTAAGAATCTCCAGTTTCACTTTCATCTGCGCCACTTTTCTTTCATAATCAGTATTAAGATTCAGTTTCGACCAATCGGCCAACGCATTCCAGTCGTTCGTTTGCCTGAACGATAACCAGTAGGATGCCATCTCCCCTGTTTGATTTTTACCTGTATTTGCAAAATGGATCATTTCTTTAACAGCAGCTGAGTCGTTAATAAACGCAATTGCAGTCATCATTTTCATTCTTTCCCTGTTATCCAGGCTGCTATCGCCAACAATCATTGAAAGATCATTCAAGGCACTAACAGGATGAAGCCGCCATGCGAAATCTTTCATTTCATTGCTCCAGCTTTGAGGAGATGATTTGCCGAGTGTTGATTTTAATTTGTCGTACCAAAACCCTGCATTATTTTCCATTGCAGTACCTAAAGCCTCCAGGTACCAGCGGTCTCCTGATTTATATTGTAATGCCAATTGCATCAACATATCATTACGATCAGGGGATTCTGCGTTTTGTAAAGCCACTATAAATTCCCTTCTTACAAATGCAGAAGTATCTTTTAAATATTTATTGATAAGAGAAAGATGACCAGTTGATGATTGGCGCAATGCTCTGAAAGCAGTAGCCCTTAACAGAGGGTCCTTGTTCTCCATCGCAGCTTCAACAATATCTTGTCCCTCTTTTCCTGCAGCAGATAAAATCCACAATGCTCTTGCTGCGACAAAAGGATTATCCTCTTTTAATAACTCAGCAACTTCTTTTACAACAGATGCACCTTTTGCCCGCAATTTTTCCGCAGCAGTGAACCGAACATTGATCGCCGGATTTTTCAATGCTTCAATCAGTCCGCCAGATGTATTGAAATCAAGTGTAGGATTAATGAGTTTTTTATCCGCCGGACTCACCCTGAATATCCTTCCGTATCCAACCGTATCTTTCATCTGATGACCGCCGACTACGGGATCATACCAATCTGCTACATAAATGGCACCATCAGTTCCTGTTGCGACATCACTCGGCCTGAACCACCGCAGTTTATCAACCAGATTAACAGAATCGTTCCATACATAAAGTTCGTTATCATCCGGCAACGATGATATGAAGTTTGTTTTTTCGGCCAACAGGATTCCTGAGCCGGTTTTCTGCGGCTCAAAACCAAAAATCACATTGCGTCCCGCGTCTGCACTTAACACCATTCCACGATAATTTTTACCCAGCAGATCGTGTTCTATACGTGTTACACCTGTGGGCGACCCTGCACCTGTATTGTAACCAACCGGCATCACACCTGGATCTTCCTGATGCCAGTGAGCAGTGAAAATATCCTGTCCCACACGTTGATCAGCCTGCCAATATCGGGAACCGTCAGTACTAAAATAGCCCGCATTTCCATTCTCCATCAGCCACGACATCCGGCAGGTCAATACCTGGTCGTCATTATCATTTTGCCACATATCGCCATGCGAATCAACATACACTTCATATGAATTCCTGAAATTATGACCGAGTACTTTTAACCCGGTGCCATCAGGATTCATTCTCAACGCTAACCCTCCAACCCATTTTTTTCCATCATCACTTACCATTGGTTCGTTTTTATTATTGTATGGAGATCCACCGCTATATACGCTACCAGAACGCAAGGTCCAGCCAGCTTTATCCTTTACAATATGCGGTCCTGCATTACCGGTATTGAAATACCATTTTCCATCAGGCCCACCGAATACAGCGTGTAAGGAATGATCATGATCAAGACCACCGAAACCCGTCAGCAAAATTTCTTTGCGGTCTGGTTTATCATCGCCATTATCATCAGTATAAACTATAATGTTTGGTGCACAGGAAACAACAACTTTGTTTTCAAAAACAGCAATACCAATCGGCGCCACTAAATCCTTATCCTGCACATAAGTAATAGCTGTATCTGCCTTACCATCCTGATCAATATCTTCAAGGATAACCACTTTATCTCCCTGCGTAAAGTGAAGATGGGTTAATGAGTCATTATTAAAATTCCGATAATTAACAGCTTCGGTTACCCATAACCGACCCCTTGCATCTACATCGATATTTGTAGGGTTATGAATCAGCGGCGACTCTGCCCATAATTCAGCTTTCAAATCCGAAGGCAGATTTAGCTCTCCCGTCAGATGATAAGTTTTTTCTGCATCCTTATTGGTATTACATGAAATAAAAGTGATGAGAAGTAAAACAATAAAACAGGAAAATTTGGAAAATTTTATGGTGAGAAAAAGATTCCGATTGGTTTTCATAACATTAATGCGCATAAACCTTTTGTATTAATCAACAGAATAAAAAATCAGAATTAAAATAACGATTGAAGAAATTTATGATTATGCTTGTAGCTTTCAACGATTTCGGCTTTATCCGGTTTGGCCCATTCAATTTGCATCCAGTTGTCGCCTTTAAAATTTGTTTCGTCTATAACCTCCCTGACCCCTTTCCAATTCACTGTGCCCTCGCCCAGCAGAATACCATTTTCCTTCATATGCAATTCGCATATCATTTCCCTTCCCAATTTTTTAAACTCTACTAATGGATCGTAACCGGCATCCTGGGTATTCCTGAAATCATAATATACTTTAATTGCAGGTGAGCCTACTTTGTCGATAATAAATTTGTGCTCGTCGGCGCTGAGATAAGATTCAATTCCCAGTATAATCTTATTTTTTTCTGCGTGCGGAGCTACTTTTTTAAACCTTCTGATCACTTCTTCTGTGCCAGCTTTATCATTCCTCAAATCATTTTTGCTGAAAAAAGCCAGCAACACCACAGGTACCCCCAGGTTTTTTGCCGTGTCCACACTGTCCCAAACCCATTGTTCAGTTTCGGGAGCAGATTTGTAAGGCACATTATTTAATTCACCGATCGCAATGCTTGAAATTTTTACACCTGTTTTTTTCGACAGGTCGAGATACTGCTGTTGCAATTCTTTATTGCGGAGGTGTAAATTGTTTGCGGCATTTCCCATATTGACCATCACCCCATCGAGGCCAATTTCCTTTGCAAGGTTTAGCGCTTCAGGATCACTGTTTTTTCCAAGCGACCAGTCGCAGGCACCAATTTTAAATCCGTGATTTTTCACCAGCGTTTCGATGGATCCGGCATAACCTGACAATGCTGTAACAATCGATGTATTACGAATAAATGTTCTGCGATTCCACATGGCTTTTTATATTAAAAGTAACACGTAATATAATTAAAATCCTGACGGTTTACCACCAAAAAAAAATGCATGGACTTTCATCCATGCATTCGTTTGGTTGGTATAGATCCCGATTATTGAACTATTAGTCTTGAAACAAACCGTTTTCCGTTTTGATTAACCTCCACGAAGTAGGAACCAGCAGAAATCTTAGACGGAAGATTCAGTTTCAGTAAAATATTTGTACTACGCTCAGCCTGCAGATTTTGATAGATTACTGCACCCTGCATATTTAATACCCGTACCGAAAGTGTTTCTTTTCCATTCTGCTTAGGAATTTCCATGAATACCAGTTTGCTTGTATTCGGGTTAGGATACATCATAAAGGTAAGGTCGGCCCTGCCCATTACAACAGAACGTGTGGCAGAATAACTGCTCGTTCCGTCTTTCGTTACTGTTTTCAACCTGTAGTATGATATGCCCTGGTGTGGCAGATTGTCTGAGTAATTCTTCTGTACAATCTTAGCTTTGGAAGAGCCTGCAATTGAATACAGCGATTCATAACTGAGGCCGTCCTTAGATCTTTCGATAACAACATCATCTTCAGCAGTAGTTCCGCCTACCCAGCTGAGGTCGACATGATTATCAGAAGGAACTGCCTGGAACGAAAGACCGTTTGCTACTCTTGTTGCCGCATTTGGTATTATTTCTATTGCAGACACTTTAGCATTGTTAGTCACATTTGTGAATACAATATTCAATGTTCCGTCAGTTACATTGATCGAGTTGAATTGTTCAACCTTTGCCGTTTTGGCTCCCGCCTGTGCGAAGATGTCGTAATTAGTTAATACACCCTGTCCGCCTTCGATGTTTACATTGAACTTCCTTGAATTTGCTGTCGTAAAGTAAATTTCTGCAAAGTGAAGTTTCACTGTATAGCTACCATTAGCGACGGGCACATTATAACTCATATTACCCCAACGTTCTGACTGGTACAAAGCATCACTGGTAGTACCCGCTATTGCAACAGCATTGGTGTATGTGGCTCCTCCGGTGAAGTTCTTATCAGCAGCCCAAACAATACCGCTATAGGTTTGAGAACCGCCACCAGCGTTAATCCGTACTGTTGAGGCAGGTGTTGGTGCTACAACATTCATTACAAACTCATCTTCAACAAACAAGCCTTCAGCATCTGTAGCCTTGATCTTGATGTTTGAAGTGCCAGTTAATGATGCAGCAAAAGTGAGGGTAAGATTCGTACCGGAGATTGATGCCCCAGTAACCAAAGCTGTATTAGTATTGCCGGATACACTCAGCGTTATGTTAGCCGCACCATTATTATCAGTGAAGGTATTAGCCAGGCTGATAACAAGTGAAGGCGTATTTGCATTCACCGACTGATTAGGTATTGGCGTGCTTACCACAGGTGCCGTATTAGTTGGCGTACCGCTGTTAGGAATAATTTCAATTGCTGAAATCTTCGCATTGTCCACCACTGAAGTAAAGCTGATATTCAAAACCCCATCGGTGACATTTATAGAACTGAACTGCTCAAATGTAGCCGTGTTTCCGCCAACTTTCGCATAGATGTCATAACTGGTAAGCGTACCCTGTCCGCCTTCTATATTCACGTTAAACTTCCTTGAATTTGCAGAAGTGAAGTGAATTTCTGCAAAATGCAGTTTAACCGTATAGTTACCATTTATAACAGGGATCGCATAACCATTCAAGCCCCATCTCTCACTCTGATAGATTGCATCATTCGTAGTTCCTGCAATTGAAGCGCCGGAAGAATATGCAGAACCTCCGGTGAAACTGTTATCAGCCGACCATGTTTGTCCGCCGAATGTTACTGCGGAACCGCCTGAGTTGATCAATATCGTTCCAGGTGTTGCAGTATTATTTACAACATCCACTTTAAATTCATCTTCAACAAACAAACCAGGACCATCGGTAGCTTTTACCTTAATGTTGGCTGTACCTGTTGCACCATTCGCGATAGTAAGAGTAAGATTATTACCAACTATTGAAGTTCCTGTGATTAACGCAGTGTTGGTATTGCCACTTACAGATAGTGCAAGATTTGCAGCACCCGCATCGTCATTAAACACATTTGCCAGACTCACTACCAGTGTGCCGGAATTGATATTGGCTGTTTTGTCGGTAATTGCATTAGCTACCACCGGTGCAGTATTGGCCGGAGGTGTTGAGCCATTACTGATTACTTCAATTGCTGAAACTTTTGCGTTGTCTGTTACAGCGCTGAAAGCAATATTCAACACTCCATCAGTAATTGTTACGTTATTAAACTGCTCAATTACTGCATTGTTAGCACCGCCTTTGGCGTGTATGTCGAAGTTGCTCAACACACCCTGCCCATTTTCAACATTCACATTAAATACCCTGAGGCCATTTGCAGTGAAGAATACTTCGGCAAAATGTAGTTTAACTGTATAGCTACCATTGGAAACAGGAATTGCATAACCAGACATTCCCCACCTTTCTGTTTGGTAAAGTGCATCACTGGTTGTATTACCTATCGCATTTGAAGTAGAGTAAGTTGCACCACCCGAGAAGCTGTTATCAGCGGCCCATGTTTGTGAACCAAATGTTACACTGCTGCCACCAGCATTGATTGCTACTGCAGGCTGAGGAACGCTAACCACTACATCCACCTTAAATTCATCTTCAACAAATAATCCCTGCGTATCAGTAGCTCTTATTTTGATATTTGAAGTACCCGTTTGTGAAGCAGACAAAGTCAGTGTAAGATTTGTACCGTTTATTACGGCACTTGTAACCAGTGCTGTATTTGTATTTCCATTTACACTGAATGTAAGGTTGGCAACACCGTTATTATCAGTAAATGTATTGGCCAAACTCAACACTACACTTGTTGTACCAACCACTACTGATTGATCAGCAATGGGTACCGCCACTGCAGGAGCAGTATTGGCTCCCGTTTGCGGTATCAATTCTATTGCTGATATCTTAGCATTATCCGTGATAGCAGAGAATCCGATATTCAGTGTGCCGTCAGCTACATTGATGTTCGTCAAAGTTTCAATGACTGCTTTATTAGATCCTGCTGCTTTACTGAAAATATCGTAGTTCGACAATGTTCCCTGCCCATTTTCCACATTCACGTTAAATACTCTTGCACCTGAAGATGTGTAAAATACTTCCGCAAAATGAAGTTTAACTGTGTATGTACCGTTTGTAACCGGAATGGCATAGCCAGACATTCCCCAACGTTCTGATTGATACAACGCAGAGTTACTTGTATTGGTAACGGTTGTAGAAGAAGAATAAGTTGAACCACCGCTGAAATACTGATCAGCACTCCAACCACCATTGCTAAGTGCAGGTCCGCCCGCATTGATCAATACAGATGGTGCAAGATTATCTGAAACAACAATTACGAATTCATCTTCTGTAAACAAACCACTGCCGTCGGTAGCTTTCACTTTTATTGATGACTGCCCTGTTGAATTAGGTGCAATAGTAAGCGTAAGATCTGTACCGTTAAAATTGGCGGCTGTAATCAAACCTGTATTTGTATTGCCAGAAATGCTGTAGGTAAGATTTGCTGTACCTCCATCGTCTGTAAACACATTTGAAATATTTACCACTTTGGTACCGCTATTAACAAGTGCGCTCTGATCCATGATAGGATTAACTACTGCTGGTGCAGCAGTTACAATATTCATGAAATCATATTTTGCGCTGAAAGTGCTGGAAGTACCGGAATGAGCAATCAATCCAACTGCAATTGCACCAGAACCCTGTAATTTGGATAGTAATGCACCAGATAACTGCACCGGCGCCAGTATTACCATAGTCGGATTATCGTTGGTATTATATTTAGGCGTTACCACTCCGGTAGCAGGATTAACATCCAGGTATAAAAAGATATTGCTCGCATTTAAAATGCCGGCAATCGGAGTAAATACATCAACGGATGTTCCCCCACCGCTTTCTCCATAAACCCTGATACCAGCTGTTGCGCTGCCGGAACCGCTGAGTGCAATTGAAAGGAAATTATCCTGGTCGCCTGTACCGATGTAAATACCAACTCTGTGATTTTGATTAATTGCAGAAGCTGCTGCACCATTAAAGAATGGGGCAATCAAACTGCTCTGTACCGAAAACGCAGGTGAGCTGCTTGTTACATTATACCCGAACTGGAAGCCATTACGTTGAGTATTTGAATTTACATTACCCTGATCAGCAGGGAATGTCGCCAAACCAACCGCACCGCCCATTACAACACCCGGATCGTCTGGTGAATAGAGATTATCAGGATCACCTGAGCCATTAATCATCAGACCGGTAAATCCTAAACCAAACAGTCCGGTTCCCGGATTGCCATTAAGGAATGGATATAAGATTGTACCCGGTGTAGTAGTGCCATTGTTCGCGTCTCTATGGAAAACATCGCCAATGTCGAGGATTCCATCGTTATCATCATCCGTATCGTTTTTATCAGAAACAAAATCACCATCATAATCTGACGGAACACTTAAGTTGTTACAGGGATTAGTTACATTATCTGTTTCATCAGCATTACTATATCCATCGCCATCATCATCCTGCGTATAGCTTGTGTTATTACCGCTACAGGTACTTGCACTGCCCGGATCGGGTGTAAACACATAAATTTTGTTGTTGCCATAATCAGCCACCCAAATGGTGCCATCGAAAATCTGCCCGGTGGACTGAATTGTTACATCCAGCGGATTTTGTCCAAAACCACTTGCGAATGCTTCTTTGGTTTGCACAGAAGTTCCATCAGCATTCATTTTCATTCTCCACAAGGTGCCGCTGAAATCAGCAAGAAATAAATCGCCTACTAATTGACCATTATAAAAACTCGAGGAGAGATATTCTGCTATCCCGTTTGTAGACGATCCGAATGTACTCAACGCCCCATCATCTATACCAGGCATCAGAAAGTCGGCTTCCCGTGGATCCGCCATCGATAAAGGCACCGGAGGCCAGTCACTGGTAGGATTGAGACTGAATGTCCCATTATTTCCTGTGCGGTAATATAAACCTGCCCCTGCCGGATTTGCACGGATTGGATTAGGATGTCCGCCATAAATTGGAGCCATGCCCGGTTTGGACACAAGCTGGAAATTATCCAGGTTATTCACCATCGGAAATCCATTGGTACTGCCGGTTGAACCAGGTTCACCATTTACATACTCATTGGTAATATTGGGTGAGTTGAAATTTTTCGGATAACCACCCCAACCGGAATTTGCACCATTATCCACAGTGTACATTCTGCCTGCTTTGCCGGGAGCTTTTGTAATGACCAGGTCATATGCATTTCTCCAGCCTGGTGAGTAAATCTGAATAGGCCCGCCTTCAACGAGTTTTGCCTGGTTTAAACCATCGTTTCCTCCAAAAGGATCAAGTTGATCTTTAGTTGCCTGTGAACCCGGTAAGTTGGAATTATAGTCAGGATTAGAAACATTTGTTCTTGTAGGATCATCCAAAGTTGGAAGATCATAAATGTATTTAGTGTTACCGGATCCTCTTACAGGAAGGTTATTGATAACATTCAAATCAGCTGTAACAATTGCCGCTGCTAATGCATATTCGGTTATAAATGCAAAATTATTTGATGGACCACCGGCATTTGTTAAACCGCCGACAGTTATATAAAGCGTATTTGTTGCAGCATCAAGTTGCAAACCGTTATTCGCATGGTTCTCTTCGGATCGCGGAAGACCACGGATGATATCAACCTTATCCCAGGAACTTCCGTTCCAGGTCAATCGGGAAACAATGCCGGAGTTAGTATCAAGATTTACATCGCCAGCTGAGCCGCCGCCTCCGACACGATTATCACTTGAGCTTACATACATTACCGGATTTGCAGCAGTTCCCACTACCAGAATTCCTGTTACCTGCCTCACATTGTTTTGCGTATTGAGCGCCCCGTTGTCGTCATGATTTGGAATCTGAAGCACCAGGTCAATCATTTCAGCATTTGTAACCGTATACACATTTCCGTTTTTGCTGATGGTAAATGCCCATATACGTCCAACATCGAGACCGACATACAATCGTCCATCAGGACCAAATTGCAATGTAGTCGGTGCACCTCCGAGATTAGTGGCTCCCTGCAATTGAGCAAGATTGAAATTGAATTGCGCCTGGACAGGATTGATCAATGCCAAAAAACAAAATACCCCCGCGAATGCGAGAAGCTTTCTCATTGAATAAAGAACGGATTGAAAGTAAGTATTGACCATAAAAAAACTCAGTTTAATATTCAAATAACTAATCAGCCACACACTTTGCAGCGTGGCGAAACAGGATATTAGAAATAAAAAATTAAATTAGGAAGTCGGTGATGACTTTGCGACTAAGAGGGACACTTAACGGAGGAAATTCTATCGGGTTGGATTTGGGGTAAAATTAGAAAAAAAGATATTATAATAAAAGAATGGAGTAGAAAAATCTACGAAAATGCACTATATTTTTATAATGCGTTCTTACTTATTGCATTAGCTTATATTAAATAAATCACACCTGTACAGGAAAATCCACGGAACATGCTTTTTAAGTTGAACAGGTCTTAAAAATGACATGAAAAAATTACAAAATTCAGAGTTATTCTTACAAGTTTCAAAGCTTTTTAATGACCCCGATGTTACAATTACGATTCTTTTTCAAGTGACAATTGTTTAACAGTGTAATAGAAAATACCAAACATAGTTCCAAAAAGAAGTGTAAACATCCAGGTACGCAAATGCTGATGGGGAAGAAAAACTGTGCCCAATAAATCCATACTCAGTTGTATCGGATTGGTAACAACATCCCAACTATTATACCTTAGAAAACGACCCAGGTAAATGCCGTATCCGCATAGAAAAATTGCAATAACATTAAAAATGCGCACTGAGATTTTGTTAAGATGTTTCTTTGCAAATTTTTCTGCTTTCATTAAAGAAATCACTCCTATCATCACGCCATTCCAGCTCGCAGTCATCACCAGGAGAATGTCAGCCCATTTTGAATAATTAAGTTGAGGTTCAAAATGAATGAGATCGGTAACCAGATATGGCGCGTTAGGGAAAAAAAGTAGCCATAACGCAAACAGTATTGCAGCTTTTAAATCAACTTTTTTCCGTTCACTTAGCTGATAAGCAAAATAAAGCGGCAATATTGCAAGAAATGTATTCCAGAAATAGTTGGCGTATTGTAGTTCGCCCGTAAGTATTATTCTTACTACTACAAGCAAAAAGTTAAAACCGACAGACAGAGCAATCATCTTCACTAATGGAGAAAATCTTTTCATAAAAAAAATTTTGGAATAAATATGAGGAGTCCGGCAACAACGCTGATAATAGCCGCCCAGAGTACAGCGCCGGCTGCAATATCTTTTACTATTTTAATGACAGCATTATATTCGGGATGAACAATATCACATAACCTTTCAATAGCGCTGTTAATCATTTCGAGACCAATTACCATCGCAATACAAAGAAAGATAATGCACCATTCGATGACTGATAAGCTTGCAATTACTGCTAATGCAATAGTAACTGATGCCACCAGCAACTGTAATTTTCCATTTCGCTCACTGCGAAAAAAACTGACGCAACCGCTAATAGCAAATTGGAATGCGCCGATAAGAGAATGTTTTGTATTCATGTTATTTAAGCTAAAGAATAAATAGGAACAACCTGCAAAAAACAGGCTGTTCCTTAAAAAGGGCCGGATCTCCTTCCATTAAGGATTGGCATATTGCACAGGCAGCGCTTCTTGTGGTGTAGTATTTCCGTACCAGTTAATTCTTTTACTGAAGTACATAGCGATAGCGAGAATGATAAACAGGCCGACACTTCCTATCAGCAAGGCCGTATCTTCCAACCGGATTAAAATGAATATGAATGAGTATAATATCACCAGCGCAGAAAAAAGAATCATCGCAGGTTTCCACGCTTTGAAATGTGCGCCGGCATACCACGTTACGAGTGAAATTGTTGCAACTGATGCAATGAGATAAGCAAGGTCAAAAATCACAAATTCACTCACAGATAAAAGCAAAGTATAGAAGATAACCAATGCCAAACCGATTAATGTGTATTGCACAGGATGCATCGGCTTCTTTTGCATCAGCTCAACAATAAAAAATAGTGAAAAGGTAAGCCCGATGAAAAGTATCGCATACTTGATACTCCTGTTAGTTTTTGCATATTGATCGGCAGGTTCCAGTAGCGTTGCACCAAAAGCGAGTGACTGCGGCTCAAATTTCACTTCCCGCAAAAGCGTGCCGAAAGGCAGATTGGCTTTATTGAATGTCCACTTCGCTGTGAAGCCACTATCATTCACGACTCTTTCTGCAGGCAAATTGTTGCCGTCGAAAGAAGGACTGTGCCAGTCGGACTGTAAAACATAACTGCTGTTACCACTGAGCGGTACAAAATGAAGCACTTCACTCCCCTTCAATTTTAGTTGCATATTGAAGTTGAGGTTATTGCCAATATCTGCAGCCGACAAATTTACATTTACTGAGAGACCGTTACCTGCAATATCTTCTGCCGGTAAACCCGGGCTCAACTCTAATGAATTTTCATTCAGTTTTACTGCAAGCCGTTCTTCAATTCCTTTGAAATCTGACAGACCATAACAAAGTTTTATATCCTTCCAAACTATCATATCCTGTGGGATATCAGCAGGCACCTGCATTTTTATCTGGCCTTCCGTGTCAATTATTGATCGGTAGAGCAAAACTTTATAAATTGATCTTGGTCGAATCAAATGATTCACTGTACCATTTATCCTGAGGTCTTCGGGTAATAACCAGTAATGATGATATGATTCTTCTATTTTTCCGTCTTTCGCGGTTGAACGAATTTTGTACGGCACGTAAAGAAAGGGGCCGCTTAATGTTTGAGCGCCCGCCCATTTTGCACTCACTTCTTCAACAACTGTTTTCTGTCGTTGTTCCCTTTCCTGCACCAGGTTTGAAATAAATAAGGTCGGAATCATCATTACGAGTATCAGACAACCTGTTATAATTGCCCTTGTAAGAATATTGTTTGGTTTCGGTTGATCGTTTAGCGCGTCGTTTGGTTGATGGGCTGTTTCCATAATTTTTAGTTGATGATTAGATGGTTTATTAGTGAATTTTATGAAATAACTGATCTGCAGGTTGCGTGTAAAAAACCAGGCTGGTACTGCACAAACCAGTAATGCACTATTGAATAGCAATAAGTCCTGTGTAAAATTTCGTGAGCTGAAATCGATGGAAAATCCATTATCAATCAGCGCTCCGGCTGTTCCGTATACGAGACAGCAAATAATCGTCACTGCTGCCAATGCAGATGATTTCTGTTGAACCAACCAATTCCTGCTTCTGAAAAAATAGATGGAGAAAAACAGCATTAATAATATTGGAATACTCCCAATCAACGAAGCCAATGCTACTATAAAAATTAAATACCAAGAATCGAATCCATCTTCTATAAAAACTACTGCCATTGCACCGGCACTAAAAATACCAGTAGCAATCAGCCAGATCCGAAAAGCTATCATAGCGGCCCCTTTAAATTGATCAATCATAAAGTGCTTTGTATTTCAAAGTGTATTATCAAAAAAAATCTACCCTAAAGATTTTATCATTTGCTCCAAAGCATCGAGGTGCGATTTAAATGCTTTTTCTCCAGCTTTAGTAACCGAATAAACTGTGTTGGTTTTTCGACCGATAAATCCTTTTTGTACTTTAACGTAACCATTTTCTTCCAATGTTTTTAGATGGCTGGCGAGATTACCATCAGTAACCTGTATAAGTTCTTTCAAATCATTAAAATTGATTTCATCGTTCACGAGTAATGCACTCATGATACCCAGCCTGACCCGGCTGTCAAAAATTTTATTGAGATGTTCAATAGGATTTTTCATTCCTTTTTTGTGCTTTTACTCTGCAGCGCCTGAAGCATTTCTTTTATTGTCGTACTTCAACCACATCGTTAATCCATAAACGATATGCAATATACCAAAACCAAAAGCCCAAAAATAAATTCCATATCTCGGCATCCAAAGGCTGACAATCCCGGTGATCAATTGTGCATAACCTAGATACCTGATTTCTCCCAATGTGTATTTACTTCCGCTGATCAGTGCAAGGCCATAAATGATAAGACATGTTCCGGCCAGTAAATCGTACTGTCTAAGATCCACCATCCTGAGAATAATAAATCCTCCTGCGATCATTGGAATCAATGTATTCCAAACCAGTCTTTTTGAGGTGGCGCCCCAGAGTTGTACTCCATCTTTTTTACTTTTAAAATAAGTAAACAGAAATGCTGTGATCACGGCGCAAACCAATACCCCGCCAGCTATGGTAAAAAGATCGTTGCGCAAACAGTTTGTGCAATTATTTCCAGCCGAATATTCACTATAATAAGTATTGATCCTTTGCTGACCGAGCCATGCACCTACCAGTGCACAGGTGCCCGCCGCCACCCCACTCCATCCGCTTAAACTGATGAACCGGCTGCTCCTCTCCATCATACGCCTGATATCCTGGATCGCTTCTAGATTTTGCTGTGCAGTGCTCATTTAAAGTACTTTGAGATACAAAGTAAATAAACCAAAGTGGCATTTCCAAATAAATGGAGGAAAGATTTTTTATGAGGCGCTTCGCTTGGGAAGGATTTGCCGGGGAGGCGTGCAGGCGGGAAGAAATATTTAGAACTTATGAGTTTTTTTTCATCCATATTATCTTAAAAAAAGAGTATTTATTTCAATTGTATTATTTACCGCCTCCCCGGCAAAAAAAGCGCTGGCAAGTCTTGCAGCCTGGAAGATATTTGTACATAACTTGTCGCATTTGAATTCCGGTATAACTAACTCCACCTATTACTTCAAAATAAAGCGCCTTTCAAAAAACTTCATTCCCGCCTCCCCGCCTCCCCGGCAAAAAAAGCGCTGGCAAGGCTTGCCGCCTGCAAGATATTTGTACATAATTTGTCGCTTATGAATTTTGGTATAACTAACTCCACCTATTACTTCAAAATGAAGCGCCTTTCAAAAAACTTCATTCCCGCCTCCCCGCCTCCCCGGCAAAAAAATTCCGCGCGAAGCGCAAAAAAAAACAGACCGGCACAAGCCGGTCCATTTCCCTTAGATCAAATTAACTGCCGACAGTTAACTACGCTGTCGGCCCAACTAAAACCATCCACCATGCTGAAGTGATAAAAATCATTTCGACGGATCATAGTGTGCGTACCCCTCCGCGGCTCTCCTCTCTGCGCGGAGTGAATAATATTCAGGATCATCTGGTATGGCAGTACCTAATCCATCAACATACCGGTTAAACATGCAGAATGCTGCAGCCAATAAAACGGTGTCGTGGATCTCCATATCAGATGCGCCAATATTTTTTGCGTTTGTAATCATTTCTGCAGTGACTGCTTTGCCACTCTGCTGAACCGCGCCTGCAACAGCCAGCAAACTTTTCATTTTAGTGGTAAGTTCACTATTGATGAAATCATTCTTTACTCCTTCAATAAAATTTACATCGCATTGCAGATAGTACTGCGCCATTGCTCCATGCACGAACTGGCAGAATACACAATTGTTCAGGTAAGAAACATAAGCTCCAATAAGCTCCCTGTCGCCACGCGACAAACTGTTGTCAGCACGTAGCAGAATTTCAGCCAATTCGTTTAGCGGACCGGCAGTTTCAGGTCTGAAAGCCATCAATGCCCTGATACCCGGTAAATCATCATTCAAATCAATATGCGCCATTCGGTGTTTCTTAAATTTATAGCTATAATTTATTGCTCTGTCAGCGGAAGCGGGAATGCACTCCAAACATCATCATCCGGCCTGTCAATCGGAAGAGTGGCAAGTTTTTCAAATCGTCTCACATCAATCCAGCGATGCCCTTCGGCAAATAATGAAAATCGCCTTTGCCTTAATACATCATCAAGTAATGCAGGCGCTGTGATTGCACCGCCATAATTTCCTGCGTTATGTGCCGTACGGATAACATTAAGGGCTGTAACAGCATCTGGTAATGAGTTGGTTTGAATTTTAGCTTCAGCATACAATAAAATCAATTCTTCGTTTCTGATAATGGGTACAGGATCAGTTGCACTGGTATACACCCACGCGTCCCTGTCACTGGTAAGTCCATTGGTACTAAAAGGTGCATTGCGCAACGTTGCTTTCCCAATACGGGTATCCGAAGGCGTTATGTCTGCAGCAAATGAAGGGTGAACAAGCCTGATTTCACCGGCCTGGTTTTGCGGGATAAAAGATCCATTTAATTGATCTCCCGAACCTGTTCCGAAAAAATGATATGCCCCTATTCTGAGATTCCCACTAAGGCTGAAAAAAGAATCGTTTAACAAAGTAAGAGTTTGCGCCCATTGTTTGCGGTACACAGCAACCCTGGCTGCGATAGCCCTGTTCAATTTCGTAAGTCCGGCTGCATCATTGAAGCCTGCAAAACCAGGCGACAAATTAAAAGTAACACTGCTCCCGGTGAGATCAGTTTTCGCTTCTTCCAGTAACCCTGCTATTGCAGTAAGCGATGCATCATAATTCTCAATCGGCCCAAGGTCGTCAGGATCACTGACTTCGATCCTGATGCCATTGTTATAAGTAAGATTAGAAATGAGTAAAAGCTGATATGCTTTAATTGTTTTTGCAAATCCAATGTATGCCTTTCGTTCTGCATCGGTGAGGTATGTGGAATTCTCTGCAGCTTCAATCAGGATGTTTGCATTTTTCACGACCCGATATCTTGATGACCAGGTATTAGTTATATAAAATGCGTTATTACTCAGCGTAGCATTGGCTGCACCGAGTAAATCGGTAATGAACCTGGGTTCTGATCCTGATATTCTGTAAATCTCACGACCAATTACGCCAACATCATCCAGATACAAACTGAGATTATTTCTCATTGCTGATTCTGTACCACTTACCAGGTTGTTCAACTGATCTTTCGTGGCATTATTAATATATCCTTCAACCGAAGGACCATTCAGATTACCGTAGTCTTTTTTGCATGATATAATGCTCAGGACTATAAGCGTAATGATAAAATTTATAGAAACATTTTTTTTCATAACAATCTGTTGTGTGAATTAAAAATCAAATGAAAGGTGCAAGGCTGCATGTTTGCTGGCAGGAAATGGCAACACATCAATACCTGATGAAAATCCCGTTCCGAAATTAGATGCCTCCGGATCGTAGGCTTTATAATTTGTGAAAGTGATGTAATTATTAAGAGACACCCCTACCCGGATGCTCTTTATCGCATTCATTCCCAGCTTATCGAAATTGTAGTAAAGACCAATTTCACGGATACGGAAGTAACCGGAATTGGCAATGAATTCACGTGCTGTAGAACCCACCGTCATGATGGCATCCAATCCATCCGGCATTCCATTTTTATTATCATCTTTATCCCAATCTTTATCTGTACCACCAAACACATTCTGCATCCTTGTTAAATTCACATTTTGTCCCCCATATTTCCAATGAGCGAGAAAACGAAAACTCAGTTTGTTTTTGTAAGTAAATTCATTGAAACTGTTCATCTGGAAACGGGGTTCCTGGTCGCCCCATACTTTTATGGGAGGCATATAACCCGGCTCATCTGTCAACCCAACAATTTGCGTTGCTGATTTCCCTTCTTCAATCCTGAAAACACCCAGCACTTCGCCAAATGATCCCAGTACAACAGGCGGTATATCCATTCTTGTAACTTTAGAACGGTTCAGCCAGAAATTAACTGTTGTGTTCCAGCGTAAATTTTTTCCGGCAATCGGTTGTGCAAATAATCCAATTTCAACCCCCTGATTACGCAGGTCACCTGCATTCACCCATTGTGTTGTAAAACCTGAAGAAGCGGGCAATGTTCTCAACAAAAGAAAATCATAAACATTTTTATTATAGTAACTGATTTCCATTCCCACACGGCCATTTAAAATACTAAAGTCGATTCCTGTTTCAAATTCAGTCTGACGTTCCGGTTTAATGGTCGGCTCACCTTGCTGAATATTCACAACAGACCCAGGCAATCCACCGATATTGGAAACTGCCATCGAAGTGAACTTGCTACCATAGGCCGGGAAATTACCTGCCTGTCCGTAAGCAGCACGTACTTTAAAATTCTCAAAAAATGTTCCTTTAAAAAGACCTAAACGGGTAAGGTTAACCGAAGCACCTGCTTTAGGATATGCATAAAACTTTTCAGGGTCTCCATTATTTGTTGAGCGATCAAAACGAATGCCGCCTGTTAAATTAATTGCGTCGTTGATCAACACCTCTTCCTGCACAAACACACCGTTATCCTGCACTTTGGTTCGGAATTGAGTAGCTGTTAAAGCGCCTGCCTGGTCTACATTTGATTGACCGGAGATCACCTGGGTGGCAACATTCAGTAAGTTATTAAAATCGCGTGCCTCCTGGGTTGTACCCGCTGAAGTGGTAAATGAAATTTTTTCATTTGGCCTGAATTCATTTACGAGGGAAACGATAAAATTAGAATTGAGGTTCCGCGAAAAACCCTGTATTGATGTTCCCTTATTCACAGCCTGAAACTGTAATGTGCCTGGAAACAAAACATCTGTCTGCAAATTATAAAAATCTATTCCACCACGTGCGACCAATCTCGTATTAGATTGTACTGATTGCTGAAGCAATGCATCAAATGTCAGCCCACTGATAAATCTGTCGACACTTTCATTGTTCCGCATTTTGTCTCTGGTTTCAAGGGGATTTGATGCAGCATATCTATTTCCCGGATATACGCCATTCGCATCAGGATGCAATTCTGTAAATCCCGGAGTGGATGACAAGGCTATACCAAAAGTTACGCCTGAATTGTCGTTACCTGTAATACCCCTGTCGGCCGACGAATGAATATAATTTGTTGTGAGGCCTATTTTAATGTTATCCGTTATCCGGTGATCAACATTGAGGCGAAGGCCGGAATTTTGATACCCTGTTCCTTTAATAATTCCTTCTTCGTCCTTTTGTGCAATGGAAAAATAAAATGTTGTTTTATCACTGCCACCATTCATGCTCACTACAGTGTTCCTTGTGAAACCTGTTTGGCCGTACAATTCTTTTTCATAATCGTAAATTTTGCCTGCAGCCGCTGCTGCTTTATACTCATTAACATCCCATCCCATTCCGGCTACATTCTGTTCATTGAGCGCACGCGTACCCAGCAACTTTCTCACTTTTACAAAACCCAAATCCTGTGAAAAATTAACGCGTGTTCGACCCTGACGACCTTTTTTCGTGGTGATCAGAATAACCCCTGCAGCAGCTTTTGATCCATAAATTGCTGAAGCAGATGCACCTTTCAAAATTTCTATATTTTCAATGTCTTCTGCCCTGATATCTGCGATCCTGTTCGAAGGATTATCCTGGTTAGAAGTGGTTGCCCCCGGAGCAGCATTGGTGACAACATTCATCCCTGACGAAATTGAAGAATTATCGACGAACACTCCATCGATAACATACAATGGCTGAGTATTACCATAAATAGAAGTGACCCCTCTTAGCTTAACCGAGATACCACCGCCGGGTGCGCCGCCATTTGCGTTGATATATGCGCCTGAAATTTTACCATTTAATGCAGCGTCAAGTGTTTGAGCAGGTGCAATGCCATTGAGCTGTTTGTTGGAAATTGTCGCAACTGAATTGGCGAGATTACTTCTTTTGACATTGGTGGTCAAACCCGTAACAATGATCTCGTCAAGGCGCGCAACGTCTTCAATTAAATAAACCTGTATATTATCACCAGCTTTTAATTCCTGAGACTTGAAGCCAGACATACTAAAAACAAGCATAGCATTATCGGCTGCCGCAATACTGAAATTGCCCGTGTAATCAGTTACTGTTCCCCTGTTGGTTTTGGCGACAGTAACAGATACACCGGATATGGGTGCGCCATTTTTATCTGTTACTTTTCCGATGATAGTTTTGTCCTGAGCATATAAATTTACCTGAATAATAAAAAAAGCCAGTACATTGATCAGAAAGAAAATTATTTTTTTCATTGAATAAAAGCTTGTTCGGATCTGATAAAATTTAGTTTGGTTATAAAGGGATAAAAAATCAGCTGATGTGATGGCTATGTTGGTTGTGCATTGGTGAAAACATGATTGCCATATCCTTTTTCAACAATCTGCAACGCTCTTTTGGGATATGATTCCATATCTGTTGGTGCTACTGTTGCTAATCCATCTACATACCTGTTGAACATACAGAATGCAGCAGCGATCAATACCGTATCATGGATATCAAGATCAGAAGCGCCGGCTTTTTTTGCATGATCTATTAAAAGTGGTGTAACTGATCTTCCACTTTCTGCCACTTTACCTGCGATGGCTAACAGACTCTTAAGTTTATCAGATATCTCAGCGTTAGGATAATCCTTTCTCACCGTTTCAATCAAATCCGCATCTCCATTGAGGTAGATACAGGCTATTGCGCCATGAGACTGATCGCAATAGAAGCAATCATTGACATGCGAAACATATGTGGCGATTAATTCTCTTTCTGCTCTGCTCAATCCTTCATTACTTCTTAAAAGAATCTCAGCAAGAACACCCATGGGTGCAGCCGTTTCAGGTCGGTAAGCCATTGCGGCCCTGATGCCTGGAAAATCATTTTTAAAATCGATATACGGCATAAATTATTTATTTAATTTTTTAAATTCATATCCATTTACCATACGTTCACCCATTTTTTTATAATCAGCAGGATCTTTTGGTGTGAAAGAGGCCAATCCATCAACATACCTGTTGAACATTGAAAAAACTGCTGCGATTAAAACAGTATCATGTATCTCGCTGTCACTTGCGCCTTCCCGCTTTGCGTTATCGATATCTTCGGGATTGACAGCTGTACCAATGACCTGAACTTTTCCCGCTATATTCAGCAAAGACTTAAACTTTATACTGACCGACGCAGTTGATATATCTTTCAAAACCTCATCAACAATAAATTCAGCTGGTCCATATAAACATCTTGCTGCTGCAGCATGACTTTCAAAACAAAACACACAGTTGTTCCGATAAGAAACATATGCAGCCATTAACTCCCGCTCTGCTATTGTGAGTGGGGATGGACCTCTAAGCAAAACCTGTACTAGTGCATATAAAGGCTTGCCTGTTTCAGGACGGAAAAGAGCCAAACTTTTTATACCCGGAATACCATCAGCGACTTTAATATGAGCCATATTATTAATCATTTTTTTTGAACAGCATTTGTGAGGTCAACTGTTCTTCATTTTCAATTTCAGATTCATTGCTATTAGCTGATTGAATATTTTTCCCCCACAGCATCACAAAAAATCCAATCCAAAACACAGAAGAAAAAATAAAAAGCGCATTTCCATATCCGCCAAGAGTGGTAACCATTACACCCACAAATAATACTGCCAGAGCAGTTAATATACGACCGGTGTTGAAGCAAAACCCGGTTGCTGTGCCTCGTATTGAAACCGGAAATAACGCCGGAATATAAACCGACAGCACACCCTGACTGATTCCAAAGAATAGCGCCAATACAAAAATTTCTGCGAATATAATAGTGTGAAATGTTGAGTTGAACTTGAAAAGAACAAGCGAAAAAACAGAGCAAACCGCAAAACAGAGCAGCATTGTTTTTTTGGCGCCAAGTGCATTAATCAGCCATCCAGAAATAAATCCGCCAATTAATCCACCCATACCCAGCATCATCATACTTAAACCGCGTTCCTTTTGTGCATCGCCATCTGTAATTAAAGTTTGAATCCATGTCGGCAACCATGAAAAAATTGCCCACAATCCAATTAGCATAGCGCCAAAGATGATTGAACCAAACACCAGTTCCCTTCTATGAGCCAGGCTGAAAACTGAAATAGTTGTGGCTGTTGCTGTATGTATCCTTGTTTTCTCAGCCAGCCATTTTGGCGACTCCTTCAACATTTTCAAACTGATCAATGCGATAGACACAGGAAAAATGCCTACCGCAAATCCTTCGCGCCAGGATGAAACAAAATAATCGATCACACCAGCCGAAAAAATACCAACAGGAATGGAGATTGACAGTATTCCAATAAATATTGCCCGCGATTTTTCAGGCCATACTTCCATCACTAACGTAACTGTAGTTACCAATACACCCCCCAAACCAAAACCACTGAAAAATCTGCACACCACCACGCCGAGCCAGTTTGGCATGAGGCCTGTCAGCATTGTGAATACACCATATGAAAGAATCGAAATTATTACCCCTGATTTGCGCCCCCATTTATCACTGATCGATCCGCATACAAATCCACCGACTGCTCCACCGATAATGAATACACTGTTGATGTATGCGCTGATGGAATTTAATCTATCATCATCCTGTGAGCCCAATAAATCGGTGACGGCAACCGGCAGGTATACCGACATCAAAGTTGACACCGTACCGGCGAAAGCTGTGCCCAGAAAACAAATGGCAAACAGTACCCAGTGATAAAAGCTGATTTTTTTTTCTGTTTCCATTTTACTTTTTTAAGTGATCGTAACCCTGAGGCAACCTGTTATAGCCATTATCCTTAAGCCTTTTGCCGAGTCCCTCATAAAAGGAAGCATCTTCAGGAGTAGCTGTTGCCAGGCCATCAACATATCTGTTGTACATAGAAAAGAGTGCAGCAATTAAAACAGCATCGTGAATCTCCAGATCGGTCGCGCCTTTCTCTTTGGCTTCAGCAATGGCTTCGCTGGTAACCGACTTGCCACTCACCTGTACCATTGAAGCGATGGCAAGGAGTGCTTTCATTTTATCAGATACCGGAGCTGCAGCAGGATCTGCCTTGACAAGAGCTGCAGTCTCTTTTTCACCCAGCAATACGTCAGCAGCCGCAGTGTGTGCAGCGGTACAAAACCTGCATGCATTGCGATGAGATACTATTGTCGCAATCAATTCTCTTTCACCTTCTGTTAATGTGGATTCGCCTCTCAGCAAAATTTGAGTAAGCTCACGGATAGGCGCAGCGGTGTCTTTACGGTACTCCAATAATCCGGTGATGCCGGGAAGATGTTCTTCCAGATTGATATAAGGCATAAGAAAATTGTTATGCTGCAGTTCAAATCCTATCAGATTCGAAACACGGATCAGCAGATGATAAAAATTAAAAAGTGGAGTATTGAAATCAATGTGTATTCGACAGGGCCTGAGATCATTTGCATTTACGGCAGAAAGAAATATCAGAAATGATAATCAACATTAAAAAGGATGACCATCATGAATCAAGCTGCAGAAAAGGAAACGAAACCGGGATGTGTTGAATAAAAAACAGGTATTAAATCTGCGGAGGTTGGAATGGAGCCTGCAATTCAGCACTTAACAGTTCGGCTGGAAAAGAATAATAATGCTGGATATTCACAACTGTAGAAAGATTAAAATCAATATCTACGAAGTTGTTATTGTATTCAGCGGCGAATGGCTTAACGGTTGTTGTAACCGGTGATTTTTGACTGGAAGGAGACTCAGTTTGAATGGAATTAAACCCTGCAATCAAATCAGATTTTGCAGCATTTAATTCTGTTTTGATGGAATTGGGCATACACAAAATAATAAGTGTATCATTAATCATCTTTCTTTTTACATAGTTATAGTGTACTCCACCGACTTCAATTTCGCCATTATATCTTTCGAATGAAGGCTGATTTGCTGCATATGGAAGAGGATAATGAATTTTTACTTCAATAAGTTCGTTCTCATCAAAGTCGCCACCATCAAGGCGTTCAACAATTGCCAACGATGATTCCGTTTCAATAAAATTGAAGAGAATCTGATACCCACCAAGATTAAAAAGGTGAATTACAAATAAGATTATGGCAAGGAATTTCTTCAAAAGCAGTTGTTGATATAAAAACAAATATAAACATTCAGTTGAAACCTGAAAATATTTCCGGAAATAATCAAAAATTTTATAAATTATGAATTCAATATTTTTAGAGCAAATTAATTTATATGCCTCCAGTTAAAGCCGGTCTTGTTTCTTTCGGTATTTCGTCAAAAACATTTCATGCGCCATTTCTCACCACGATGCCGGAATATCAACTGGTGAGTGTTGTGGAAAGAAAAACACGCGATGCAGAAAAAGCGTATCCCGGTGTACGTGTTGTAGCAAGCTTTGAAAAGTTGATTGCAGACCCGGATGTTGAACTGGTAATCATTACTTCTCCCAACGAAACGCATTTTCCGTATTCAAAAGCAGCGATGGAAGCGGGGAAACATGTGGTTGTAGAAAAACCATTTACTGTTTCCTCAAATGAATCGGCAGAGCTGGTCGAAGTTTCGAAAAGAACTGGAAAAATTTGCTCGGTATATCATAACCGCCGTTATGTTGCTGACTTCCGCACCATGCAGGAAATCATCGGTAAAAAATTGCTTGGCGACCTTCACGAATTCACTGCGCACTACGATAGGTACCGACCCGACCCCAGAACCTACGGATTATGGCGTGAAGAACCAATTCCAGGCAGCGGTATACTATATGACCTCGGCTCCCATTTAATGGATCAGTCACTGGTCTTATTTGGAAAGCCCACGCATGTGTATGCTGACATCCGGCGGCAAAAATCATATTCGCAGGTGGATGATTATTTCAATGTTGAACTGGATTACGGATTTTTAAAAGTAACCCTGCATGGTGGAATGCTTGTGCGTGAAATGGGCCCGCGTTATATGATGCATGGTACCAAAGGCTCTTACATTAAGAGTGGTGAAGACCAGCAGGAAGAACGTTTAAAAGCGGGTGAGTTGCCCGTTGGCGAAAATTGGTGTTATGAGCCTGAGGAAATGCATGGCTTGATCCATACAGAAATTGACGGAGAAGTGGTGCGCAAAAAATACCCCTCGTTAAAAGGTGATTTCGGTGACTATTATCGTGATCTATACAAAAGCATACGCGAATCAGCACCTGTAAAAGTGAAAGCTGAACATGGTCACAATGTTGTACGAATCATAGAACTTGCTTTCGAGAGCAGTGAGAAAAAAGCGCGGGTGGAAGTAACCGGATTATTAGACGTTTAGTTATTGAGAAAAATACATTTTACAGGGGGAAAAAGCACTTTTTTGAGGGCTTGTTTGAGGTGTAACTTTGCTAAAGCGTTGCGTAGGTGTCAGACACTTCGAAGCCTGCTCAGTCGGGGTCGCTGCGAAAGTGTCTGACACCTAAGGCTCAAAATTTTTCGTAAAACAGATAGTTATAGGTCCATGTAAATGTCTTACCCGGCTCGACTTTGATTTTAATAAAGGGTTCGGGACATACCGTTTTCGGCGCCGACCAGTATACAAGTTTCTCAAGAGGTTTGTCGCTTGTAATGTTCACACCTGCTTTGCTGGAGCTGTTTTCAACGGAAATGTTATAGTCATCAGCATTATTGCTATACCCTTTTAAATCTGCATAAAACAGGTTCTCACCTTTATCGAGCGTACGCAGGTATTCAATCATTCGCCCATTTAATTTACCCACCACCCCATCTCCTTTTCCATAACCGGACAAATTGAAAGGAAAGCGAATTATAAATGAGGGTCCGGTCGCCTGATCATCAATCACAAAAAAATTGTGGTTGTAAGATATCGTTTCGATTGGAGTACTACCTGTATTTCGCAAGTCATGTGTAATGACCATTTTTGACTGGCCAGCAGGCAAGGATACCTTCTTTACATATTGATAAGAATACAAATCATCATTCAATGTGTGTTGAAACTGCACACCATTTTTTATGTTTTTTACTTTCCATTCACCACCGTTAACGATCGCATAACCCGTGCCAAAAAAGAAGGGTTTGTCATCAGGCTTCGTCATCATACCAATTCCAATGCGTAGAAATTTACCACCGGCTTTTACGCTATCGAAATTGGGAGGAAGAAACTCATCAACGGGTCCCGCAATTGCATCATGAAAAAGTGGATTGTGCTCACCAACATACCATTGCCCGAAATACTGGTGACCTTTATACTTAAGACTGGCGATCACCCCCGACCAATCGAACCTCGACCCACGATAAAATCCTTTATCAGCATCAGGAAAATAAAGCTTAGCCTCAATAATTCCATTATTGATTGTAGTGCCTGGAAATTCGGGCTGATTTTTTTTATAACTGGTCGAGATTAAGATCACAATCAATAACACAGTAATCGTGATTATTTTTTTCATGTAACAAGTTTGAAGTGAACCATCTTTATCAACTAAAATCATTTACTCATTTCAATAACTTCAACGCCTGACTGATTTCAAGTCCAAGCAGATCATAACCTTTTTCATTCGGATGCAATCCATCTGAAAATAAAGATTCATCAATTTTACCATCAGGCAGTAATAACTTCCGGCCGGGATCATTATAACCAATGATCAAAGATGAGGCGAGATTATGGATCTTTCCATTGATGACTTCAATCCTCTTCTCCATTCCCCGCCGCGGGTAAATTCCCAATAACAGAATTTTTGCTTTTGACTGCCGTTGTTGAATGGCTTTAATCAAATGATTTAATCCTTTAATTACTTCTTCATCAGTGTTATTGACAGACAGATTATTCGTACCAATATTGATGACAATATTTTTTGCATCAAGATTATCCAACTCACCATGATAAACCCGCCATAAAACATTTTCTATCCTATCCCAGCCATAACCCAGGTTCACAGCAGGCAAAGCAGAAAAATATTTTGCCCAACTAATGGGCCCGGCAATGCGGGAAGAAGTTGGCTCACCACCCCAAAAATGAGTAATGGAGTTGCCCATAAAAATCGTTACCGGTTGTTCCTTCTTCAATGAAAGAATTTCTTCATGTCTTACATTCCAGTCATATACGGCAGCATCGCGATACTGTGTTACCGGAACTGTTGTTGAAACATTTCCCTCCGGCTCATCCAAAATAAGTTTCAATTTTTTTGCATAGGCATCAGCGTATTGCATCATACCCAAATCATTGGGATGAATTCCATCGACCATACTTTCAATACCCAACCCCAATTCTTTTTGTGTGAGCAGATAGATATTTTTTACGGCTGCTGCCATCAATTCCTTGTACGCTGCATTTAAAGCTGCATTCGCAATCTGATATTGTTTCTTTTTGGATGGGTTAATAGCTTCATCAGTAAAACTGCAATGTTCTACAAGAAGGATGGGAACGCCAGGTCTTTTCACCTGCAATTCTTTTACCGCATTTTCGACTTTTATCTTTACTTCAGCCGAGTCTATTCCGGTAAGATTGGGCAGGCAATCAAGAATGAAGATTTTCGCATCGATCATTCCAATGTATTCAAGCACTTCCTTTTCCAATCTGCCATTACCGGAGAACCCAAGATTGATTAATGGTCGGTCCATTTTACGATTCACAATAGCAGGCCACGCCATCCCCGGCCTTGAAGCACAACCACCCTGTGCTATCGACGTCCCATACACCACAATCGGCTTTTCCTGTGTATGCTGAACCGGCATGAAAAATGACTCCTCAGGAATCTTTATTTCCATCCACTTAACGGTGTTGTATAGCGGCAGATAAAGATGATACTCTCTGCCCTTTTGATGGACTCCATCGCCGGGCAATAAGTTATTAAACCTGTATGTAATTGTATCAGCAAAAACATATGAACCACCACTCCACATCCAGTTGCCATGAATATCTTTGGCATAAAGATCCAGACCGCTCACCCCTGTTGCAGGCATATGCGGCATTTGAATGCCTCCGGAAACCACATATCGTACTATAATATCTGTCGCATTCGATTTGAATCGTAATTTTAATCCCGCGCTGTTCAACGAAAGGTTCCAGACTTCTTTTCGCACTTTACCGGCAGAGTCGTTCGGCAGTCGATTATAGAATTCTCCGCCACTTCCATAAAAGGCATTGCCTTCCAGCATATTCACTTCATATGTTGAAGGATTGATCGTTTTGTACCGTTGTGCGCCTGCTGTGAACGCGCATACAAAACAAATAATGACAAGCAATAATTTTAGGTACATAGTTGTGTTGACTTTATACAGTATTACAAAACATTTTATCTGTTCACCTCAAGTGACAAAAGCTAATGTTTATCGATTAAACGGATACTCATTTACCCAATGAAATCCCCTGTTGATTAACAAATATTGGGAAGTATTATCAATCTTTCGGTTTAGTACCACTGATGCTGAATCCGTTCCGGCTCTACCATTCAGTACTAGTTTCTTATCGGCTGTTATGACATAATTAAAGTTCATGTTTCTGGTGCTATCAGCATAGTTGGTAAAAAGCAAAGTAGAATTTACGGTATCCATTTTCAGAGAGTATCTTAAAACGCTATCGGTCTTCAATCGAAGGCGAACAATATATTCATTATCAATCATCCATTCTTTCCACTTGCCTGGTTGAATGTCTTTATTATTTACTGAGTCTGTAACATAATTGTTTTGATCAACATTGTATATCCCAAACAGTTTATGTTTTGGTACAGCGTCACCATATTGTTTTGTAGCCTTGTATCCTTCATAAAATCCCATGATAACCACGTATGCAATTAATACATATTTAAATGATTTTTTCGCAATCCACAATCCTCTCTTTTCTATCACCGGCGCTTTGATCGTTTCTAATTTTGTTGCAATGCCTTTGAAGAAAAATACGAATAATGTTCTGATATCTTTCGCCAAAAGCACAAGTGTCATCACCACCAATGCAGTTGATAATATTTTTACCGGAACGTCGTAAAAATAATTCACTGCCATCACGTTCGCAGCAGTGCCGAGCGTGATGATCGCGCCGAAGGTCATTGTTCTCCTGAATAATAAAAGCAAAGCCGCAATTTCAGCTACGCCCATAAACAGATTATAGCCTTTTGAAAAACCCAGAAAAGTCCAGGCCAGGCCCATCGGAGAAGAGTCTCCATATGGTTGAGTAAGCCGGTATAGTCCTGGCGATGGGAACTGTAATTTGTATATCTTATAAACACCATAGTTAAATAACATCAATGCAACATAATACCTGATCCCTACTGTTAACCAATAATACAATGTCGCATAGTTTTTTCTATGACGATCAGCCAAACTCCAGATTACGGTAAAAAAAACAGAAAAAATTAATATTGCAAACACTACTACATAATCATACGTAGTATCACCACTTCCATTTGTAAATACCGTGATGTCGTTTTTAAGATGCAAAACATTTTTACCAACCCACGGAATAAATGAATGCATCAACCCTTCAACTAAATCAGTAATTAAATACCAGAAAGGATATGCGCCATTATTGCAAAAAATAATAAATAAGGCGAAGAAAAGAAAGGTAAACCGGAATAATAATTTCTCAGCAAATGTCCAATTCTGTTGAAAAGTATAATGATCCTGCATAAAATCAATTACTGGTTAAATGGGTTGAATGATTTTGAAATATAGCCATTATTCCTTTTTCCTTTCTTAAGAATTAGGCATACATCTGAAATTATCAAAACAGATTGAAGATAAAATTGACATTCACTTCGTCATAAACAGAATCCTTAAATCTAACCAACAGTTTTCCACCATTCTGTGAATTGCTGATCTTTATTTTTTAGTAAAACCGGTTCGCCGATAATAGGTGTTACCAAGGTGAGATTAAACCGGTGTTTGTTTTTTGAAATTCTTTCCAGCGGCTCGTCCCAGGCGTGATTACTTAACGAAAACTTGGAAGAGTGAACAGGAATAAGCCTTTCAGCGCCCAGATCAACAGCAGCCTGCAGTACTTCCTCCGGCATCATATGAATGTATTTCCAGCTCTTATCGTATTGTCCGTTTTCGAGAATAGCAAGGTCAAATGGGCCGAAGCGCTTTCCTATTTCTCTGAAATGCGAATCGTAACCGCTATCACCACCGATAAAAATTTGTGAAGTGGGCGTAATCAGTACATATGAATTCCAAAGCGATTGATTACGCTTAAATGTGCGACCGGAAAAATGTCGGGCTGGTGTGGCATGAGTTACAAATCCATCTCCAAGTTCCGCCTTATCGTACCAATCTAACTCATGAATGATTGACATATCAAACTTCCAGTGTTCGAGATGTTCGCCAACACCAAGGGAACAGACAATCTTTTTTATTTTGGGCTTAAGTTGTTTTACTGCCAGGAAATCCAGGTGATCCCAATGATCATGTGTGATAAACAGGATATCGATTTCAGGAATATCATTTGCTGTATAGATATGCGTTCCTATAAATGCCTTTGTGGTAAACGACACGGGCGACGCAGTTCCATTCAAAACCGGGTCCACTAATATCTTCTTACCATCGATCTGCATATAATAAGAAGAATGACCGAACCAAACAAGGACGTCAATATTAGGATCGAGATTTTTTAAATCAGTCTTAACTGTGGGCAGTGGAATGACAGGAGTTTTTCTTTCTTTTTTTGTGAAGATAAATTCCTTCAACACTGCAGTATAAGTAACGCCTTCTGTGAGAGCCGGGGTGTTGCTGAGATTTTGAAACTGCCCGTTTTTATAATTCTGAGAATTTTTAATGATCTCCAGCCTCGATCCCCGGGGCGCTTTACCAAATTTATCCTGACGCATAAAAAAAACGACGGCTAAAATGAGCGAAATTATTATTATAACTAGAAGGAGCATGAATGGTATTTATTGATATTTTGTACCGATAGATTTTGAATCAACGGTATAAAGTTACAATTTGAAGCATTGCATAAATTACACAGCACAGCATTGCAGCAAAACAAAATGAAAAACACCAGTTATCAGGGTGAAAATTCTCACCGGACAAGGGGAATAAGCCTTGGAACAGATTTTTTCAACGGCTAACTTCGCTTTAGGTGTCAGACACTTCGAAGCCATACATATGCAGAGAGGTTGCGAAAGTGTCTGACACCTGGGTTCAAAAAAAATCCTATCTTTTGCCATATGAATCCATTTGAAAAAGATTTTTCCGCTTCCCGCAGAGACGCTATGCGCAAAATTGCATTAGGTTCCGGTGCCGGCATCTTCGGACTTTTCGCCAACACACCTGCTATTGCCCAGGTTCAAAACGACAAACCGAAAAATGGTGCACCGCCAGTCAAAATACGAAATGTAAAAGTGATCGCTACCGCACCTGAAGGCATCAACCTTATTGTGGTAAAAGTGGAAACTTCGGAACCAGGTCTGTATGGCCTGGGATGCGCAACATTCACGCAAAGAGCAGTCGCCGTTGTGGCCGCGATCAACGCTTACATGAATGAATTTTGCGTTGGTAAAGATGTCGACAATATTGAAGATATGTGGCAGTCGTTTTATGTCAGCTCATACTGGCGCAACGGCCCTGTGTTGAACAATGCTATCAGCGGACTAGACCAGGCGTTGTGGGATATCAAAGCCAAACGCGCGAATATGCCGCTGTATCAACTGCTTGGTGGTAAAAGCCGCTTCGCGGTCGATTGTTATGCACATGCAAATGGCAGCTCACCCGAAGCAGTAGCCGCAGATGTACAGAAATTCATGGAAAGAGGTTTCCGTCATATCAGGATACAGCAGGGCGGATATGGATTAACGGGAATATCGAAAGAGCCTGATTTCAAAACGGCAGGATATGGTTATGAAAAGGACAATTACATGAATGAAAGGGCATACCTGAAATCGGTACCGAAAATGTTTGAAACAGCGCGCAAAGTGTGTGGTGATGATATCGAACTGCTTCACGACATACATGAAAGAGTCCAGCCGATGGATGCCATCAATATGATCAAAGCACTGGAAGATTACCGTCCTTACTTTATTGAAGATCCATTCAGTCCCGAAAATATGGAATGGTTCAAACAATTACGGGCAAGCACTACTGTGCCTATTGCAATGGGTGAACTCTTCAATAATATCAATGAGTTTAAAATGCCGATGGTGAATCAATGGTTTGATTACATCAGGGTTCACGTATCGCAGATTGGTGGCATTACTCCTGCGCTTAAAATTGCGCGGCTGGGCGAATGGTTCAATATCAAAACTGCATTTCACGGCCCGGGCGATGTTTCACCTGTTGGTCATGCAGCGCAGGCTCATATTGATCTTGCAATCTGGAATTTCGGCATCCAGGAGGCAGTCAATTTTTCAGATAAACTGAAATCAATTTTCACAGGCTGTCCCACTATGAACAACGGATATATGTATGTAAATGAAGTGCCAGGAATTGGCGTTGATGTGAATGAAAAAGAAGCAGCGAAATACCCGATCGGTACAAAATCAAACTGGCAGGTACGCAAAGGTGATGGTACCATCATCAGACCATAGTGAACTATAAATCCATAAAGGTCCAGGCGCTTTCCCAGGCGTTGATGCTTTCTGCGTATTCAAGCAATCCGGCGTAGAAAGGAAACTGCGAAAGCGTAGCGCTGTCGCCAATTATCACGAGTTTTTTCCTTGCCCTGGTCATCGCCACATTCATGCGCCTGATTTCTGAAAGAAACCCAATCCTGCCATCTGGATTACTTCTGGCCATACTGATATAAACGACGTCCTTCTCCTGCCCCTGGAAACTGTCAATGGTATTAATGGATATCCGATCGCCATGTTGTTTGATAACAGTACTGTTTGCCAGCAATTCTTTCAGCAATTCAACCTGGCGTTTATAAGGGGATATAATGGCTACAGTAGGAAATGTACCTTGATTGAATGACTTTAAATCCTCTGTATATGCAATAAAATGCTTAACAAGCAGCGCAGCCTCCTCTCGATTTTCTGTTCCGCCACTCTCCTGCTTTTCTTCAAAACCGCAACCCGCTGTATCAATAAACAACACCGGAAGGTCTCCGGTAAAAACAGTATGTGCTGCAACGGAGTGATGCGCCGTCAATTTGTTTTCATAAAAAACTTTCGAAGAATATCCCATGATATGTTCATGCATCCGGTATTGCTCTTTTAATAAAACAACAGCCTCGGGATGAAGTGCAACATTTTTTTCCATCAACGTTTTTTCCAACCCTTTTGAAGCGGCTTCTGCAGATTTTATGGTTGGCGGCAATTGTAAATGATCACCTGCCAAAACCAGCCGCCGGGCTTTCAGGATTGGTATCCAGCATGCAGGTTCCAATGCCTGTCCCGCCTCATCAATAATCACAGTATCGTACACCCGGTTTTGTATTACATAATGATTCGACCCAACAAGAGTGGCAGCAATAACATCTGTCTTGTCCAGCAAATCATCCAGTATATATTGCTCTGTTTTTGCCACCTCACGCATAATGCCTTTTGCTTCATCAAATAAAGCTTTGCGCTGCTCCCTTTCCGCTTTTCCAAAATTCCGTTTATACTTATGCGCCATATCCCTGAATTCATTGGCGCGTTTTTTCATCTTTTTAATGTCTTTCGACATTGGATGTTCCGACAATTTATAGTCCAGCGTAAGGGATTGTAATCTTTCGGAAACACGAACAGGATTGCCAATTCGAATAACCTTTAATCCAATATCCGACAACCTTTCGCATAACAGATCGACAGCTGTATTGCTCGCTGCAGTTACTAACACCTGTTTTGCTTCTGAAGCGAATAATGTTTTAACAGCCTGTACTACTACTGTAGTTTTTCCGGTTCCGGGTGGACCATGAACGATGGCTAAATCTTTTGCTGAAACAATTTTGTTAACCGCTTCCTGCTGCGATTCATTCAAGCCTTCAGGTTTTTTTGCAGATAACCCGGAACTGAAAAATTCAGGTGTTTGATCCCCTGTTAATATTCGGATTACCCGACCCTCCTCTTTTTTTTCAGCCAGCTGATTTGCCTGTTGTAATGCTTTCCGCATTTCATTGTAGCTGTTATCATCAAATAACAAATCAATTCCTAATTTTCCATCACTTGCCCAATCCGGTAGCTCATCCGTAGAGAAATTAATTTTCAGTCGGTTACCACTTACCCACGAAATGGTGCCTTCAATTTTATCGTTTTCAGCGTTATGATTGGAGAATAAACGTGCGGGAACACCGGACCGAAACTGGTGAATCAATTCATGATGCGTGGTGCGCTCTGTTTCAACAGTAAGGTAATCGCCCCTGCCAAGTTCAGAACCCCGTATTGCTACAGGATACCAGCATATACCTGCAGATCTTCTATCATTTGCACTTGCAGATTGCGTTATTGCTTCGTATGATGCCTTGTCAGATTCCCATTCCAGTTTCAGCAGTTCCAGTTGCCTGTCGAAATACTCCATGACCCAAAGTTAATACCAATTAGCCCTAGCGAAAAATTAAGACCTGTTCCTATTCCAATGTCGTTTAGTTAAGAAAAACAGGAATTCATAGAGGTGCTTTCTTGAACCACATCCTCCTGCGTTTCACTTCGGCGGACAAGTAGATACGTAGTTGAATACAACAGAAATTTCTATGTGCTCTCCATGCCTATGTGGCAGCTATTTCCTTGGGAGGCCGTTTACAAATACTGTAAAGTTTGATCTAATCCGTTCCTTTACTAAACGACATCAGATCCTATTCTTCTCATTTAAAATATTTGAGGATCCGCATTAAAACGCGCTCATTTTTCGAAAGGCCTGACTCATTCACTGCATCATTACAAGTCACTTTCGATATATAAGGAAGAAGCTTATTTTCTTCGTATAATCTTATGAGCAAAGGGTGTACATAATACTTCCTGCAAACAGTTCTGGTATTACCCAACTTTTTACTTACTTCATCCAACACTTCAACGATCTTCTTTTTGGCCTCTGTTGGCGTTTCGGCATCTCCAACTGAACAAAAACTCTTCAGTGCTTCAACGCTCGCAATCCAGGTCCTGAAATCTTTTGCACTAAAATCACCTCCTGAAGCTTCTTTGATATAGCTGTTAACCATGCCCGAATCTATGCTGCGCGTATTGCCATCCTTATCATAAAACTGGAACAGCTCTTTACCAGGTACATCGCGGCACTGCCTGATTATTCTGACAAGCTTTTTATTTTTCAGACTAAGCCGGTGCTTAACACCCTTTTTTCCATTGAATACAAGACTTGCAGCATCTCTCTTTATCACCACATGATTATCTTTTAACGTTGTAAGTCCATAGGAGCCATACAACTTTTCATATCCGCAACTGCCAATCCTGATAGCTGTTTCTTCCATAAGTTTAATTGCAGTGGCAATAACCTTTTCAGCAGTCAGTTCGGGCTTTGCAATATCACGGTTAATTTTTCTTCTAAGCGATGGCAAAGCTTTTCCAAATTCCCGGAGCCGGTGAAATTTAGTATCATTACGGAGCTTATTCCAGTTTGCGTGATAGCGATATTGTTTCCTCCCGTTTAAATCAATACCGGTCGCCTGTATATGACCTGCTGCATCAGCAGCAATCCAAACCTGTTTCCATGAAGGCGGAATGGCAAGCTTTTTAATTCTTGCAAGCGTTTCATCGTCTTTGATTTTTTTATCGCGAAGTAAATAATGATAACCACCTTTGATTTCCAATCTGCCAATACCTGATGCAGTATCATTCATATACACGAGATTAATCATCTCAGCAGTGCGTTGATGGTCCTTATGAAGTGACAGGTATTGCCTGTGGGTGAGCCCGGTCTCTGTTTCCATATCAGTATTTGACATTGATCATTAAAATAAAATGCCAGCACCAATGGCCGTGATTTTGCAGGCATCAAAGCAATTCAAATAATCAACTCATACATGGATATCATTATTGAAACTCCTAAAGGCAGCCGGGAAAAGTACAAATATGACCCCGAGCACAGAATGTTCAGATTACTGAAAGTTTTGCCATCTGGACTGGTATTTCCATTTGATTTTGGTTTTATCCCAAATACTAAAGGAGATGACGGCGATGCACTCGATGTGATGGTGATATCCGAATTTAAAGGTTTCCCCGGTTGTGTAATTGATTGCAGGATTATAGGCTGTATTCAGGTTGAACAAAATGTAAATGATCTGATGATTCGAAATGATCGTTTTCTGGCAGTACCCGAAGTATCGGCACTTTATGAAAACGTTTTGAATCTCACCGACCTTCCCAGTACAATCATTTCAGAATTGGAGTCCTTCTTTCACACCTATATCAGCAAAGAAGGAAGAGTGATTAATATGCTCGGAAACCTTTCTGCATCACAGGCAATGTCGGCGATTAATCTTAAGGAAAGTGTATTAACCGGTATGTAGAAAAACTTACACGATTTTTATATAAACAATTTTAATCAAGCGGGTTCACTGCCACTTGATTCAAGGTCCTTCAATATCTTACTCACATCTTCTTCTGTAGAAGTCAATTTGGTTTTGCAGATTTTTATCAACTGCGCTGCACGTTTCACTTTTTCCGACAATTCATCAACTGTAATTTCACCGTTCTCTATATCGTTAACAATCTGCTGCAGTTCTTCAAATGCAATGGTATAGTTGACTGATTCACTCATTGTTGGTTTTTTGTTTCGTTAACTGTACTGATTATAATTCCTTCTGATAAATGCGTCGTGATGGTATCACCTGTTTTTAACTGATCGGCCGACACAATAATCTTCCCATTTACCAGCGTAAAACTATACCCTCTTTTCATTACGTTTTCAGGATTTAAATGACGGACTGTTTTTTCGATTGTTTCCAAAGATATTTTCTTGTCTCTGATTTCATTTACAACAATTTTGTAGAATTGGCTATTCAGATGCTGCGTTGCAGTTTTTTGCCGGACTAATCCATTTTCAATTCCGTTTTGTAACAGGTTAAACTGATGTCCAATATTACTGCGTTGCCTTTCCACTATACCGGAGACATTTTTTTCCAGCATCAATGACAAGTACGAAAGTGTTTTTGCCCCATGCTGATGCAATGACGAAACCGACCTGGAAACATGTCCAAGAAGATATTTCAGCGATACCGTTTGCTGCTGAATAATAAATTGAGAATGTTTCGATAGTACATATCTAAAACCAGACAATGCATTTTTCTCCGCTGCAATTATTTTTTCAGATAATGACCTGAAAAGCTTTCCCTGCATATCAAGGCTTGCTGATTGTTCCCTGATCATTCGTTCCGCCCGATTGAAAATCAGTTCCTGCGCTTTTTGAACCGGTACAGAAAAATCATGAAACTGCTGAATCAGAAACTCAGCCAGTTTGGTGGGTGTTATGGCATTTGTATGAGAAATCATTTCTGCCACTGTTTCATTTGTGGCATGCCCTATCCCGGTAAAAACAGGCAGGGGAAAAGTGGCAATTACTTCACAGAGATATCGGTTATTGTAACAGGTTAGTCCGATATCACCTCCCCCACCCCGTATGATAGCCACAACATCAAAATGATGTACTACTTTTCTGATTCTGTTTAACTGCGATACAATTGAATCCACTGCCCTGTCGCCCTGCAATAAACTAGGGAACAGGAAGTGAAAAAATTTGTAACCCCATTGATTATTATTGATAACATTTAAAAAATCAGCATAGCCTTTACTAGATTCAACAGAGATTAATGCAATGCGTTGAGGGAGTAATGGAAGCTTAATGAATTTATTTGCAGAGAAAATTCCTTTGCTCTTCAATGCTTCGATTGTTTCGGCTTTCTCTTTTTCTAAATCTCCAAGCGTATATCGCGGATCAATGTCGAGGATTTGTAACGCCATTCCATGAACCGGATCAAAACTTATACGTGCCGAGAACAAAATCTTGATGCCATCTTTTAACGGCTCTTTTAGCACCTCTAAAAATTTATTATTGATGGCGGTAAATTGCTGGCCCCACAGGTTTGCCTTCACCTGCGCTACAATACGGCCATCTTTCTTCTCTACCAATTCAGGATAACAATGCCCCGATTGTTTGTAATAATTCAACTTATTCATCTCCGCTTTTATCCAATAAGTTGACTTATACCTTTCGGCAATGGTTTTCTGAATACTCTTCGTGACTTCCAGCAAAGAAAAAATGCTTTTGTTATCCTCTATTTCAGGCATTGGTTAATTTCAAACATCAAATGTACTCATGCTGAGGAAGATTGAATTAATGCGTTCAATAAATTATCGGGAATACAACAGTTATTCTTTTGTCGCTTCGCCAGCTGCAGCTTTATCCAGGTAAACCCAGCAATCAGGGTGTTGACGCAAATACGAAGCTGGTATATCAGTATGGGGCTCGCTTTCGAGTACTTTCTTTACAATGCCGGTTTTGTGATCACCGTTGACTAAAAGGAATACCGTTCCGGACTCCAATATTGTTTTTATTCCCAGCGTTATACCTTTAGTCATTTGAATGGCCTTACCGAAATACCTGGCACCAGTACTAATCGTAGTTTGATCCAATTCCACCACCTGTGTGCGCAATTCAGGATCACTTCCCGGCTCATTAAAACCCAGATGACCATTTGCACCAAGTCCCAGTACCATCACCTCAACTTTCCCGCGTTGACTAATGAATTGTTCCGCTTTGTTTCTTTCATTTTCAGCGTCGTCAGCAAGCCCATCGAAAAAACAGATATGGCTTTCCGGAATTCCCAGCGGCTTAAATATATGTTCATCTAAAAAATGCCTGCAACTTCCTTTATCATTTGCTCCTACACCCAGCCATTCATCCAGGCCAATAAAATACCAATCGGGTCGGGTTCCTATTTCCCTGAAATGATCGACAAGATATTTACAGAAAAGCACTGGTGTATTTCCTGAAGGAATACAGACCAATGGTTCTTTTTTTTCTTCTGTTAACCGAATGACAGCTTCTGCGGCCCTGGCCGACATTTCTTCATAACTGTTATGTATACTGAGTTGCATAGCGAATCGTTATTGATATCTCTGGTAAAAATCATACCAGCTATTTCTTATATTTAATCTTACCGCCAACGATCGTCATCAGAATTTTTGTACTGTTGATTTCATCGTCACTGCAGGTGATCAGATTATTCGAAAACATTACGATATCAGCAAGTTTTCCTTTTGTGATCGAGCCTTTTTCTTTATCCTCAAAAGATGCGATGGCATTGGCAAGGGTGTATGAATAAATGGCTTCCGGGCGGGTCATTTTCTGGTCTGCATAAAATGTTGAGCCATCTTTTAACTTGCGTGTAACACTTGCATAGTAGTTAGCAATGGGGTCTATATTTTCGACAGGAACATCGGTGCCATTGTTTACCAACACACCAGCATCCATGAATTTACGCCATACATATGCGCCTTCTTCAGCACGTTTGTCACCAAGGCGTTTTGGCACAAATGGCGCATCAGAGGTGCAATGTATTCCCTGCATCGAGGCAATAATATTGTATTCCTTAAACCTGGGAATCTCAGCGAGGTTTACATGCTGTGCATGTTCCACTCTCCAGCGGTGGTCTTTCGTTTTACTTTTATTGATTTGCTCTGCATAAATATCGATGGTTTCCCTGTTGGCTCTGTCGCCAATGGCGTGCACACATAACTGTAAATCTTTATTCCAGGCAAACTCTGCAATCTGTTTTAATTCCTCTATTTTAAAAGTATTCTGGCCATAAAAATTGCCTCTGTCGGTATAAGGTTCCAGCAGCCATGCACCATAAGATCCCAACGCACCATCCAGAGACACCTTAATAGACTTAATAGTAAGATGATTTTGCTGCGACCCGCGAACGTTGAAAATATTTTCATTTGCTTTCAACTGCGATATGCCCGTTCTGATCATCACCCAATGCCGGATACTCAATTTATTATTGTCTGCCAGTTCCTTCAGCCATTTTGCTTCGTCGATACCAGATCCGGCATCAACGAAAGTGGTGATGCCATTTTTCAAACATTCTTCTTCAGCTAAGCGGATACTATTGGCCCACTCTGCTTTTCTATCAGCTAAAGATCTTTTGTTCAGCCACCCATAATATACCGGCCCTACAAGATTCTGTGCCCTTTCTTCCAGAACACCCAAAATTTTTCCTTCCTTATCTTTTACGATACTTCCACCCGACGGATCAGGCGTTTTTTCGGTTATGCCTGCCAGTTTTAATGCCATACCATTCACATAGGAACTATGTCCGCTGCTGTGGGTTAAGATCACCGGGTTATCAGGCGATACTTTATCCAGGGTTTCGTAATATGGATATCCAAGATAATTTGGCTGAGGTGCAGGGGTCCATTTTTCCTGGTGCCATCCGCGACCCACAATCCAATCTCCCGGCTTAGCTTTTTTTACAGCCTCAGCGACCAGACTCACGATTTCTTCCCAATTTTTTACATTCATCAAATTGAGAGAAATTAATGAAGCACCCAAACCGTGAATATGTCCGTGGCCTTCTATCCAACCCGGTGTTACAAAATTTCCTTTACAGTCAACCACTTCTGTTTCCTTACCAATAAATTTCTTTACATCCTTTTCTGAACCAACAAATAATATTTTGTCATCTTTAATGGCAATGGCTTCTGCAGAAGGGTTGTTTTTATCCACTGTATACACTTTTGCATTTCTTAAAACCACATTTGCAGATTGTGCATTAACGAATACTGCCCATAAAGATATTAATGGAAAAAGCAGCATAGATTTTATTGAGACTTCGTGTAAATGCAATTGAAATTTTCTCATGTATTAATTTTGATCCGGAATTGAGTTAGCCCGGATGGTATAAGGCCTTCAATTTACATCCTTTGTGGCAAAAAAAAATCCGTCCCGCCAAACGCGGAACGGAAACTGATTTTCAAACAATAGTAACCTGATAATATCAGATATACTGGTTAACGATATTTTCGAGCCACTCCTGTTTGCCACTATATTGTTTAGGTTCTCCATTTTCCATTGCAAAACTGCGAAGGTCTTCCAGCGTCAGTTTGCCATCTTCAAATGCTTTACCCTGGCCAGCATCAAATGATGAGTACCTGTCTTTTCTGAATTGTTTATACGGTGATTGAGCGAGCACTTTTTCAGCTACAATGGCAGCCCTTGCAAAAGCATCCATACCGCCGATATGTGCATGGAATAAATCTTCAAGGTCGGTTGAGTTTCTGCGTGTTTTGGCATCAAAGTTAACGCCACCTCCTGCGAAACCGCCGGCTTCGAGTACTATCAGCATGCACTCAATCAATTCTCCAAGGTTCATTGGGAACTGATCGGTGTCCCAGCCATTTTGTGCGTCGCCGCGGTTGGCATCAATGCTTCCCAACATTCCCGCATCTGCAGCCACCTGCAACTCATGCTGGAAAGTATGCCCTGCAAGTGTTGCGTGATTTACTTCTGCATTGATTTTAAAATCTTTATCAAGTCCATACTGACGAAGGAAACCAATCACTGTAGCGCTATCATAATCGTACTGATGTTTGGTAGGCTCACATGGTTTAGGTTCGATAAAGAATACACCTTTGAAACCATTTTTACGGGCATAATCTTTCGCCATGTGAAGGAACTTTGCCAAATGCTCCTGTTCTCTTTTCATATTGGTATTGAGCAATGTCATATACCCTTCACGGCCTCCCCAGAAAACATAGTTTTCACCATTTAATGCGATTGTGGCGTCAATGGCATTTTTAACCTGGGTTCCTGCACATGCGAGCGCATGGAAGTCGGGATTGGTCGAGGCCCCGTTCATATATCTGGGATTTGAAAACACATTGGCTGTACCCCAAAGCAGTTTCACACCACTGGCAGCCTGCTTTTCTTTAGCATAGTCCACTATGGCGCCAAGGTTGCTTTCATATTCTTTCAGAGAGTGTCCTTCATCAACGAGGTCGATATCATGGAAACAATAATAAGGAGCACCGATTTTTGTGATGAATTCAAAGGCTGCGTCCATTTTATCTTTTGCGCGACCAACTGCATCCGGTTTGGCATCCCATGCAAATGTTTTGGTGCCTGGTCCAAAAGGATCACCACCGGTGTTACAGAAGCTATGCCAGTAAGCAATTGCAAATTTGAAATACTCTTTCATGGTAGAACCACCAATTGCGCGGTTTTCGTCGTACCATTTAAAAGCCAATGGATTGTCTGATTGGGGCCCCTCAAATTTAATCTGGGAAATGCCGGGGAAGTACTCTGTGTTACCGATTGTTACGCTCATAAAGTTGTTGTTTTCTTATGCAAGCACAAATTAACAGGGACGAATACTGAGTTTATAGATATGGTTCGTCGTCGTTGATTTGTCTCATTACCGTTTTCAAAGTTTTAAAGATAATGCACCATCATAACTTCCTGTGAGGAAAAATTATTTTTAGAACGAAAATATTTTCAGGGCCAGATAGTGCTGTTTTTGCTGTCAAACCGTAAAAAGTACGTAAGAATATTGTGATTTCATAAAACCACAAAAGATGCCTCAATTTTCGTCAAGAAACTAAATAAACTTAATTCAAAAGTGTAATAAATTATACAGGTAACTCTTTTTTCCAGTCGTTGTACACGGCTCTGCATACCTCGCTGTTTTCTTTATGTGGTGAATAGGAAAAGAGTTTGTTCATACCGGTAAAGCTTTCGCCGAAGGATTTATAAATTCCCGCGCCTACTCCTGCAGCCCTGGCGGCTCCCTGTGCTCCATCGGTATTATAAAGTTCCACTTCGCAACCAGTAGTATCTGCAAACGTTTGCGCGAATACTTCACTCAGAAACATATTTGCATGCCCTGCACGAACCTTCTTTATCTCCATACCCATTTCCTGCATGATCTCAATGCCATATTGCAATGCGAACACAATTCCTTCCTGAGCTGCCCTTGCCATATGCGCGCGGGTATGCTGATTAAAACGGATGCCTTTAAATCCGGCGCCCGGATCATCATTCGCCAGTACCCTTTCGGCACCATTACCAAAAGGATAGCAACGAACACCTTCTGCTCCTGGTGACACAGCTGCAGCGAGATCATTCATTTCTTTATAGGAAAGATCACTGAAAAGATTTTTACGAAGCCAGCTGTTTAAACTTCCGGTTCCATTTACACACAACAGGATACCATATCTGGGATCTTCATGGGTATGCGATACGTGCACAAAACTGTTTACCCGCGACTGCGGATCGAACGAGGCTTTTGAAGACACACCATACACCACTCCGGAAGTTCCGGCAGTAGCAGCAATTTCCCCGGGATGTAATACATTAAGTGAATATGCATTATTAGGTTGATCGCCTGCACGGTAACTAACGGGAATGCCAACACGTAATCCCAGTATCGCTGCAGCCTCAGCATTCACTTTCCCCTGCTCTCCAAATTGCGGAACAAGTGGCGAAATCAAGTCAGGATTAATTTTATAATACGACAACAATTCTTCCGCAACATCTTCTTTTTTAAAATCCCAGAAAATACCTTCGGATAAACCGCTTACTGTAGTTGAAATTTCACCTGTCAGTTTAAGAGCGATGTAGTCGCCGGGCAACATTACTTTGTACACTTTGCTGTACAAATCAGGTTCATTATCCTGCATCCATTTTAGTTTGGATGCTGTGAAATTACCGGGTGAATTCAGATAATGCGACAGGCAGAATTCTTCTCCCATTTCATCAAAAGCCTTGTTACCGGTTTCAACGGCGCGGCTATCACACCAAATGATCGATGGCCTTATTGAATGATGATGCTGATCGATTACCACCATACCATGCATCTGGTAAGAGATGCCGATAGCGGCCACTTCATTACCTGAAAAAGCATGCTGACTTCTTACAAGATTTGTGGCATTAATCAACTCTGCCCACCACCTTTCCGGTTCCTGTTCTGCAAAACCAGGTTTAGGCGAAAGCATCTCCATTTCTACCGAAGGAGAAAATGCAGCAGCTACTGCAGTACCTGTATTGATATCTAATAAACATGCTTTAACAGAAGATGATCCAATATCATATCCTAATAAATACTTCATAACTGAAACGGGTTGAATTAAAAGGTTGATAATCCAATAAACTAAAACCTTATTTTACGACTGAAAAGCGGTAAACAGTTTGGCTCTCCCAGGTTTCACCGGGTTGTAAAACTGTTGATGGAAATGTTGGCTGATTTGGAGAATCCGGAAAATGCTGTGTTTCCAGGCAAAATCCATGGCGGTATCCGTATACTGCACCCTTACCGGTTTCTTTACCATTCATAAAATTACCGCTGTAAAATTGAATGCCCGGCTCAGTGGTATAAACCGTCATCACTCTGCCACTATTGGGTTCTGTTACTTCTGCAGCCTTTACCAATTCGCGGTTGGCTTTTTCTTTTAATACATAATTATGATCATAACCACCGCCATATTTAATCTGTGGCTCATCAGCATTGATTCTATCACCAATTGCCCGTGGTTCAGTAAAATCAAATGCTGTGCCTTTTACTTTCATCAACTCTCCTGTTGGAATCAACGTAGTATCAACGGGTGTGATAGATTCAGAAAACAATTGAATTTTATGATTAAGGATATCGCCACTTCCTGCACCGGCCAAATTGAAATAGGCATGATTACTCAGATTGATCACCGTCGCCTGGTCTGTTTCTGCCTTATAACTTAATTTCAATTCGTTACTATCGGTTAAAGTATACACTACAGTGACTGTTAAATTACCGGGATATCCTTCATCGCCATCCGGACTTAGCATTTTGAATTCAACTGAATTGCCTTCCGCTTTTGCATCCCAAACTTTACGGTTGAAACCAAGCTTGCCACCATGCAATGAATTGGGTCCGTTGTTTAACGCGAGCGAATATTCTTTACCATTCAGACTGAATTTTCCTTTTGCAATCCTGTTTGCATATCGACCAACTACACAACCGAAAAATGATCCGCCATTATAGTATCCCTGTACGCTATCATAACCCAGCGCCACATCTGCCTTCACGCCATTTTTATCAGGAGTACGGATACTGACAATTGTAGCGCCGTAATTTGTGAGGTCAACTTCCATACCTGAAGCATTTTTCAGGGTATATAAACCCACTGGTTTTCCATCAAGAGTATCCACGATTGGGGAGTTAGCTGAGGTTTCGTCTTTCATATCTTTTTTTTCTGTTTCATTAAGAACACATGAAGCTGCCATTAGGCAAAAAATTGCAAGCGAAAGCTGGATTTTATATTTCATAATAGTTGTTATAAAGACAATTTTCGTGTACCCTCACCTGTTACTACTTCATAATGTTTCAATGCAATGCCGGAGTACGCCTGATATGCCGGAATCATATGATTCAGCAATTCGTCAACATCACTTTTTCTCACCAGGTTAATTGTGCATCCTCCAAAACCACCGCCCATCATCCTCGACCCAGCTACTCCAGAGAATTTTCTGGTTTCTTTAACCAGGAAATCAAGTTCGGCACAACTTACTTCATATTCATGTTGCAATCCGTAGTGAGAGCCATTCATCAGACTGCCAAGTTCGTCTAATAAACCCGCTTCCAATGCCTTACAGGCTTTCAGCACCCTTTCATTCTCTTCTAAGATAAAACGGCAGCGTTTGTAAACAACAGGGTCAACGTGAGCAACAACAGATTCCAGTTGTTGCAAACTGACGTCACGCAGACTATTTATTTCGCTGTATTCTTTTTGAACCAAAGCCACTCCTCTTTCACATTCTTTCCGCCGCGTGTTGTATTCAGTAGAAGCGAGGCTGTGTTTCACGTTTGAATCCAGCAAAAGAAAAACAAAATCTTTCAGTTCCAATGGAAAATATTCGAAAGCCAGGCTGCGACAGTCGAGCCTGATCGCATGATCTTTTTTGCCATGCAAGCTGGCGAACATATCCATTATACCACATTGAAGTCCTATGAAATTATTTTCGGCCCGTTGAGTGAGACTGGCCAACTCCCTTCGAGTAAAGTCAGCTTGCATCAATTCATTTAATGCCCAGGCAGTAACACATTCCAGAGCAGCAGAAGAAGACATACCAGCGCCGATGGGGATATCAGCAGCTACTACAATATTCAGCGCCGGCACATTAAAACCTTCTTCAACGAATTGCCGGGTAACCCCCAAAGGATAGTTGGCCCATTGATGATCCAGCTTTGTCTCCTGAAATCTCGAAACATTCACTGATTCATTAAAATCCACCGATATCCATTGACCTTCATCCCCTTGAGCCGGAGCTATTGCCATATAAACAGCCTTATCAATTGCTGCCGGCAATACAAATCCATGGTTATAGTCAGTATGTTCGCCAATCAGGTTGATCCTGCCGGGGGAACTGTATACCACGGGCGATTCTGCAAATTTTTGTTCGAATAGCGCCTTAACAATATGAGCAAGCGGGTTTGATTGCATTGGGATAATTTGGAAAAATAAGCAAAATCTAAGCAAAGTTAGAAGTACGAGATGCGAAGTTAGAAGTAACAGCCGCTTCCTGCGTGAATCGTGAATCGTGAAACGTGAATGTAGATGGTCGAGAGAAGGGCAGGATGAATGTGAATTAGTGAATATGTCAATAAGTGAATTAGAGGGAAGTGCGAGGTATGAGGTGCCCCCTTTTACAATCTCTCAAAAATATAGCTGTTTAACAAGCAACCAGAAACCGGCAACCAGCAACGGCTGTTTACCTAAAACCTACAACCTGTATTGGCTGTTTTCAGCAACCAGTAACGTCTGTTCAACCGGCAACCAGCAACGGCCGTTTCAACCTGTTAAGGTTTCTCCGTGTATCTCCTGTATTAACCTCCGTGAATCTCCGCGTCCAGGCTGTTACAACCTGCAACGGCTGTTCTACTCGGCAACCAGCAACGTTTTACAAAACCATCAGGCTACAACCCCTGACATCGCTGTTATCCACCCTTCCTATTACTTCAAAGCTGCCATCGTCATATAGTTTGCCCATATCATCAGTTGCGATGAAAGAACAGGAATATCGGTTAGCAAGGTCTATCACATTAATTATTCCCTCCTTCAACGGTTGCCCGTTGCGGTCGGTCACACCAAATGGATCGTCTTCAGCCCTTAATACAATTTTCATCCACGGCGGACACCGGAAAATTCCATCTCCCGACGAATATGCCTGCGATAGTAACTCCGTCATTCCATATTCCGAATGTACGGCACTCACACCCGAACCTCCCGTTATCAGCCTGTGCACTTCGGTACGGGTCATCTCCTCCCTCCGGCCTTTCATTCCCCCGGTTTCCATGATCACGGTATTCTTTAACTGCATCGGAAAAGCTTCGAAATAATCAAGCAAAGCAAAGGTAACGCCGAGCAGCAGGGTCTTCTGTTGCTTCTTTTCCAACGCAGTAAGTTTTTCATTCAGCAGGGAAAACTGATCTAGGTAAAATCCACTCTCAGGATGACCGGATAACCTTATCAAGTCATCGGCCATCATCACTAACGAAGAATTGTTTCGCTCGAGGTAGGAAGGCAGCAGGGCGAGAATACACCAGCCGGTGGGAGAGCCATAAAACCTTTCAAATCCCCTGGTAAAACTTTCCCTGTAAATTTCCAGTTCCTTTACGTGATGCCTGCTGTTACCGGTTTTGGTAGTGCCACTGCTTTCAAACACCTGTTGTGGTATAAATTGTGTTGATTTTACTTCATGGGATTTAAAGAATCTGATTGGTAGAAATGGAATTTCCGTAAGCTGTTTTATTTCGCCGGCATTTCGACCAGTCAATTGAATATAATTCCGATACAATTCATTCTGTTTATGTTGAAAATGAAAGGTTTCCAGCACCTGCTGCTCAAAAGAATAAATGTTAAAATCAACCATACCTTGTTCAGATTCCGTATATCTCTTAGGTTATTCCCGAGAGATCGGCTATTTTTGAACAGTTTAAATTCCCTACATGATAAACCGTGTATTGCTTATTGCAGGCCTGTTTTTTCTTCTGTCCTGTGGCAAAGATACCTTTCAAAGTAAACCGCAACTTACTTTAAAGGATGTGAGTTCTACAATTGTACCTCCTAACAGCGGGTTGATTATTAATCTTCGGCTTACAGATAAAGAGGGCGATTTTTACGATACTATTTGGGTGAAAAAAGTGACGACCCGTTGCCCAAACAGCAATTTTGCTGATTCCCTTTTGTATCGCGTTCCAAGTGACGCACCCCGTACCAAAAATTTTGACGGAGACGTAACTCTCACTTTCACCTACGCTTTTGAACTACAGCCAAGGTGTACACAACCAGATACAGCCACCTTCAGTTTCTGGATGAAAGATGAAAAGGGCAATTTGAGTGATACCGCTATGACCCCACCTATTATCATTTTAAGGCCTTAACCAATACAATTGCTGCGGAAAGTATTTGACTACTTCCTTTTTTCAAACCTGTACATATCGCTTTGTGCCGCAGTGATGACACTGCAAATGCGACAGTTTTTTCCTGCGCAACCCGCAAACTATCAATTGTTGTTTTTCATCATTTCAGCCACTCTCGTCAGTTATAATTTCCATTGGTATCTTACCCGGCCTTTACCGGGTGTTTCAGAACGGGGTGACTGGACTATAAAACACCGGGGCTCCCTTTTAGCCCTGATGTTAATAGGATTAGCGGGTTGTATTTATTTTTTTATTCCTATACGCACGCACTGGAAACCGATTGCAGCATCTGTAATTATCACATTTATTTATTCTGCCCCCAAAGTGCCAATCTTTCGTGCATTAAACCGGATAGCAAGGGCGAAAACTTTTTTTCTTACGGCAGTATGGGTATATGTTACCTCTGTAATGTACATTTTAGTAAAAGATCTGCCATTCGATACGCCTGCAGTTTTGTTCTGTCTCAGCAGGTTTTTTCTGATTTACTGTATCTGTATATTGTTTGATTACCGCGACAAAGAAGATGATAAACGTCATGGATTAACAAGTCTCCCGGTACTGGTGCAAGGAAGAGCGCTAACTATAATTTTTTTCTCTTCTGTACTGGTATTTGCCGGATGTACTATCGCACTCATTAATTATCAATTCAGTAGTATCCAGGTGGGCATATTATTATTGCCAGGCATCATCACTGCATCACTGTATCATTATGCAAAACATCATTTTAGCGACTACCTGTACTATTTTGTACTCGACGGCCTCATGATGTTAAGCTCGTTATGCACGCTGTTACTTTCTTTTAAGTATTTTTGAAGCTTATTCATATCAATATTATGGCAAAACCATCCAAAGAAAAATCAAAGCACATTCTTACTGATAAGTCTTATGCATTTTTTCGAAACTATATCAACAACCCCTCTCCCACAGGTTTTGAAAGCCCGGGTCAGAAACTTTGGCTGGAATATATAAAGCCCTATACCGATAGTTTTTTTACCGATCCCTATGGGTCCGCGGCAGCGATCATCAATCCAAATGAAAAATTCAAGGTTGTCATTGAAGCGCATGCCGATGAAATCAGCTGGTTTGTAAATTATATTACCGGTGATGGTTTAATATATCTGAAAAGAAATGGCGGTGTGGATCACCAGATTGCGCCGGGAAAAAGAGTATTAATTCATGGTTCAAAAGGTGCAGTAAAGGCAGTGTTCGGATGGCCGGCAATTCACACCCGTTTAGGAGGTGACAGTAAGGAAACAGCCCCTAAAGTGGATAACCTTTTCCTGGACTGTGGTGCACGTAATAAAAAAGAAGTTGAAGCGCTGGGTATTCATATAGGCGCTGTTGCAACATATGAAGAAGGATACGATGAACTGGCCTACGATTATGTTATTGGCCGCGCGCTTGATAATCGTGTGGGCGGATTCATGATTGCTGAAGTAGCGAGACTGATAAAAGAAAACAAAAAGAAACTGCCGTACGCATTGTACATAGTGAATGCTGTACAGGAAGAAGTGGGATTGCGTGGAGCGGAGATGATTGCACGTCGCATTAAACCAGATATTGCTATCATCACTGATGTTACACACGATACCACCACTCCGATGATCAACAAAATGATCGAAGGAGAATGCGCTTGCGGAAAAGGGCCTTCATTGGCTTTTGGACCGGCAGTGCATAATAAGTTGCTGGATATTGTAAGAACCACAGCTGATAAACATAAAATCAATGTGCAGTTAAGGGCCGTAAGCCGCAGTACCGGCACAGACACAGATTCATTTGCTTACGCCAATGATGGATGCCCATCTGTACTGATTTCTATTCCGCTTCGGTATATGCATACCACTGTTGAAATGCTGCATAAGGATGATATCGAAAACACGGTGAGGCTGATGTATGAAACATTGCTGACTTTAAGTCCAAAAACCAACCTTAGCTACTTCTGATGATTAACCATTTAATATATGTCGATCCCGGGAGCGGGAGTTACCTGGTGCAGTTGATCATCACTGCAATACTCGGTGCTCTCTTCTATTTTAAAAACGGATGGGCGTATATCAAATCGATTTTCAGAAGAGACAAAAAAAGTGACGATACCTGATGTCATCTATTGGACCTCATCCGGCCTCTTTCAGAGATCCTGCGGGGTTTGTATTCCAGCGCAATGGAGTGATTTACAGACAGGTTAATATTGAAGGGCAATCTGACTATGAAACGCTGGCGAATAGTGGATTGTATGCGAGATTAACAGAGCATAAACTGCTTATCGTTCATACTGAAATCCTGTCTTCAGAATTCGTTTCACCTAATGGTTACAAAATTTTACAGCCCACTCCGGTTAAGCCTTTCAGTTACCCGTGGGAGTGGTGTTTTTCGCAGTTGAAAGATGCGGCCCTGCTGACATTGAGTATCATGGAAATATCCATTGAACATGGAATGATACTAAAAGATGCATCTCCTTTCAATATAAGTTTCACACCCTATGGACCGGTATTTATTGATACCACTTCATTTGAAAAATACGACGGGAAAAAACCGTGGCAGGCCTACCGGCAGTTTTGTGAAAATTTTCTCGCACCGCTTGCTTTAGTACATTATAAGGGATTACAAATGCTTTCATTGATCCGTGCATTTCCTGACGGTATCCCTCTTGCCACTTGCTCATCACTGTTGCCGTTTTCCTCAAAATTAAAAGGCATCACTGCATTACATATCCATTTACAACAGGCAGTAAAGGGAGGTACAAACAAAACTTCAGCCTCTTCATTCAGTAAACTAAAAATGCAGCATTTACTGCGGCATCTAAAAGAAGGAATTATATCCCTTCAACCCAAAGAAAAAGTTTCGAACTGGAGTAATTATTATCAAGAGACGATATTGAAAGAAGGATACCTGGAAGAGAAAGAAAAAATGGTTCTTGCATTTGCTGATACAATACCTGCTGAAAGCGTACTTGATCTTGGCGCAAACACCGGCCAGTTTTCATTATTGCTTCAAGAAACCGGTAGAAATGTTGTTGCCGCAGATAATGATATCATGTGTATGGAAAGACTGTACACACATTGCAGATCAACAAAAACGCCATTGATCTCTATTGTACAGGACCTGATGTATCCAAGCCCGGCATCAGGATGGAATCTTGCTGAAAGAAGCAGTTTCCCTGAACGATTTAAATCCGACCTGATCCTTGCACTGGCGTTGATCCATCATCTTTGTATCTCGAAAAATCTGCCTTTTTATTTACTGGCCGATACTTTAGCGGCGTGGTGCCAATGGCTGATTATCGAATATGTACCTGCAGAGGATGAAAAGGTCAGATTTCTGTTAAGCCAGGGCAAATCTTTACCGCCAGGTTATACTGAGGAAAATTTCAGGTTGCATTTCAGCAAACATTTTTCTATTTTGAGAGAAGAGAAAAGCAATACCAACGGAAGAATTCTATTTCTTTTGAAAGCTAAGTAAAAGTACAGTCAAACTTACCTGTGATGCCCAACACGTTCAGATATAAACCGTGGTTTCTTTTGCTGATGCCTGTTTACCTGTTTGTGCATATCGCTGTACTTTACAAAGGACTGATCGACTACAGCAATGTAATTGTGGAATTATTCTGGCTCTTGCTGGGAACAGTGTTGATTATTGGAATACCGTTTTTGATATTGGGATACAAAGTGAAGTCGTGGCTCATTGCGTTTCTACTTCTTTTTTGTTTTTACTATGCCGGACCAATAAAGGAAATCCTGCAAAAAAAATTTATCACCAGTTTTAATTTCGGATATGGTTATTTCCTGCCATTATCACTTTTGATAACCGGTTCATTTATTTATTTTATAATTCGTACCAAGAGGCAATTACTGCGCCTGGTTTTCTTCCTGAATGTATTGTGGCTATTGTTTATAATTACGGATATCATTGGCGGATGGATAAGCAATTCAAGTCCAAAGGTTGAAAAAAATCAAACTGGACAATTATTGAATGTAAATGCAGCTAATCAATCATCGCTGCCCGACATTTTCTATATCGTATTTGATATGTACACTTCAGGAACAACACTTGCCAGTGAGTTTTCTTACGATAACAGCCGGATAGAAACTTATCTTCAATCAAAAGGTTATAAGGTTATACCGCAATCGCAAAGCAATTTTAATCTGACTCCATTTTCAATAGGCAGCACGCTTAATTTTAAATATCCATTACAAACTGATACGGCTCCTGTTTATACTCAACCGCTTTATTTTCCAGGTTTTAACCAGGTAGCCGATAACAGCTTGTTTCCCTTTTTAACGAAACATGGTTACAACATTCAAAATCTTTCTTCTTTCAATATCAGGAACCATCCACGTATGCATGGTTCTTACGATATCTGGCAGACTTCTACCCTATTCAGCAAATATAATTTTGTCAAAAAGTTATATACTGATTTGAGCTGGCACGTGCGAAGCGAAGAAAGAAACAATGCATTCACGACAGATATGCAATCTGCAGTGTACCATGACAGTCTTGTTGCCCTTCAATTATTAAATCACCAACCGCCGCGCGACAACAAACCGGAATTTGTTTATGCACACTTTTTCAAACCACACGATCCTTACACGCACGATTCGGCAGGATTGAGGAAAATATTTACATCGAAATTCAGCGTTGAGGAAGAAAAAAAATACTACACAGCGCAGATAACCTATGTCAATCAACTTATTCAAAAAATAAGTACTCACCTGATGGTTCCACGCAAACGACCTTTAGTGATTATCATTCAGGGCGATCATGGCTTCCGGTTCGGTATGGACCCAGCCCGAAAACAGCTCGAATTCAGTCAGTTCAATACTATGTATTTTTCTGATAAAGATTATTCAGCTATTACAGATTCGTTTTCGGCGGTGAATACGTTCAGAGTGGTGTTAAATAAATACTTCGATCAGCAATTGCCAATGCTTCCTCACCAGACTTTTTATCTGAAATACAAAGTTTTTAACTGATAAAGGGCAACTTAAGGGTACAAACTATAAATTTGTCGCAAATCTGAATGAATGAGGACTCCGATCAGAAATAACTGGACGATAGCCAATATAGAGGAAATATACAATACCCCGCTTCTCGATCTGATACACAGCGCTTCAACTATACACCGGCAATTCCAGGAAAGCAGCGAAGTGCAGGTTTGTACACTTTTATCCGTTAAGACGGGTGGCTGCTCCGAAGATTGTGCGTATTGTCCGCAGGCAGCACGTTACCATACAGACGTTAAGGTACAAGCGCTGATGCAAACAGACGAAGTGCTGGATTACGCTAAAAAAGCTGCAGCAGCAGGCAGCACGCGTTTTTGTATGGGCGCTGCATGGAGAGAAGTTCGTGACAACCGTGATTTTGACAGGGTGCTGGAATTTGTTCGCGAAGTGAATAAACTCGGAATGGAAGTTTGCTGCACACTTGGCATGTTAACCGAAAACCAGGCCCGGAAATTGGCTGATGCCGGGCTGTATGCATACAATCATAACCTTGATACTTCTGATGAATATTATTCAGAGATTATCACTACAAGAACATACGATGACAGGCTTCAAACCTTAGACAATGTCAGAAAAGCCGGTGTATCTGTTTGTTGCGGTGGGATAGTTGGTTTAGGCGAAACGCATGAGGATAGAATTAAAATGCTCCATACATTATGTACGATGCCCCAGCATCCTGAATCTGTTCCTATCAATGCACTGGTGAGTATTAAAGGTACTCCGCTGGAAAATCAGCCGAAAGTGGACATCTGGGATATGATTAAAATGATAGCGACTGCGCGTATCCTTATGCCAGGCGCTATGATTCGATTAAGTGCGGGCCGCACCGAAATGTCGATCTCAGACCAGGCACTTTGTTTCTTAGCCGGAGCTAACTCCATTTTTGCCGGCGAGAAGTTACTTACCACGCCAAACCCCTCATTTGATGAAGACAATGCAATGTTTAAATTATTGGGACTAAAACCACGCGAAGCCTTCAAAGCAGAAGCCAATCATGCATTGAATGTTGTTTAGTATATTTCTGCCACCTGAACGTGTGAATGGGTGAATACGTCAATAGGTGAATGCTGAAATTTATCATATTAATACTTACGCAATTTTTCAGATCGCAGGGTATAACACTGCAGGCAACGTATTGTGATTAATACGGTACGCTTATTTATTTTTCAATAATACTTCCGTTTTGTTTAATTTTTTTGTGTATGAGCTTCTCTCTTACATCACAAAAAATATTTTTTACAAATCCATTCAACATATTTCCCCGTTAATGGTAATTAATAAACATAGCCTCTATAAATTTTCATTTTGGTTGTTTTAAGGGTTAATGAAAGTTCCTCATGTCGATGGGGAACTTTATTTTTTAAGTACAAAGTACAAAGTACGAAGTGCGAAGTAAAACGTCTTCAACAGTGAATGTGTGAATGGGTCAATGGGATAATAAAAACAGTCTACTGCCTGAATTGTTAGTCGTGAATCAATGTCGTCGAAATAAGAAAAAATTGACACTCTTAGCAGTGCTTTTTTGAACCACATCCTCCTACGTTTCAATTTGGCGGACAGGTAGACACATAGTTGAATTCAAGCGAAATATCTTTGTGCCCTATGTGACTATGTGGCGGATGTTTGCTTGGGAGGCCATCTACAAATATTGTAAAGTTTGATCTGATCCGTTCCTTAACTAAACGACATTGAATTGTGAATCGTGAAAGATTGCCAAACGATGTATTTGCTTTTTACGTAAAACGTAGTACGTATCACTGTATTGGCTGTTCCCTGCTTACTGCTCACTCCTAATGTATTGGCTGTTCTCTACCGTCTACTGTCTACCGTCTACCTACTGTTGTATTTGCTGTTCCCTGCTTACTGCTCACTGCTCACTCCTAATGTATTGGCTGTTCACTACTGTCTACTGTCTACCGTCTACCGTCTACACCAAAGCAATATCCAACACCTGTTGCATATTTTTTACATAGTGAAATTTAATCCCTTTAATAAATGTTGGATTTATTTCTTCTACATCGCGCTGATTTTGCCAGCACAAAACGATCTCTTTAAGACCAGCCCTTTTTGCCGCCAGAACTTTTTCTTTGATACCTCCTACCGGTAATACCTGCCCGCGCAAAGTACTCTCGCCCGTCATCGCAAGATATGGTTTCACTTTGCGCCCGGTTAATGCAGAAGCCAATGAAGTCATCATCGTAATCCCTGCACTGGGACCGTCTTTGGGCACTGCACCCTCCGGTACATGTATATGAATATTTCTTTTCTGGAATAATTCTGAGTCCACACCCGATTTTTTTGCATTCGACTGCAAATATGTTAATGCTGTTGACGCACTCTCCTTCATCACATTTCCCAAATTGCCTGTGAGTTTTAATTCACCCTTGCCTTCACTCAAACTGGTTTCAATAAATAATATATCACCACCAACATACGTCCAGGCAAGTCCTACTGCAACTCCGGGCATATTAGCAGTTTTATAAATTTCATTGCTATAGCGTGATTTACCCAAAATTCTTTCAACATCCTTTGAAGAAATGGTTGGCTTGACTTTTCCTTTTTCAGCATACTGCCGGGCGGTAGCTCTCATCAGCGAAGCCAATTGTCTGTCCAGCTCACGCACACCGCTTTCGCGGGTATAATTTTCAATGATGTTCTCCATCACGGAAGTATTAATTGTGATGTTGACATCCTTTAGTCCATGCAGTTCTTTTTGTTTGGGGAAAAGATGACGTTTTGCAATCTCCTCTTTTTCCTCTACTGCATACCCGCTAAGTTGAATGATCTCGAGCCTGTCGCGCAATGCCGGCTGAATACTTTGGATATCATTTGCGGTGGCAATAAACAAAACCTTACTCAGATCATATTCAAGCTCCAGGTAATTATCATAAAATGTATTGTTCTGTTCCGGGTCAAGTACTTCAAGCAGTGCAGAGGATGGATCGCCGCGCATATCTTTCCCCACCTTATCAATTTCATCAAGAATCATCACGGGATTGGATGATTTCACTTTTCGCAATGACTGGATTATCCTTCCCGGCATTGCCCCAATATATGTTTTACGGTGACCGCGGATTTCGCTTTCATCATGCAATCCTCCTAAACTCAACCGTACATATTTTCTGCCGATTGCATTGGAAATACTGCGACCCAAAGAAGTTTTACCAATTCCCGGAGGACCTACGAAACATAAAATCGGGCTCTTCATATCGCCCTTCAATTTCAGCACCGCAAGATATTCAAGTATACGTTCTTTTATTTTGTGCATCCCATAATGGTCAGCATCCAAAACCTTTTTTGCTTTTTTGAGATCGTAAAAATCTTCAGTGTAATCTTCCCAGGGCAAATCGAGCATCAGGTCAACATGATTATACACAATCGAATAATCAGGAGTACTCGGATGCATACGCTCCAGTTTCTCAATCTCTTTTTGAAACAGATCTTTTGCTGCCTGCGGCCATTTTTTAGACTCTCCTTTTTTCTTCATCTCCTGCAACTCACGTTCATTGGCATCGCCACCCAATTCGTCCTTGATACTCTTTAACTGTTGCTGCAGGAAATATTCACGCTGCTGTTTATCAAGTTCTGTTTTGGTTTTTGTAGTTACTTTATTTTTCAGCTCTGCAAACTGCAACTCCTTTTGCAACAAATGAAGTAAGGTTTCAGCACGCGCACGTGGATCTTTCATTTCAAGCAACTGCTGCTTTTCACTCAAATCAGAATTAAGATTGCTGCTTACGAAATGAACAAGAAAAGAAGGATTCTCAATATTGCGCAAAATGATTGCGGCTTCTGATGGAATGTTAGGTGATAACTGAATAATCTGCCCTGCCAAATCTTTGATGGTACTAACGGTAGCGTCAAAGTGCTGATCATTTTTAATATCTTCTTCATCTACCGGCCGTATCTGCGCTTTAAAAAATGGTTCCTCGGCAATGACAGTAACAATTTCGAAACGCTTTTTACCCTGGATAATTACAGTAGTGCCTCCATCAGGCATTTTGATCAGTTTGATTACCTTGGCAACAGTACCTACACCTACCAGGTCATTAAATGTAGGATCTTCAATATTACTGTCTTTTTGTGCAAGCACACCCACCAATTTGTCAGTCTTATACGCCTCATTTACTGCTTTGATGGATTTGTCGCGACCAACTGTGATAGGAATTACCACACCGGGAAATAATACAGTATTGCGGAGGGGGAGAATTGGTAGTTCGGCTGGAATTGCCGTCTCATCTGCATTTTCGCCGTCATGATCATTTAATGGTATGATCGGCATGAAATCGATATCTTCCTCAGGATTAAAATAAACGGGGTTTTTAGTCATACTTCTGCTGTTAACGCCAAGCTGGCACATTCTATCTGCTTTATGGATAAAAAACGATAGAATGCTGTATGGTCAAGTTTAGTGCCAGCCTGATACCGTTTTCTCCAAAAAACAGCCAGATTTCTCAAAAACAGTATCTGAAATAGTGAAAAATCTTCCCCTGAACTAAGGACTTAGTAATGAATGGAAACCGATAAACTGGAGAACTATCTTTTATATTATCGAAATAAAAAATTGCTCAAATCAAAACAAAAAATAAGCGTGAGGGATGAAAAGGGGTTAGAAAAAATTCCTTTTTTCTTCCAACCCCTTCTCATGCGATTAACTCATTTACCCTGCAAATCACCCAATCCAGAAATGCTGAAACCCATCCGAAAATATTTTTTAAGAGGCTGACCCAATTTTCATTTCCTGATTAAAACGTCAGGCCAACTCCAACCTGACCAGTCTGGCTTTTCCATTTATCTCTTCCGTCGATATCATTGATATTGTTCAATCCCACGCCATACCGACCATACACTCTGATGATGCTGATATTTAATTGCACCCCACCTACCATGGAAAAGTTTCCTTCCCGAAAAGCGGACCTGCCATCTTCCAGCATTGATTTTTGCTTAGACATCAATATGCCAAACTGTGGACCAGCCTGTAATGTGAGAAAAGGAAATGGCCTGATGTTGAGTAATATTGGTATGCTGATATAATTCATCCGCACATCTTTCACCATGCCGGGATTAATTGAATTATACAATGTATCAAAAGAATATCCTGTTTGCGTATTGCTCTGGCTGAACAGCACTTCAGGTTGAATCCCTATTACTTTGCCCAGCATAATCTCGAGTGCACCTCCTGCATGATATCCATATCGAAATTCATCTTTGAAAGACTTACCCTCTATTTTGTTGAAATTGGCACCGGCGCGAATTCCGAATTTAAAACTCTGTGCTTCCGTTAATCCTGCGAAAGCTGTTAACATAATCAAAACAAAAAATGACTTTTTCATATTGGTTCGTTTTGCAAATAACGTCAACAATTAGTACAACGTGATACGTTGATATCCAATAATTTGTTAAACAAAAGTCGGTTAAAAAATGAAACCGGCAGTAATAGAAAAAACATGGCTGGTTTTTTCGTCTGACTCAGGGAGATAATAGCTGAAAAAATAGGAAGGCGAGATAGAAAAGCTGCCAGAATAATATGAGAGGTTTATTGATCCCGCCACTGTTTGAAAACGCAAGCCTGTATTTTCTGTCGAGTTTGAATTATAACTTCTCTGGATCACACGCAGCCGCCTGTTGGATCGGATAGATTTTTTTGAACTGATATCATACATCTGCGCACCAGCTGCCAGCATTATTTGCGGTGTTATAGAAAATCCATCGCCACTTTTAAATATATCGTCCCATTCAAATGGATGAGACACTGATGCAGCCAATGAAAAATCTTGCAAGCCTACTCTTGTAGTATCGGTGATCAGCCTGGGAATATTAAATATAACTGTATCCAATTGTGCCACCTGTGTAAAATGGCCTTTGCCATACCCGGCAGAAATTCCTGCCCTGAGCCATCCCTTTTTACTTTGCAGATAAGCAAACCCTTCATGCCTGAAAGGTGTGGCATAATCTTCTGTTTTCTTGTTAACCAGGTAATAAGTGTATGATACTCCATACGAAAAGTTTCTTCCACGGAGATTGTCATAAGATGGGGAGAACGCATACTGATAAAACTGAATTTTCTGCTCGGGTTTGCTTAAAAATGCAACGGCACTTATACCAAATCCCGAATGATGATACCAGGCTGCCGATGGAGTAAGAGCAATTCGTTTATTTACCTGCTGCGCATTAAAATTGTTGTTACGGATACTGAAAAGCCTGTTACCCACGCCAACGCTTACACTAAAAAAGCTCGTTTTGCTGCTGATAGAATCAAGCAGCAACTTTAATTCAGCAATCATTTCTTTATCAATATCAATGCTGTCGGCCATTTCTTTCGCCACTACGGAACTGTCCTTTGGTTCCTGCGCGGTAACAGCAGTAATTGTAAGCATAAAACTCAGTAAGTACATGAAATACAGAAAACCTCTCATGAATGCCGCCGGTGGTTATTTAACTTTGATTGAATAAATCAGCCAGGGTTTAAACGTATTGAACTATTTATTATTGAACAGCTAAGTTATAGCAATTCAATATTTCGTTTGTAATATGAAAATCAAAGACCTTGAACCAATGAAGTTGGAATAAGATAATCAACCTTATTAGCGGTGCTTTTTTGAACCACATTAGACACATAGTTGAATACAAAAAAAATTTCTATGTGCACTCCATGCCTATGTGGCGGCTGTTTCCTTGGGAAACTATTCTATATCAGCCGTGAATTTTGATTCGGTCCTTTTCTTATTTCAACGAAATAATCATAAGAATGGTAAGTGATGCCAAACGAATATCAGGCAAGTTCTATTACAGTGATTTCGGGCAGTATACCCACACGTCCGGGGTAACCGATAAAGCCAAATCCCCTGTTGACATACAATTTCTGTTGGGCTTCTTCATATAATCCAGCCCATTGTTTGTACATGTATTGAACAGGGCTCCATCTGAAACCGGGAATTTCCACTCCAAACTGCATACCGTGTGTATGTCCGCTTAAAGTGAGATGAATATCAGAAAATGTTTTTTTCACTTCTGCGTCCCAGTGACTTGGGTCGTGACTCATCAATATTTTGAATGGATAGTCAGCGGTGCCTTCATGAGCATTTGAGAGCTTGCCATATTTTGGAAAATTGCCTTTTGCACTCCAATTCTCAATTCCCAGCAATGCAATTTTTTCTCCGTTTCTCTCGATAGGCACATGTTCATTCATTAATAAACGCCATCCCATATCTGCATGAATCTTCTTCAGTTTTTCAAGATTCTCTTCTTTTTCACCGGCATATTGCCATGGTTTGTAATCACCATAATCATGGTTACCAAGTGTACTGTACACACCAAGTGGTGCGTTCAATTTTGAAAAGACTTCAACATAATCCTTCATTTCATCAGCCCGGTCGTTAACCAGGTCTCCGGTAAACAAAATCATGTCCGGCTTCTCTTCCAATATTTTACTGATCCCCTTTTCAACAGCTGCCCTGTCCATAAAACTTCCTGAATGTATATCAGAAATATGAACAATTTTAAGTCCCCTGAATGATTGTGGCAGCTGTTCAAATACAAGCTTTAATTTTTCTACTTTATAATTGTACTTATTGGTGAAGCCATATAACAAACTGGTGAACAGTGTTCCGCCTAAGCCCAATCCCAGCCATGAAAGAAAGGTGGAACGGCTGATCCCATTACCTTCAAACTTTTCTCCCTGTATCAACCCATAATATAATTTACCTCCACCCCATTGTAAAAGTCTGCGCAGATCATCAACAATAAAAACAATGGCTGCAATAAACTTTGCCAAAAAAAGTCCGATGATAATTGCCAGTAAATAGGTACGGAAAATTTTTGGAAGATTGTCGAAGTTGATAATCGGACCGAGTAGAATGGTAGCCACTACTAAAATAGTTATGCCCCAGTAAATGCCGAAAACGATCCAGCGGCCGCGGGGAGAGATCTGCTGCGTAACCAGTTTCAACACCTGGAAAACGTACCAGTCTAAGAGTAACATCACCAAAATGAAAATACCCGAACCCAGCAACCTTTGCATATATTGATTTTAATAAAGATATAAACTGTAAAGATTAAAAAGGAAGGTCGTATAAAAGCGGCTTTAGAACGCGATAAACTCATTGACCTGCTGCTGAATGGCATTAATCGTTGGCTGATCGTCAATCTCACCAGCTTCATTCAATATCTTGTCGATAGAAGAAATGGGCAATTTATTAGGATGGACCGCTACTTTGAGGTAGTTAAGAGAGCCCGCTAAATGATCCATGCCTCTCAGATTGCCAGCCCTGCCGGTAGAGACTCCGGTGAGCAATGCCTTTTTACCCCACCATACTTTGCGGATATCCGACATATCGATCATTGTTTTGAGTGAACCGGGATAACTGCCATTATATTCAGGTAAAATAAATATGAATTTTTCACTCGGGATAAGCACATCTTCTTCCATGCCGGCCAGTTCAATAGATTTCTGATTAAGGTCCAAACCCTCAAGCGATATAAGTCGTGCATCAATTCCCCTGGCTTTCAGGATGTTCTGATATTGTTTCGAAATGAGGAGCGTATTGCTCCCTTTCCGGTTTGTACCGGAAATGATAGTATACATAAATGAATGGATTGGTAGGACAACAGTTTTGTTGATATATTGTTCCCTAAAATGATACCGAAGCGTTAATTTTGCCAACCTGTCAGGAACCTGGCCGGATCGCAAAGCAATCAATAATTAAGCAACCAGGCAGGGATACAAGCTATTCCTGCGCCGAAAGAGATTTCCATTATGCAGTTTACTTATTACGGACATTCCTTTTTTAAGATAGAGGTTGGTGGTAAACATCTTTTATTCGATCCCTTCCTTACCGGAAACAACGGAGCTGATGCTATCGATGCCAATACTATTCACGCTGATTACATTTTGCTGTCGCATGGCCATGCAGATCATATTGCTCATGCAGATCATATTGCCAGACGAACCGGTGCAACGATTATCTGCAACTGGGAAATTCATGAGTGGTTTAACAAAAAGGGCATCGAAAAAACCTTCCCGATGAATACCGGTGGCCAGGCTGAATTTGAATTTGGGATGATAAAGTGCATCGTTGCGCATCATTCATCGGGTTTGCCCGACGGTTCTTATGGAGGAAATCCAATGGGCTTTGTTGTAAAATCCAAAGAAGGGAACTTCTATTATAGCGGAGATACTGCTTTAACACTTGATATGCAGCTGATTCCGCAGTTTGCGGTACTCAACTTTGCGATATTACCTATTGGTGACCGGTTAACGATGGGGATTGAAGATGCCGCCCGGGCAGCGCATATGATAAGCTGCCAGAAAATCATTGGCGTTCATTATAACACCTGGCCAATTATCGAAATAAATTTGGAAAAGGCTAAAGCTCATTTCAGCCGTAGTGGACTGGAATTGGAGTTGCCGGCCGTGGGTACTACTATTCAACTATAAACTTTTACAAGAAATCTATACTTTTAAGCATGGGGCGAATCATTGGCATCGCAAATCAGAAAGGTGGGGTCGGGAAAACAACAACGGCGATCAATCTTGCCGCCAGCCTGGCTGTATTAGAATTCAAAACATTATTGGTTGACGCGGATCCGCAGGCGAACAGTACCACAGGCGTAGGTTTCGATCTGCATAATATTCAGCAGAGTCTTTATGACTGTATGATTAATGAGGTGAAAGCACGGGAGGTCGTATTAAAAACGGAGATCCCACACCTGTTTGTTATCCCGTCGCATATTGACCTTGTGGGTGCAGAAATTGAAATGATTAATCATCCGCAAAGGGAATCGGTGTTAAAAGGGATACTTGCTGATATTAAAGACGAGTATGATTTTATCATTATCGACTGCTCCCCTTCTTTAGGCCTTATTACCGTAAATGCGTTGGTGGCTTCCGACAGTGTAGCTGTTCCGGTTCAAACCGAATTTTTCGCACTTGAAGGTTTGGGAAAATTGCTGAACACAATTAAGATCGTGCAGACGCGACTCAATACCGCTCTTGTAATTGAAGGAATTTTAATGACGATGTATGATGGCCGTTTGCGGTTATGCAACCAGGTGGTAAACGAAGTAAGAAGGCATTTTGAAGATATGGTTTTTGATACCATTATCCACAGGAACACCCGCCTGAGTGAGGCGCCGAGCGTAGGAAAACCAGCAATATTATATGATGCCGACAGCAAGGGAGCCATCAATTATCTCAACCTGGCTAAAGAGATATTGCAGAAGAACAACATGACGAAAATTAAACAGTCGGAAAGAATATTAACACTCGACAATGAGTAATCCAATCAACAAAAAGGACGCGCTGGGAAAAGGTATCAGGTCATTACTGCAAAGTATAGACGCTGATATGAAAACGCCTGCCGGAGCATTGAAGGAAGAAGTGGTACAGAAAACAGTGTCAATGACCAGGATTGCTCTTGACGAAATTGATACCAATCCGAAACAGCCGAGGCAGGATTTTGATGAAACTGCATTAAAAGAACTTTCGGCTTCAATAAAGCTGCATGACATTATTCAGCCTTTAACGGTTTCCAAAACTTCGGGTAACCGTTACCGCCTGATTGCAGGTGAAAGAAGATTACGTGCGGCGAAACTGGCGGGACTTAAAGATGTTCCAGTTTACATTCGTGAGGCCAACGATCAGCAATTACTGGAACTGGCACTATTAGAAAACCTGCAAAGACAGGATTTAAATGCAATAGAGGTAGGACTCAGCTATAAGCGATTGATGGAAGAACTCAACTTCACCCAGGAGCAGGTAGCAGAAAGAATGGGCAAAGAAAGGAGCACGGTAACTAATTATATCAGGCTGCTGAAATTACCTCCTGGTATCATAGTGGCAGTGCGAAATGGAAGCATCAGTATGGGGCATGCGAGAGCGATTGTAAATGTTGATGCGATAGACAAACAACTTTATGTATTCCATGAAATCGTTGATAAAGGATTATCTGTGCGGCAAACAGAACAACTCGTTCGAAAGTTATACCAGGAAGGAAAGGGTGTTAAAAAAAGCGTAAAAACCGAGATGCCACAGGCCTTCCGGAAAATTGAAGATAATTTAGCTTCACAATTTGGAACAAGAGTAAAACTCATTCACCAGAAAAAAGGACATGGACAAATTCTATTTGAATACTACTCACTGGAAGAACTGAATGCCCTTCTCGATAAACTGAAGGTAACCGTCAACTGAATATGATAGCAAAGCTTTATGTGCCGGGAATATTATTGATACTGGCGGGTTTATTGTATTCGGAAACTTCTTCCGCTCAAAAAGTGACCGACAGCATGGTTACTGTAATTGATACTACAAAGCGCACTGCAGTAGTCACAGAAAAAAAAACAGACACTTTAAAAAAAAGAGGCCCGGCTGGAAAAGCCGCCATGCGCTCAGCTGTACTTCCCGGATGGGGACAGGCTTACAATAAAAAGTATTGGAAGATTCCGGTAGTATATGGTGTATTGGCAGTACCTGTTGCCACTTTCAGTTACAACCTGAAATGGTACAATAAAACGCGGTATGCCTATACGGTGAAGGTAAATAAGGATTCTGCCAACTACGGCAATATTGATCCTGAACTTCAACCACTTTCCAACGAATCGCTAAAGCTCTATCGAAATGAATTCAGAAAAAATGTTGACTTTTCTGTATTGGCATTCATTTTACTTTGGGGACTGAATGTTGTAGATGCTGCAGTAGACGGGCATTTAAAAGATTTCAATGTTAATGAAGACCTGAGTTTGAAAATCAAACCCGGTTACTCAGAAATGTCAAATACAACCGGGTTGAGCCTGGTACTCAAAATTGGGAAGACGCAGGCCGAACGAAAATCTACCGGCCGTTAATTTAAGTTTCTTTAATACCTTCCCGCACTCAAAATATTAGCAAATATGAATATTGCATTAGTGGGATATGGAAAAATGGGAAAGATCATCGAATCCGTGGCCGTTTCACATGGGCATAATGTGAATGTAAAAATTGATCTTGATAATGCAGGCGATTGGCAACTGATTAAGCCGGGGCATGTAGACGTAGCGATAGAATTTACCGGTCCACACAGTGCGCTCGACAATGTGCGGAAATGTATTGAACAGGAAGTACCGGTTGTATGCGGATCAACAGGTTGGCTAAATCACTACGATGAAATGGTAGCACTATGCCATAAAAAAAATGGCGCTTTTTTATATGCAAGCAACTTCAGTGTAGGCGTGAATATTTTTTTTGAAGTGAATAAACGCCTTGCTGCATTGATGGCATCTCAATCTGATTATAATGTGACGTTGAAAGAAGTGCATCATACACAAAAAAAAGATGCTCCGAGTGGCACCGCTATTACATTGGCAGAACAGGTATTGGAAAATGTGGACCGGAAAAAAAGCTGGGTGAATCAAAAATCAACAAAGCCTGAAGACCTTGAAATATTCAGTGAACGTTTAGATCCTGCACCGGGTACCCATCACGTTAAATACCATTCTGCTATAGATGATATTGAAATCATTCATACTGCCCACAGCCGCGACGGCTTTGCAACTGGAGCTGTTTTGGCTGCAGAATTTCTCGCAGGGAAAAAAGGGATATTCAGTATGAAAGAAGTTTTAGGCTTGTAGCAATATTTTATCGCTGTTGCCGGCTTCAGTTCCAGTCTTTAGTTGGAAGTCACAAGTCGTTAGTCAGGTGTTACGGGTTGTGAGTTATAAATAACTTGTGTATGATTAAATTACTCTCGGCCCTTTTCGGTTATGTATTACAACCGCGTCCACTAGAAGCCTAACTCCTTTAATTTAGCATAGATTTTGAAAAGCAGAAATATCCTTCCACAATTCAATCATCATGTAATACTATAACATAATAATCCCGTAATCCCACAATCCATTAATCCAAATCAAAGATGTAAATTGGCGCTTTAACAGATCATCTTCATGCTGAATAAAAAAACCCAATATGCTTTCAAAGCGCTGATGTATATGGCTGAGCATCAGGAGGATGGCCCCATTTTGATTGCCGAGATTGCCGAAAAGAAAAACATACCGCTGAAATTCCTCGAAAACATTCTTCTGGAATTAAAGAATGATGGTATCCTTGATAGTAAGAAAGGTAAAGGGGGAGGATATTTTCTCAAAATGCCCCCTTCAAAAATTCCGCTGGCCCGCATCATCCGTAAAATCGATGGTCCGATCGCAATGCTTCCATGCGCAAGTTTGTACTTTTACGAACGCTGTAAAAATTGCGACGAAAAAAATTGTGGATTGCATGATACTATGATTCATGTTAGAGATGCTACACTGAAAATTCTGGAAAAAAGAACGGTTGCTGATCTGGCGAAAGAAGATTAGCCTTTGAACTGAGTGAATGGGTGAATGTGTGAATGGGTGAATATTTTTTGGGCAGGTGACTATTTTCACTGCTCTGCAATTACTGATGAGGACAATTAACAATCAAGACGCAAAAAGAATTGATTGAATAATCCCATGAAAATCTTACTACCTATTGTATTCTTTACAGTTGTGGGAAATATCTCTCTCCCATACTTTTCAAATCCGCCTGTTAAAAGAGAAATTAAACTTATTGCAACCAGAATTATCGACGGCGATACATTTGAAGGCAGGGCAAACGACTCTACTTTTCGGATAAGGCTAAATGGAATTGATGCACCTGAACGTGGGCAGGAGTTTTATGCTGTAAGTAAACAGCGGCTTGGCGAATTGTGTAGGGATAGCCCGCTGAAAGTGTTGTTGTATAATAAAGATCGTTACGGCCGCTGGATTGCTGACGTATATAACCAAGACAATATTCACGTGAATTATAAACTGGTGGAGGAAGGACTGGCCTGGCATTTTAAAAAATATTCAGGCGATAACGTGCTGGCTTTACTGGAGGATAGCGCAAGGGTACGCAAAGCAGGTCTCTGGATCAGCAAAGAAACCGTAGCGCCCTGGATCAAGAGAAAATAACATTTGGAAAAAGTATTTTGACGCAACAATTCCATCATTCGTCGCAACAATTCCGCATACCCCCCCACTCTTCAAAATTTGTGATTACTTTTCAGCATGGAAACCCCATGGTATAACCGGAAATGGATAGGAACGGCGCTGCATATTATTGTGTGGCTTTTTGTGTTTTCCATTCCTTTTCTTTTACAAGGGCCGCGCGATGGCAAAAAAGAGATGCCGGATTGGATGCAGCATCCCTATTTTGTTATCAGCTATATATTCCGTAACCTGATATGGATAAGCATTTTCTACTTTAATGCAAAGTTTTTGGTGCCCAGATATCTTTACCATAAAAAAAACGGTTCATTTATAGCCGCACATGTCTTCACCTATTTCTTAGTGGCGATTGCGTTTTACTTTATTCAAAGGGCAATGTACCCGCAAGAAATATTTAGCTGGCGCGCTCATTTTATTTTCAATCTGCTTTTATATCTGTTTTTCTTCTTCTCCAGTACAATGTATCAATTGATAGGCGACCGTGCAGAAACAGACAAACACAATAAAGAAAAGGAAACCGAAAATCTGAAAACAGAGTTATCGTTATTGCGTTCGCAGGTTAGCCCTCACTTTATGTTTAATGTGCTGAACAATATGGTGGCGCTGGCGAGAAAAAAATCGGATGTACTGGAACCTTCGCTGATTAAACTTTCATCCCTTATGCGCTACATGCTGTATGAAGCAGATGAAGATAAAGTACAACTTGAAAAAGAGGTGGAATACCTGCAGAGTTATATTGATTTGCAGAAACAGAGATTTGGAAAAAACGTACAGGTGAATGTTCATATTAACGCTTTCGACGATCAATACGAAATCGAACCTATGTTATTAATCCCGTTTGTTGAAAATGCATTTAAGCATGGAACGGGCATGATAGAAAATGCAGAAATCACTATCGATTTAAAAGCACAGGATCGTATGCTTTATTTTAGCGTCAGAAATAAATATGACCCCGATAGCCAGGAAGTAAAAGACAAATCAAGCGGCATCGGTCTCGCGAATGTGAAAAGACGGCTCAACCTTCTCTATGCCAGGCATCATGAAATCAATATTTCAGGAAAAGATGCTTACTTTACTGTAGAACTTAAGATCAAACTCAACCAATGATTCGCTGCCTCGCCGTTGATGATGAACCGCTCGCGCTCGAACTGCTGGAAGACAATATCAGCAAGGTTCCGTTTCTGGAACTGGTAGCAAGTTGTAGCAATGCAATTGAAGCAATGAAGGTGGTGGAGAACAATCAAATCGATCTGATTTTTTTAGACATACAAATGCCGGGACTTACAGGCTTGCAATGGATCAGCAGCATGCGCGAGAAACCATTGATTATATTGATTACAGCATATGAAAAATTTGCGCTTGAAGGGTTTAATCTTGATGTAACAGATTATCTGGTAAAGCCCGTTTCTCTCGATAGATTTATAAAGGCATGTCAAAAGGCCCGGGAATTAATGGAGCTTCGAAAAGCGAAAAAATCAAATGAGGCGCCCCCCGATTTTATTTTTGTTCCTGCTGATTACAGTTTAGTGAAAGTGACCATCAGTGATATCCGTTGGATAGAGGGATTAAAAGATTATATCAGGATACATCTAAAAAGTAGTTCCAAACCATTGGTGACAAGATTTACCATGAAAAATATTGAAGATACACTTCCTTCAAATTTGTTTATCCGCGTACATAAATCTTACATTGTTGCTGTGTCTGCCATAACAGCTGTACGTCGTAGCAGCGTTTTTATGGGTGAAACCGAACTACCGGTAAGCGACAATTACCGCGACGAATTAACAGCGATTACCGGTAAAGCGCAGTAGAGGCGCTGGGGCAAACTTCATCAGGTTTAAGTCATTTGAAGTACGAAATACGAAGTACGAAGTGGGAAGTAACAGCCCTCGTCCCAGGTGAATGTGTGAATGGGTCAATGGGTGAATTCGGAATTTTTTCCCGCAGCTTTCCGTCATTTTCGTCTTCCCGGCCTGTATTAGTTCGCTGCAATTACATCAGGGGCTTTTCTTGCCGGTGAGACGGTAAGAGCGGTAACGCCGAGTAGGCAAGGGGAATTTCACCCCATGCCTCTCACAGAACCGTACGTGATACTCTCGCATCATACGGCTCGTGTTATCATAAGTAACATAAACCGATTTGCCAATGATAGAACAGTCTAGGATTGGACTG
>JANPJC010000306.1:0-16847 GCA_031425315.1 Chitinophagales bacterium
CAAAATCAAACCGGGTATCGGCTGTTCGTTTTTGTAGCGGTAAGGCATGCCTTACCGCTACAAAAACTTCCGTAAAGATTAAAGTTAATTGACCAGTAATTTTTTAGTGACAGTCTTTTCTTTATTCAATATTCTGATGAAATAAATTCCTGCCCCCAGATAACTAATCGGAATCTGATGTCGGGCGATCGTTTGAGCAGAAGGAAGCCTGAAGGTTTTCATGTGCTGTCCGGCGCTGTTGTAAATAACAACCTGGCTGGATAGCAATGAACGGTATTCCAGCGTAAAAAAATTAGTAGCCGGATTGGGGTACAGATTAAAGATAGCGGAATAATCATTTGGTGTGACAGGAATAACAATTTTAGGTTCGCATACTACCTGTTGCAGACAGTTTTCGGAGGCATTGGCCGGTTGACCAGTCAGTGCTTTGAACGCATCAATTTTTCCCCATCCGGAAATATTGTTTGGCAAACTACCTGTCGCTTGAGTATAGCTATCAGCATAAGCTGATGTTTTAATTCTTTCAATGATGTCGGTTCTTAGAAATTCGGGATTATATTCCCACAACATAGCAGCTACCCCGGCAGTGATGGGACTTGATGCACTTGTTCCACTGAATGCCTGTAGAGTGGTATCGATAATAAAAAAGTGATCCATAAACAGATCCATTTGCGACCGTGGAGCAAATACATTTTCACCCGGTGCTATGATATCGGGTTTGATTCTTCCATCCAGTGTGGGGCCGTGACTGGTAAAATAAGTGAGCTGACACATGGGATATGTTATCACCACTTCATTGTTCACTTCCCTAAGGTAACATTCGCGTGCATTATATGCGCCCGAAGAAATTACAGAAAATGCATTGGATGGAATATTGGTACTGTAAGCATTGTCTGTACTGATATAAGTAGGGTCATCGGGGTAGGGGTTATTACCAAAAAAATAAATCGGGTGAAGGTTCCAGAAAGGATACCATCCATGAACCGTTCCTGCGCCCTTGAAAATAAATCTGTACAAATGATCATCAAAAATATTTCCATTTGTGCCGGAAGTAAACTCCTGCACTTTTACAATGACTTCATTATAGTCTTCATTTGCATGCGCTGCTGTAAAACTTATGATTGAAGAAATAGCTCCATTTTTCTGCAAGCTTTTATATTCAAACGGCACATTCTGACTGATTAAATCAGATAGTGTTATAAATGGAGTTTGATAGAATACTGAATCTTTATGGATTGATGGTGAACCCAGGCTTCCTAACATTGATTCGCCAACTGATATTTGTAAACTGTCGCTGGAAGTTCTTGGAACAGTAAAGTAAATTTTACCTTCATATGCGCATCTGAAAAATCCAAAGCTGGAATCTTTATGTACCGGCATTGCCGCCCAGTGTTTCCAATTGTTTCCATTATTTCCAGCTGATACCGCAATAACAATATCGGTTTTGTCTTTACAAAATTCATCGATCGCTTTCTCCAGGATACTTTTGCCATCATGAGGGGCGCCATCCTGTACGCCAAGACTGATATTTATTATACATTTTTTATTCAAAGCTCTCGCACGGGTATAGATGAATGCGATTCCATCTAAGACTCTGTCTGATCGCAGCAAAGTATCCTGCGTGGCAGTAAGTGCCACCGCAACTATCACTGCACCTGTTGCAATACCATTGTTGCCTGCTGCTAATCCTGTAACGGGTGTACCATGACCACCATAGCCGAACAGATTTTGCATTTCATAATTGGTTCTTTGTTTTGCTTTGAATTGAACAGCATAATCGTTAATACTATCCGATACCCATTCATGTCCATAATAGTAGCCAGCGGGAGGAACGCCTGACCTGTCCATATTCCAGATGGCATTAATTCTTGTTTTGCCAGTGCTGTCATTGAAATCGCGATGAGTGATATCAACACCATCATCAATAATCCCTATCACACAATTTTTACCTGTATAGGGTTGACTGAGCGGAGCATTTCCTGCTAACACTTTGTCTGCCCCCACCAATTTTCGGGTAAGTGAATCAGTTTTGGCAAACAGTAACGGTAGCTCGATTTTTTTTACCCCTGGCATAGCAGCGAGGTCCATTATTTTATGTAGGGGGATATCTGCAGTAGCGATACTGCCAGCACGTGTCCTTATCTGACCGGCATCTTCTGGAAGAATAAAATTCTTTTCAACTTCTAAAAATAAAGCTGCATAAGCCTGACCGTTTCGAATGGAAATAAATCGCTGATCAACTGTTTCACTGTTGATAAACAGCTTCAGCGAAGCGCCGAGTTTTGCAGCGGTATTTGATTGCGTTAATCCTGCCAACGGTAAAAAACAAAAAAAGAATACGGCAGAATATAACCTCATGGTTTTGGGTTTGATATTGTGACAACAATTATAAGGTTAATGTTGCTTGATTTAACGATAAGCAACTAGCATAATGTATTGTAATTTGTCAATAAAGCCAGATGTTTCCAGGATGGTAAGTTTTTGGATACAAAAGGGCCATAGAGGAACCAAGGACACAGGGGAATAGCCAATACAGATTTTACGTTGTAAGTGAACAGCCAATACAGATACCCACAACTTAAAGCCTAATACTTACAACCCGCATTTGCTGTTCAACCCTGCAAACTGCATTCCGCAACTGACTACTTCGCCACACCAGGCTGACGGTTGTTTTTCCCCGCTCTTTTTGTCAGGTCGTCTCCAAGATCTTCCCTCGCCATTTCAGCAAGTCGTTTCAATTCACTAACAATTTCAGGATATAATTTCTGGACATCATATCGCTCGGAGGGATCTCTGCGTAAATCATAAAGGGCTAGTGGAATTGGATTGTCACCTGTAGTAATCCCGGGAAAACCATCACTGCCCTGCAATTGTGTTTCATATAGTTGCGATTGATGTGGCAATACAAGCTTCCAGTTATCTCTTCTCACCGCTTTGAGATTATTCTTATCGTAATAATAAAAAAAATGTTTTCGCGGTGTCGCGTCTTTTCCTTCCATCAATGGCAGAATATTTACTCCATCAATTTTAGTGGTTGGCATTTTCAAACTACATACAGCTGCCAGGGTTGGAAGAATATCTAAAGTTGACGACAATTTGTTGGTGACTACACCCGCAGGAAATCTGTCCGTCCATCTAACGATACAGGGTACACGATGGCCTCCTTCAAAGCTTGTTCCCTTTCCTTCCCTGAATCCACCGGAAGATCCTGCATGATTTCCAAATTTTAACCATGGCCCATTATCCGAAGTAAAAATTACAATCGTATTTTTCTCCAGCCAGAGTTCCGTTAAAGTTTTAAGTATTTCTCCAACCGACCAGTCGATCTCCATCATCACATCTCCATAAGCACCTTGCCGGCTTCTGCCTTTAAATTTTGAAGAGGCGGCAATGGGTACATGAGGCATAGAGTGCGCGAGATACAGAAAGAATGTATTGAATTGATTCTTTTTGATAAATGAAACCGCTTCCTCCGTATACCTTGCCGTAAGATTGCCCTGTTTTTCGAGATTGTTTATGATTTCCACCGGCTTATCATCCCTGATTAATGGCAGGGGAGGGAAACGGTATTGCGGCTGATCTTTTCTTACTGCTTTCCCATCATAACCAACTGGCCACATATCATTGGAATATGGTAATCCGAAATAACTATCGAATCCATGTTGGACCGGCAGGAACTCTTTCTGTACACCTAAATGCCATTTGCCAATCATCGACGTAACATATCCCGCAGTTTTCATCATTTCAGAAATAGTGGTTTCCTTGGGATTCAATCCGATTTTGCTATCAGGAAACAATGCACCCGAAATACCGATCCTGTTGGGGTAGCAGCCGGTAAGCAATGCTGCACGCGACGCACTGCATACAGGCTGGGCGGTAACGAAATTGGTGAAACGCACTCCATCAGCCGCCAGCCTGTCAAGATTTGGAGTCTGATATTGCAATGCACCATAAGCACTCATATCGCCATATCCCATATCGTCCATAAAAATCAGGATGACATTTGGTGGCTTTTGGGTTTGTGCATTCACAATAAATGGCAAAAGCAGTAGAAATGAAATAAGCAATTTCATGTTTTGATTTTATCTTATAAAGGATGGGTTGAATAGCAAAGGGTAGGGAAGGCAGGATTCATTAGATGCCTATTATATGAATGGACCATCTGAAAATAATACAAGCTATATGAAACTTATCAGCATTGTATAACCTGTTTAAGCGGCTAATATAAAAGATAAAATGAATCAGATAAAATCTGTTTCTCAGCTATTAATGCCCGGGAGATATCAGGAATACAGGAACATCTTCTATTATTTTATCGTTCCAGCCTGTAAACGATTTCGAGCCCTTTTTTTGCATATAAGAATGGCTGTATCCTGGCTGAATCCACTCTGGTTTCCCAAACATAGAGTTTTTTCAGCGCCGGCAATTGTATCAACGACGGGATACTTGAATCTGATACGGAGGTGCCGTATAAATTGAGGTATTCTAATTTTGAAAGACCGGTTATGGCCGCCATACCTTTATCTGTGACCGCATTTCGGTTCAGGTTAAGTTTATATAAATTAGTCAGTTGTCCGATATCTTTCATTTCATCATCAGTGAGATGACAATCAGGTAACTGCAGCCAAACCAGCTGATCCTTCAATGGCAATAACAATTTAAGATTTGGAGTACTGTCTGCTGACCCAATAAACTTAATATCCAGCAGGTTCGAGTTTTCTTTAATCGCAAATACCTGGAAGCCTTCGTTCAGCACAGCCACAATATCTTCTTTTCCCGCAGGCGGTGCACTGTAAGTAAGTATCGCCTCCTGACCGATACCAAAAAAATCGTTGAATACATCCTGGATTTTTGGGTGCGGTTTTAAATCTGCAATCATCATGTTTTTATGCGCTCCCGTCTCTATCCAATATTCCAATATGGCCACCTGTGATGCTGTCAATGGTGTTTTACCATCGGAAGGCATAAATTCTTTGTGATTTTTGGGAAGAGTAATTCTTCTGAATATTTCACTGGTCGCAATATTTCCTGGCACAATACCTTCTTTAGTCTTTCCACCTTTTAAGATAGCCTCATAGGAGGTAAGCAACAAGCTACCTTTCTTTTTTTCATTGTTATGACAGCTCACGCATTTTGCCTGTAAAATGGGCATCACAGCATCATTAAAGATATCTGCAGAATCCAATCCTTTTATTCTGGATTTGGATCGCTCATTTTCAGCCCCTTCAGCAGACAACGGAATAAGGTAGTCGTTGCCGTGAGTAAGGGAGCCTCCCCAGTGACCAGTGAGCATTAATAGTATTGCGGTAGATAAAATGGTTATTGCCTTCAGCGTTGCAGCTATTCTTGTTTTTGCTGCTGCAGGCCAAACATATAGTACAAAACAAAGCGAACTGCTGATGGCCAGGATAATTCCTGCTGTTTTATGTGATTGCAGCAAGTCTTTTTCGTACGAACTATTTTCCGACAAAATCAAGCCTGTTATTACAGAAAAAATGGCACTGACTGATCCTAATAACCAGGCCAGGGGAATCGCTCCTGCATAAACATTTCCGGGCCTCCATTTTTTAAGGGCTTCCAATATGATAGCCAGTAACAGAAAGCCGATAGGTAAGTGAACGAATAAAGGATGAAATCTACCGATCAAAGAAAAAAAATCATTTGCCTCTTGCATGCTTATAAAAAGGGATAGTGATTGATTAGAAGAATTACTTGAGTGGAATACCCGTATGTTTAGTGCCGTTTGTTGTTAATATTTGAAACTCATGGACACGATAACCATTGTACGACCATACCAACTTTTTCTTTTTATCGATCTCAAACAATTTGATGCCGTCATTGGCACCGTAACTGGCGATAATAGTATTGCCGTTATTTAGCCGTTGTGCACCGCAGGGATCGTTAAAAGGTTTTTCTGTAAAGTCATCATTGGAAACTTTCCAAACCACTTGCCCGGCTGCATTGAACTCAACCACCTTGTTACCGTGCGTAAGCGTTACCAATGTATTGCCATTACTCAGTCTGATGGCCGTAAAAGGCCAGTTTTCTGCTGCGCGTCCTCCGAGTTCAGCAAGATCGGTTTTAAATTCTCTGACAACTTCACCACTCTGGGCATATTCTTTTACACTGAACGCCAGTAAATGCGGAACCAGATAATTACCATTGGCTAATTTTCTTGCCATACGCGTTTGCATATGAATGTTATCTGTTTCAGGTTGTAATTTAACGGTCATCGCTACCTTGCTATGCGGTCTCATTTCAATGATGCGTGGATTTTTTCCGGATTCAGTGATGAGCGTATTGCCGTTTGATAATCGCACCGCTGTGCCTAATTCATTTTCTTCTGCTTCTCGTTTAAAGCTGAAAACAACCTTTTTGTTATTATCAAACTCCAGTACTTCATCTGCCCAGCAGATCAGGATATTTCCATTGGGAAGTACATATCCATCGCGGGCTCCCGGTTTTCCGGCGTTCCAGATTTCTTCGCCATTTTCGCCAATGATACCGGTAAACTCAGGCCCTGCAATAAAAAAAGAATGCCTGATATCGGATGCAGTGTGGTCTTTCTCTTTAATGATATAAAACGAAGCGGCACTTATCAATACAACACTTAAAATAAATACCAGCAATACCCGGATTGAATTTCGCATGACAAGATTGAGGGTTAAAAATTAAGCTAATACATCTTTAATAATATTGCCATGCACGTCTGTCAACCTGAAGTCTCTTCCGCCAAACCTGAAAGTAAGCTGTTTGTGGTCGATGCCTAAAAGGTGAAGCATCGTGGCATGGAGATCATGGATGGTAACAGGATTTTCAGCGACCCTGTATCCATAATCATCAGTTGCTCCGTAGATTGTTCCAGGTTTGATCCCTGCGCCTGCCATCCACATACTGAATGCCGAAGGATTATGATCACGGCCATCAGTTCCCTGCGCGAAAGGTGTACGGCCAAATTCACCTGTCCACACCACCAGCGTTTCATCGAGCAATCCCCGCGCCTTCAAATCTTTTAATAATCCTGCAATGGGTTGATCAACTGCATGTGCATTGTCTTCGTGGCCTTGTTTCAATCCGGAATGCTGATCCCAGCGGTCATTGTCTTTTGTTTGCGGACAGGTCAGTTCAATAAAGCGCACGCCTCTTTCTACAAGTCGCCTGGCCAGCAAACATTGTTGACCATAACTGCGTGTATATGGGTCTGATGAATTAAGACCATATAGTTCTTTAGTGACTTCAGATTCTGATTTAAATGAAGTTAGTTCCGGAATCGAAGACTGCATTTTGAAAGCGAGTTCATAATTGCTGATCGCAGATTCAATTTCGTCTGAACCTCCCAGAGAGTTCAATAACTGCTGGTCAGTTTTTTTCAGAAAGGCAAGTTTTTCCTCCTGCAAACCTGCTATCGAATCAATAGGTTTAATATTCGCCATGGCATGTTCCCCGGGTCTCAACACAGATGCCTGGTACGTGGCAGGCAAAAATCCGTTTTTAAAATTATCAAGACCACCTGGAGGAATCAGCCCTCCATCTAAGACTACATATCCCGGAAGATTACTGTTTTCACTTCCCAGTCCGTAATTCATCCATGCTCCCATACTCGGCCTGCCCTGTAAGCCGCTACCTGTGTGCAGAAAATAGTTTGCATTAGTATGTTCCGGAAATTCAGAAGTCATGGATCTTATCAATGCGATATCATCAACACATGATGCAATATGCGGAAACAACTCACTCACATCCATACCCGATTCCCCATATTTCTTAAATGACCATGGGCTTTTTAAAATCTTGCCAACATTATTAAATTGTGTGGCATCGACTTTAAATTTTTTGGCCGGATCTTCTCCATTTTCTTTGGCCAACCGGGGCTTGGGGTCAAACGAATCTACCTGCGATACACCACCATCCATGTACAAAAAAATCACATTTCGGGCCTTGGGTACAAAACCCGGCGCTTTGGCGTTTCCACTTAAGTGATCAAGTAATACCTGCTTGTTTTTAGCATCGCCGGTACATGAAGAAAAAAGGTTGCCGAATAATCCCGCCATAGCCAATGAACCGAAGCCGCATTTGCAAATGCCAAGCATCTCTCTTCTCGACATAGCCCGTCTTACCGGATGTATATATTTACTCATATCAATTCAGGTAAATAAATTCTTTCATATTAAATACGGTATGGATATAATCTTTCCAAACCATTAATTCAAGATTTTCAAGGACCCCTTTATTATTGTAAATTTTCTTTAGTTGTTCAACAAAAACTTCCGCTCTTTTAATTTCTTCATTTGATGCATTTCTTGCGAAACATTGCCGGTATATCCAATTCACGCGGCTGGTAACTGACGATTGTTTTTCAGAGATTAATTTTTGCGCCATCAATTCTGCCTGTTGCATTACAAATGGGTCATTCATTAAAATCAACGACTGCGATGGTACATTGGTAATCGTTCTTTTGCCGAAAGCTGTGAATGGAACCGGCCTGTCAAAAGTCGTCATCATTGGATCGAGAAAATTTCTTCGGACTTCTATATAGATACTACGCCTGCCATTACCGTCAATAGGTCCGGAAATGCCCGGTTTTCCCCGGCCATTCATGAATGATGTAATATGTGCATGCACAGGTGTACCGTACATCGTTGGATCCAATCTGCCCGATACTACAAGCATCGCATCACGGATCGCTTCTGCCTCAAGGCGCCTTACCGGATAATGGGAAAGGTAAATATTAGCAGGGTCTGTTTTAGCAGCTTTACTATCCGGTTTAGAGGACCTTTTAAAAACATCAGATAAGAGAATATTCCGGATCGTTTTTTTGATGGAGTAATTGTCTCTCTGAAATTGAATTGCCAGAAAATCCAGCAGTTCAGGATGTGTAGGTAATTTACCCTGCAGCCCGAAATTATCTACGGTTTCAACAATCCCTTTTCCAAAAAGATGGTGCCATATCCGGTTAACCATTACTCTCGATGTAAGTGGATTGGCAGGGTCTGTAATGGCTTTTGCCAGCTGTAATCTTCCGCTGCCCGGTACATTTAAATTATCGTTTGTTACTTTTATTGCAGGTAAAAAACGGCGGGTCGATACTGCAGATGATAATTCATTATGACTACCTCTTATGAATACAGGGCTGTTCTTTCCAAAACCATCAGTAACACCGTTGATGAATTGCGTAGAATCTGGCAAACTCAACAGGATATTATTCTGGAGTTTTAAATATTTCACCGCCTCGTTACTGCTGAATGTTTTTTTGCCGAAACGAAGTTGAGCATTCAGAAATTTTAAGTCATCATTATTGAAACCTGCATATAGTGCAGCGCTGTTTTCATTTAAAATTGGTGGCTCAAACCAATTCTTTTCAAAGGCAGTCACATATTGTACTGCCACCCAGGCAGTTTTAGGCATTCTGAATATATGCGTTTTATAATTTCCAGGTAAGATTTCCACATAAGCTTTATGACCTTTCCAGAGACCAATATCAAATGTGAAATTTTTGAAGTCATCAGTGTTTATATTTTGATCAATGCCTTCGTATATAGGATAACTGATCATTTGAAAGTTGTCGATGATTATTCTCACAGATGCATCTTTGCCTGCTGCTTTAACGCCAATATATTTTTTATCAATGGTAAAATCGGGGCTGCGTAAAGCACCAAAAATTCCGGTGGTTAATCTTTTGCTTGAAGCCATACCATCCGCAATGGCCACCAGTTTGCCATCGGCCGCAAACACTGGATCTCCCAGGGTTGTATTATCGGTAAATGCAAACCCATCAGTTTTCCATCCATTAAAATCGTTGCCTGTAAAATTTCCCAGCACCAGCCCATTACTAATTTGATCGTCTGCGATAATCGTTGAGGCAAATTTCGCTTTGGCTGAATGTGCGGCCGTATCTCTATTCAGCAGGTAAGTGGTAACAGTTTGCCTTATACTGTCGTGCAGTGATTGCAGCTGTTTCACCGCATCTTTTGTTTGAACAATATTTGCAGGAATAGGGGAGAACCTTGTGCCCTCCATCACACCATATAAAGAATAATAATCTTTTGTTGCAATAGGATCGAATTTGTGATCGTGGCATCGGGCGCATGAAATGGTAAGTGCCTGGAATGCTTTCGAGGTTACGTCAATCATATTATCAATACGATCGGCTTCGTCTTTACGAATGTCAACGGGACTATGACTTCCTTCTGCCATTGTATTGAAAACTGTCCCGAGAATTGATTCATTAATTTTTCCGTCTTTGCTGTATCTCGGATTGGGCAATAAGTCGCCGGCAATTTGTTCTTCGACGAGTTGATTGTAAGGCACATCCTCATTAAATGCGCGAATAAGGTAGTCTCTATATCGCCATGCGCCTGTAATGTGGTAGTCAAATTCATGCCCCTTGGTTTCGGCATATCTTACAAGATCCATCCAATGCCTTGCCCAGCGTTCTCCAAACTGAGGAGCAGCCAAATATCTGTCGATCATTTTCGTGTAGGCGTCAGCGGTATTATCTGCAATAAAAATATCTATATCTTTTTGAGTAGGCGGCAGGCCGGTTAAAACAAAAGATACCCTTCTAATGATATCATTTTTCTCTGCTGCAGGTACGGCTTCAAGGTTTAATTCTTTTAATTTATTGTTGATGTAATAATCAATGGGATTTCCTCCTCTTTCGGCAATTTTTTTATCTTCTGCAGGAGCAATAAACGACCAATGCTGTTTCCACTCAGCGCCCTGGTCGATCCATTTTTGAATTAATGCTATTTCCCGTTCAGTGAGTTTAAGATTGGATTCCGGTGAGGGCATCATGATATCCGGATCTTTATGATTGATCCGATACAGTACCAGACTTTTTGCAGAATGACCAGGATTGATGGCTTTTCCGCCATCTTTCGACAGCGCAGTGGCGCCTTCGTAAGTATCGAGCCTTAAATCACCCTTTCTGCTGCCGGGATCAGGTCCATGACAAAGAAAACATTTTTGAACGAGTATGGGCCTCACGTCGTAATTAAAGTCAACTTTTTCAGGCAACGCTGCATAATCATGGCCGCAACCTGTGAATATATATCCGGTTACAAATATAGCCAGTACGACAGCTGTGAGCCTGCATAATAGATTGAAACGTACATTCATTTTCGGCGGGAGCAATTTCCTTTAAATTACCACCAAAAAATCAAATTTTTCAATCCATTTTACGCATTCGATTGAGTTGGATCCGAAACGCGGTTACAGTTACCATGGGTAATTGCACCGTGCAGGTCACTTAACCCAATTATTCGTAACCCGAACATTTACTGAAGTATGCAGGAATTGAGGGTGTCTAAATGGGGTATTCCTGTTGTATTGTTTTTGATGGCGGTGATTGCCATTAGTCTTTTATCTGGTTCATTCAAAAAAATGGCTGTAAGCTTTATGATTTTAGCAGCTTATGCAGGTAGGCAGAACTTTCACTATAAGTTTCATAATCCATCTCTACAAAATAAGTTTGGACACCTCCGGTTTTCGCCGCTGCATAAAATTCGGCCCAGTCAATTACTCCCTTTCCAATGGGTGCTTGTTTTTTATCTGTCGTCCAGTCAGAAAGATGGGATGAAATAAAACGACCCGGATATTTACGGAAGAAATCTGACGCTTTGTAGCCCAGGTTGATAACTTCTGTTTGAAACTGCATTTTTACAAGATTAGGATCAAGCCTTTCCATCATTGCATCATATATCAGTACGCCATCACGTTGTTTAAATTCCATTTCATGATTGTGGAAACCTGCCTGAAGCCCTGCAGCTTTTATTTTTTCACCCATTTTATTCAACTCATCACAACATTTTTTATAATCGTCAAGCGAAGCATTGTCATCCAGCCAAAAACTCGATGCGACAAAATGTTTCAGACCCAGGTCCTTCGCAAATTCAATCCGCTCATCTAAATTTGTTCGCATTTCTCCGAAAGTGAAATGGCAGCTATCACAATTCATATTGAGGTCGCTGAATATTTTTTTCATTTCAGCAGGTTTCATTTTTACCAAGGGTTCAAAACCTGAGCTGATATAACCAGACGGCGAACACATTTCCAGCGTTTGATATCCCATGCCAGACATCATTTTTAAAGTGCCTGCGAAATCCTTCACCAACAGGTCCTTGATCGCATACACCTGAAAACCGATAGGAGGGGTGGTTTTCATTTTATTTTCACCGTAACGCATAAACGAAGGCATTGCAGTGAATGCCAGTAAAGAACCTGCACCTGTTGCAGCCTGCTGTACAAAGGTTCTTCTTGAAATACTTTTCATATGGATTGTTTTAATGTTTTCTTTCTTTTGCCGGGAAGGGGTTGAGATGGGAATTGTATTTGATCAATAATTTTTTTAGTGATCAGGTTGTTTTACCAATCAACATGTTCCATTTATAAATATTGTCATTTGTTTAGTTTGTAATGTTGATAATGACGATCATCAAATGACTTGATTTTCAGAGTTGACGACATACAATTTCACATAAACAAATTTAATGGTCAGTTAATTCAAAACTTACCACAGGTCAGATTCGGCTGCTGTTGAAAAATAATATGTACAACCGACAATGTTCAGGTAAAACCTTCTTAAATTTCGGCAGGGCTCCAACCGGCACGGTACTCCCTGTTTAAATATTTATTTGCAGACTCAACATTAGTGATCCTCATTGTTTCCGCATCATATTTCAGCATTTTCCCTGTCCGCAGCGCCACTGCATACAAATTGATTGTTTCAGACAAATGAATGGCCTCTTTAAAACTTCCCGGCGTTTGTTTGCCTAGTTTGAGGTCTTTCAAAAAGTGAGTAAACCCATGTGTCTGATCGCCATTGTTGTTGGTTTGTTTGGGTGCTAGCGGAATTGATATATTTTTTCTTCTTTCCCTCGGAAATATCTCCAGTTTTTCGCCATAAAAATTTCCCACCAAAACACCCTTATCACCCACAAACATCATCCCTTCTGAGCCAAGCTCTTTATTTTCAGCGAGCATTTCATCCGGAATAGCGGGGCGCATTCCACCATCGTGCCATACCAGGTCTATCGGTCCTCGTGATTCTTTAGCCGGATATTTGAATCTTACCCTGGATGCAGTTGGGAATGAAAAATCATTTTTAACAGTGAAAGGAAGCGGCTCATTGAGGCTGCAGTGATGACTCATTTGCGGTTCAATAACTGACGGGCCTGAAAGGTCAAAGGCGTTGAACACTGACCACAAGCTATAGTGACCCATGTCGGCCATTGCGCCGCCGCCGAAATCGTACCATCCCCTGAACAACATATGCGTATAGTTAGGATGATAAGGGCGATGTGCTTCCGGCCCCAGCCACAGATCCCAGTTGAAACCTTTTGGAACCGGTGGCGATTCAACAGGCAGCGTCGGGTATTGTGGCCAAACCGGCCTGTTCGACCAGTTATGAATTTCTTTTAACGTCCCGATGGTGCCTTGTCTGATCAACGATAATGCAGTATCCATTGGCATATTAGACTCCCAGGGGACCAGGTGAGTTGTTATTTTGGAGGCTCCCGCCATTTCAATTACCTTTTTACTTTCCAGTAACCGGTTTGATAAAGGCTTATGCATTGAAATGTGTTTTCCCCTTTTAATGGCTGCCATTGCAACAATGCCATGCAGATGGTCGGGTGTCATTATCTTTACTGCATCAAGATCCTTTTCTTTTTCCAGCAGTTCCCTGAAATCGGTATAACCTGTGCAGGCTTTGAAAGAATCATTTTGTCTCTGTCCACTATAAAAAGTATCCACGATAAATTTGCCATTGGCCAGTCCACCCGGAATGATATTATCTCCTCCAGGCGTCCAATCGGGTACCTTGATAGTTTTTCTGATCTCGTCCCTTAACCAGGTTTTTCCCCAGTCGCGATAACCTGTTGCCATTTCGTTGGGATCACAAACCGCTACTATCTGCAAATCTGTAAGAGGAAGCAAAGGCATCAATTCGCGCAATCCCTGCGTGCCGCAACCGATATAGGCGAGCGTAATTTTGTCACTTGGTGCCACATGACGGGTGCCTCCAAGAACATGACTTGGCACAATGGTAAAACCAACAGCTGCTGTGGAGAGCATACTTACAAATTTTCGACGCCCCAAAGCCGTGGGTTTTGGAACTGCAGGTAGCAGTGAAGGCAATAACTTCTTATCTGAATATTTTCTTTTCATACAAGCATCGTTTGTAGTGGTGGGCAATTGTAATAAGAAATTTAAATAAAATTTTTCAGTACCGGCTGAATTTTACTGCATCGAAATTATGAATTCATACCTGACACCACGGAAAACTGGCGCATGATAGGAAAGCCTTGTCGCCAAAATTTAGCTATTCATCTCAATATTTAGCAGATATCATCAATCATGTGTTAGCTTTATCGCTGTAAATTAAAACACAAATGAAAAAGTTAAGTCTTGTATTATCAGCGATTTTTGTATTAACGGGTATTATGCAGTTGAAAGCGCAAACTGCAGAGGAGATTCTGGCCAAACATATTGAAGCCATGGGTGGTAAGGATAAACTGGCAGGACTGAAGACCGTAAAGATTGAAAATAAGATGGAAATTATGGGTGGAGAATCTTCTGCCAGCACCACAATTCTTAATGGTAAAGCGTACAAAACAGAAGCTGAATTTAATGGACAGAAAATGGTGAGCGTTATAACTGATAAAGGCGGTTGGGCAATTAATCCAATGGGAGGAAGTGGCAGTCCGGAGCCAATGCCTGAAGATCAGGCGAAACTCGTAAAAGATCAGATTTATTATCATCCTTTGTTCGATTATGCAACACGTGGTGGTAAAGTTGCACTCGCCGGAAAAGAAAAAGTAGGATCAGCAGATGCTTTCAAAATTGTGTTGACCAACGATGCAGGAAGCACCAATTATTTTATCGATCCTACCAGCTATATGCTTGTGCAATCTTCAAAAACAGCAAGTATGATGGGTCAGGAAATGGAAGTAATTACCTCGTTTAGTGATTACCGCAAATCTGATTACGGTTTGATGATTCCTTATACAACAGAAATGAGTTTTGGCGGTCAATTTTCAATGACAACCAAAGTACAGAAAATAGAAATCAATCAACCGATTGACGAGGCCGTTTTCCAGATGAAGTAAAATTGTCAACAATATCAGAGCCCTGCAAATTTTGCGGGGCTTTTTTTATCGGATATATTTTGAAATCTGAAAATGTGATTTTGGTCGCAACATTTCGGCGTTTCACCGCTGTTTAATTTTCTTTAACATTTGAATAAATAGTTTGGTCATCTAAACAACATAGTATTATGAAAAAAATCATTTACCCGTTTCTGGCTTTAGTTATTATGGCCAGTTCGGCATTTACAATTGTATCATTTCAGGAATGGAAAATCGGTACCGGTTACAAATTGGAATTTGATGGCGGAGAACCGAAAGGTATTTTTGATAACCTGAAAGGCACATTAATTTTTGATCCCGCCAACCTCACTACTGCTAAATTTGATGTTACGGTGGATGCGTCCACTATTAACACCGGAAATGGAATGATGAATACCCACGCTAAAAGCGCGGAATGGTTTGATGTTCAACGTTATCCATTCATCCGGTTTACCTCTGAATCATTTGAAAAAACTGCGGCCGGTTATGCAGTGAAAGGCACTCTTGATATGCATGGTGTACAAAAAGCGGTAGTCATTCCATTTACTTTTGAAAATAATGTATTCGCTGGGGAGTTCACAGTTAACAGGCTTGATTATGGTATTAACACTGCTCAACCCAAACGCGGTGCGTCAGAACTGAAAGTACTTGTTACCGTTCCTGTAACCAAATAGGATATGTATAAACGTATTTTTTATCATAGCCTTACTACAGGACTGCTGGCAGCTTTATGTGGATGGATATATTCGCGCATTCATTTTTTTGCCACGCAGGCTGATTTTTCAGCGGTATTGCATCCAATGAGTATTGCAGGATATTGCATGCTTGTCAGTTTTGTGATAGGCTTTGTTTTCTGGCTGATCCAATATGTTTTCAAAAAAAATCAGGCGATAATATTTAATCTCATCATTGCGGTTATCAATTTCGCGATGGTGATCTTTCCAATATCTGTCGCCTTGCCGCTAACGGTGCAGTTTCCTGAACTGTTTACAGGATTGGCAGTGCCGATGATTTTTTTTCCGCTGATCGCCTGGCATACCTTGCAGCCACTCTTTAAAAATAACTGAGTACCGGATATTGAAACTGAAACTGTTCTGTCACGGGCGGAGCAGTTTTTTTATGCGACTGGTAATGACAGCATCTCAGGATTTTCACGTAATAAAAAGTTGAACTGGAGTTTATGCAGCCCCCGTTATCTGTTAATAAAAATATTTTGATGATAGATTATATCATCTTACATTTTTTCGAATCTGCCTTTGAGATATAATAGTGAAAAACAGCGGGTGGGCTGACCGGAAATTGATACCGCCTGAGTCGCAGCTGGAATGGCTAAAGAAACAAATGTAAAACTGAAGGAATTATTAATGAAAGTTATAAAAGAATCAATATTGATTGTCTACTTTATTCAGCAATGCTTCATTCAAAGCAACTTCATTTTCAGTAATCCAGCTAGGAATATTTTGCCCCTGTACTTTCCATATTTCATTTTCTTTGACCAGCTTAAACATAAAGCGGTTGCCTCTTTCATCGCTCACATTGGTGTCGTAAAGAGTTGGAGTGCGTTGCAGAAAATTAAATTCACGTAACCGATCATTGATCCGGATCAACAGTGAAAATTGTATGAGTTTAGTGAGATTCATGTGCAGGATTAAAATGGACGTAAATATAAGATAACAAAATCAGACTGAACTTCTTATTCGCCAGACTTTGGAGAAATGTTAACGA
>JANPJC010000307.1:0-3342 GCA_031425315.1 Chitinophagales bacterium
TTGATTTTATTGATTGATGTGGCGCATGTGTACAGTACACTTTATCGCACTTATTTTGATCCGGGTGAATTTAAGAAACAGCGATCCCTGTTAATCGCTATTCCATTTATAGGATTCGTGATTGGCGTACTGGCCTATTCGATGAGCAGTCAGTTATTCTGGCGATTGCTTGCATATACAGCCGTTTTCCATTTCATCAGGCAGCAATATGGATTTATGCGCGTGTACAGCAGGAAAGATAAAACTGATCACATTTCAAAATGGATAGATAAGATCACTATTTATTACGCTACAATCTTCCCGATACTGTATTGGCACCTGAAAGGACCAAGAAATTTTAACTGGTTTGTAGACAATGATTTTTTCTACCTGCAATCATCAGAACTCGTTTTGAATTTGCTTCTGTACAGTTATTATACAGTTGTGCTGACATATATCATAAAAGAAATTGTGTACAGTATTAAACTGAAGTATGTCAACATTCCTAAAATCGCTGTAATAACAGGAACTATCTTATCATGGTATTTTGGCATTGTGTATTTCAACGGCGATCTTGCATTTACACTGTTGAATGTGGTGAGTCATGGGATACCGTACATGGCGCTCATATGGTTGTACGGAAATAAGAAGTACACAAAACCTGGAATGGGAAGTCCTTTCCTTAAACTGATTTTTAATAAGTATGGAGTTGCTATATTTTTATTGATATTGTTTCTGTTCTCCTGGATTGAAGAAGGCTTATGGGATTTTGCTGTATGGAAGGAACGGGGCTCCGTATTCGGCACTTCATTTTTCTCATCGCCTGATATTAATAATACCATGCTGAGTTTAATTGTTCCACTGCTTGCTATTCCACAAATTACACATTACATATTAGATGGATTTATCTGGCGGATCCGGCAAGATGAGTTCAAATGGAACAGTGAAGTGAAGGAAGCGTGAATGTTATGAGCGTATTCATTTTGTTTTTATATTTATTTCTCAAACTGCTTCCTTTTGAATTTCACCGAAGAACAGATACTTGCCCTTGCGCCGGATGATGCTTCTAAAAAATCTGGGAAAGACCTGGCCAATCCGTCAAAATGGGTCAGCAAGGGAGCAAATCAAAATGCTCTATGGGGAGAATGCCAGGGATCGGGCAGCAAACCTTATCAAACCCAAGTCGATCTCTCCGACATTGCATTTAAATGTTCATGCCCCAGTCGCAAATTTCCCTGTAAACATGGCCTCGGATTAATGCTGTTTTACAGCAGGCAACTGAATAGCTTTACTGATACTAATGAACCCCAATGGGTAAAAGATTGGCTCGGCAAACGCACTGATAAACAGGAAAAACTTGCAGAGAAAAAAGATAAGCCGGTTGATGAAGCGGCGCAATTAAAACGTCAGCAGGCGCGCTCCATAAAGGTAACAGATGGCGCACAGGAATTGTTATTGTGGATTAAAGACATTGTACGTAATGGCATTTTACTAATGCCGCAAAAAGATACTGCATGGTTTGAGCACATGGCTAAACGAATGATTGATGCGCAGGCGCCGGGATTAGCAGGTATGATTCGTAACCTGGGTCAGATTGATTATTATGCTGAAGGCTGGCAAACAATATTCCTGGAACATTTGCTGAATCTATATCTCACTATCGAATCTTACAAACGGCTGGAAACTTTCGACGAAGATTTTAAACAGGATATAAGAAGTCTTATAGGTTTTTCAATCAATCAGGAAGAACTCAGGACATCACAAGGAGTTGATGATACATGGTTGGTAATTGGAAAGCAGGTAACAGAGCAGGATAATATCACTACAGAAAAAAACTGGCTTTATGGCGTACAAACCAACAGGTATGCTTTGGTATTGCAATTTATAGTGCGTGGCCAGGTGGTTCCCCTGGCACTTACGCCGGGTTTGTACCTCAAAGCAGAGCTGGTATTTTTCCCTTCTGTTACGCCATTAAGAGCTATCATTAAGGTACATATCAATACAGATATAAAACCTCCACTTAAAGCTTTTGAAAACTGGGAACAGGTTGCAGAAGCGGAATCGAAAAACTGCAGCAGGTTACCACTTCGTAGTGAACGTCCTTATGTCATTCATCAACTAAGACCTGTTCAATACAATAACAGGTGGTGGCTGCAGGATGGTGCGAAAAATATAGTGGAACTGGCGAATGAGAACCGCCGGCTTTTAAAGCTGTTGTCTTTAAGCGGTGGAGAAGCAATGGATATGGTGGTCATCGGAAAAGAACAGCGTTATCAAACCATCGGTGTTTGGCACCAGGGTGTATTGAAACCACTAAATCTCTAGTCAAAATATTTTATGCAGAGCTGGAATAATCTGGTGCAAACCGCAATGATAGGAACGGGAAAAAAAGTGCCTGACTTCAATATCGCTGAAGAGGGATTAGAAGAAGTTGTATCTATAATCAGGAATAACGAAAACATTGACAATGAAGAAAAATTCCTTCAACTGGCAGCAATCACTTTTAATTATCGCCAGGCTGGTGTTAGTCCCACAGATGGCAACATGGCTTTTATAAAACCCGCGCCGGTTGAAGAAAAAAAATATTGTAACACGCTGGCCATTCAGATTTTGAATGATATACTTTTTGAAGAACTGATCCCATTGCTCAAAATCTGGCTTGAATCATGTTCAAAGAAAAATTTAATTGTTACCCCTGAATGTATACCATCATTATTCGACAAAGCAGTGCAACTCAAACCGCTGGCTGAATTGATAGCCGTATGTTGCGGTAAAAGGGGCGAATGGCTGAGTGGCTTTAATAGTGAATGGCAGTTTTCCACTGACTTAACGGATGAAGAAATATGGAAGACAGGGTCAACTCTGCAAAGAAATTCTTTATTTGAAAAACTAAGAAGAAATGATACGGACACTGCCAGAAATTGGCTCTTACAAATATGGCCAGAAGAAGACGCAAATACACGGGTTGGCTTTCTGGAACTATTCCAATTAAATTTAAGTGGAAGTGATATACCTTTTCTTGAAAGCTTAAGTAATGATAAAAGTAAAAAAGTAAAAGAGCTCGCCCTTGATCTATTAAAAAAAATTCCTGCGTCATTAATCGTGTTAAAATATACATCTATCCTGAAACAATCGGTAGTACTGAAAAGGGAGAAAGCTTTGTTGGGTATGATCAGCAAAAAAACACTCAGTTTCCAATTACCGGCAAACATTGAAGAGTCAATTTTTAAAACGGGGATTGAGAAACTCAGCAGTACCAAAGAGATTACCGATGAGGAGTGGGTGATCTATCAGATGATCAAATACACCCCGCTTAAATTCTGGGAAAACCATTTTGAATCAACACCTGAACAGGTTATCAAC
>JANPJC010000308.1:0-6517 GCA_031425315.1 Chitinophagales bacterium
TGCTGGCACTACAGCTTCATTAAAACAGCAAAAATTTACTGTATCCAGTAATAGAGTTACATATACAGGCAAATCAAATCTTACGGCTAAAACTTTCGCAGTGGTCGGTGGCAAATCACCAGCAAATAGTACAGATTTTTCTATTGCCTTTGCTAAAAACGGTGTCATTATTCCTTTTCCAAATTCCTCCATGGGCTCCATGATTAATAACCAGGGATTTCAAATCGTACTGGAATCGGAAATTGATTTGGTTACCGGCGATTATATTGAAGTCTTTATTGTTTCTAATAATGGAAGCGCGTCCAGCATAGTCATTAGCGATATGCAATTCAGGATTAACGACTAAAAAATGCCAGAATGAAAAAAATATGCATATTAACGCTGGCCGTCTTTTTAGTACATCTTTATTGCGGTAACTTTCTTTTTGGGCAAACAAGATTGATTCTTAACGGAGCAAAAATTAATATCACCAATAATGCCTTCCTGGTGATAGAAAATCCTTCGACAGATGCGATTACCAGAAATAGTGGTCATATTATAACTGAAGGAGAAGATAATAATATCAAATGGCATACCGGAACAAACACGGGCACATATATAGTACCACTTGGATATACTGACACGAGCTATCTTCCGTTGAACTTTACAAAATCAGCTGGTACAGGCGACGGATATTTTCTATTTTCCACATACCATACCGGCTGGCAAAATAGTTTGAATAACCCATCGGGTATAACAGATTTATTAACTGCTGGTAACGATAACTCCAATTTTATACTGGACCGATTCTGGAAAATTGACGCCGTTGATTTCACCGTAAAACCTGCATTGTCCAACCTCGTATTTCATTACCCCGAGTATGAGTTTAATGTATCAAATAATACTATTACTGAAATCCAATTAGGAACCTACAGATGGAACGACATCTCTTCTACCTGGCTTGACTTTACACCTTCCGAAACCATTGATATAACAGCGAATACCTTGACCGTGGCAAATGTGGGGTCAACTGACCTTTATAAGTGGTGGATCCTGGTGGATAAAGCAAGTGTTTTGCCATCGCATATTTATAATTTCCGCGCAACAAAGGCAGCCGATGATGTAAAATTGTCCTGGTCAATTGATTATGATCTGGAGATTACCGGATTTGAAATAGAACGGAGTAATAATGGGAGAAATTTTTCAAAAATCAGCACTGAAACCAGGCGCCCGGTAAATACTTACAATGATTACCAGCTAATTGACAACAACCCTTATAATGGCAGAAATTTTTACAGAATCAAACAAACCAGAATTGACAATTCGAAAGAATATACCGAGGTAAGAATGGTTGATATGGGCAGAATTGCTGACGTTCGTGTATACCCTAACCCATCGCATAACCGAAGTGTTATGCTGGATATGAAATCGATGCCTTCTGGGGAATATTCTGTGAGTTTGGTGGATTTAAACGGTAAAACCTGTTACTCAAAGCTTGTCAATAATGCTGGCGGGTTGGTAAATATCAACTTCGGTCAAGGATTAAATGCCGGTATTTACTTCATTAAAATAAGCGGGGCTGGCAGTAGTCAATTAATCAGAATTTTACTGATGTAATATATTTTTTTCAGTTTGATATTATGTTGCAAGATTGCAACCAGTAAATAATATAATTACAACCAGTCCATCAAAGTGGCTGGTTGTTTTATAAGTGAAAGAAATATTCCCATCACTCAAAACCGCATACTGTAATATTTTTGCATTATCAAAAAATCCAGACCAAAAAAAGTTGTCTACATTCATCAGATAATATTTTTGACAAAACGGTTAATTTCCCATAATGGTCAAACTGGGTTTGAAAGAAAATTGGAAACAGTTTACACTGCTGGTAATTATCAACGGGTTTGTAGGTGGTATGGTGGGCCTGGAAAGAAGTATATTACCACAAATAGCGGAAGTTGAGTTTCACATAGCTGCGCGATCCTCGATACTATCATTTATTGTAGTGTTTGGAATTGTTAAAGCGATAACAAATTACTATACCGGCGCACTTGCAAATAATTTGGCCGGAAAAACCTTTTGATTGCGGGCTGGATATTTGGTTTGCCAATCCCATTCATTTTAATGTTTGCATCAGAATGGAATTATATTATTGCGGCGAATATTCTGTTAGGTATTAATCAGGGTTTGGCATGGAGCAGCACCGTGGTAATGAAGATTGACCTTGTTGGAGAGAAGCAAAGAGGTTTTGCGATGGGGCCCAATGAATTTGCGGGTTATATTGCTGTGGCAGCAGTGGCGTATTTCAAGGCATTCACGTTTCACGCAGCAGTCGGCTGTTAATTATCTCATTGACCCATTCACACATTGACATTTCAAGGCATTCACGATTCACGATTCACGATTCACGTTTCACGCAGCAGTCGGCTGTTAATTATCTCATTGACCTATTCACACATTGACATTTCAAGGCATTCACGATTGACGATTGACGATTCACGCAGGAAGCGGCTGTTCACTTCTTACTTCGCATTTCTCACTTCGTACTTTTCTCCATCCAAACTGCCCCTGAAATGCCCATTACATAAGGCTTCCACGAAGTACTGACAGGTTGGAATGGTTTAACCACTGGCCAGAAAGGCACAGGATGATATTCACCACTTGCAATCGCAACATAAAAAGTTTTTAACGCCGGCTTTTCCAATTCCCATTCCATTTGAAATTTTATTCCGGCCATAGTTTTATGAATGATTTGCGCTTCTTCGATTTTGTTACCATTGGCATACAACTCAACTTTATCAGCATTCATCCACCCCGGTCCTTTCACAATGACCTTAATTTTTATTTTATCTTTTGAAGATCCGGCCTGCGGTGTTCCGGTCTTTTCACTAACCTCGATTTCAGTCATCAATCCGAAGCTGACAGACACCTTACCTTCTTTTAACTGATGCAACAAATGTGGCACATTGATTTTTCCAGGGTATCGGTCATCAGTTTGAATGTATGTTTTTGCTTGTCCCACCAGGTAACGCGCAGCGTCGTGCGAATCACTTGCCCCAATCGGTGTAATTTTTTCGCCCCGCTTCAATAAATTAAACCAATCATTGACCAGCAGCATCGGATCGGTAAGCAATGCGCCTGAATTGATAATCTCCATCGCATTGGCAGGCATCGGCCACAACGATATTTTATCATTTTCAATATTGTCAAGAAAACCAAAAGGCCTGAATTCCTGGTGAATATCCCTTCCATGATTTAATATGATCAGCGGCGAATGATATTCTTTAAAATTTTCATTCAGTTCCAACCAATTTTTTGCACGAAACTCAGGTAGGTCCATCGAGCTATCCAAAGGAAGAATATTAAAATGACCGATTGCAGTGGTCACTTCATCACCGGAGATCATTGTATAAAAATTTTCCAGATGCAGCTGACGGACCAGATTAGAATAATCTACAATCTTATTGTGTTCAGTCACTACCGCAACATCTAACCCTTCACCTGCAATGGAAATAACGCGTTCAGTTGCTGAAACATCACCATGGCCGGAATAGGTGAGCGTGTGAATATGCGGATCCATACTCACCCAGCCCTCAGTATCAACCTCTCTTTTAAGATTAAAAAAAAACTTCCTCCGATTTCCCCGTTTAATCCTTACCGTTATGGAATCCACACCGTATTCAAAACCCCTGGTTGCATATATTTTAAATTTCCCTTCAGGCAATAATAATAATGCTTTTCCGTCTGCACTATAAATCATCCCCGGCCGGATAACAAGATTTTGTGATGTCAGCGTACCAGTGGTTTGCAGAATACCATTTTGATCTGCCACAGTATATCGAACCGGCAAGGATTGACCATTTTCTATAGTCTGCACGCTGACAGAGCCTTTTGACAACAATGACTTCATTGAGCCCTTCACAATTACCAGATCACTGATAACAATATCGTCAGCTACTTTTTCAGTCTGATTGATTTTGATAATGTTCTCCCCGATTTTTAATTGATGTACAGGAAGATCGAAATAAACCCGCATCGTGTTGCCATCTACAGGCAAGAGGCTGATATCCTGGTCGTTTAATTGTAGCCGCCAATTTTGTTTCACATCATACTGCACAAATGAAATGGTATGTTCGCCAGCCGTGTGAATGTTGAAACGGATTTTTTTTTCCTGTTGTGAAGTTACACCGGCGAATTCATCCCACTCGACTGTATTGCCCGACCGTAATAATGTGTGGGAGGTATCACGAAAGATTTCCTGCGCCGCAATATCCGGTACATAATTTAACAAAGCAAAAATCAAAAGGAAGTTTATACCAGCTGTTGTGCGCACAATATTGATTTGATGATTGTAATTATCTGGTCAAGGTACAATCAAAAAAAATATACTTAGACATAAGTGATGTGAGGAAATTCAGGGAAAAAGAGCGGGCTAAAACCCAATCGTATGAACCGAAGTATTATTTTAGCCCATCATGGAACAAATCATAAAGGTTTTAAACGATATTATCTGGAGTAATGCGCTGATCATACTCTGCGGTGGTACAGGTATTTATTTTTCCGTTGTAACGCGTTTTTTGCAGGTGCGTTACATGAAGGATATGGTGAAACTGCTGTTTGGAGGAGAGTCTTCATCAAAGGGAGTGAGTTCTTTCCAGGCTTTTGCCATTGCTATTGCGGGTAGGGTTGGAACCGGTAATATTTCGGGCGTAGCAACTGCCATCGCAATGGGCGGGCCCGGTGCCGTGTTCTGGATGTGGACGATTGCCTTTTTAGGAGCGGCATCAGCATTTGTGGAAGCTACTCTTGGTCAGATTTATAAAGAAGTAAAAGATGGTCAGTATCGCGGCGGACCTGCTTTTTATATTGAAAAAGGTTTGGGCATAAAATGGTATGCCGTGATGTTTGCGGTGGCCACCATCGCCAGTACTGCTTTATTACTACCGGGAGTGCAAAGCAACAGTATAGCTACCAGTGCACATACCGCATTTAATATTCCTGTTTATGTGTCAGGCGGCGCTATTACACTATTTCTCGGTCTGATCATTTTTGGTGGAGTAAAGAGAATTGGCAAAGTGGCTGAATTTGTGGTGCCTTTCATGGCCGGCGCTTATATTTTTATGTCATTGATCATTATTGGTATGAACATTACAGAATTGCCTTCAGTCATCAGTTTGATTGTACGTTCTGCATTTAATCTTGAATCCACTTTTGCGGGCGTATTTGGCTCAGCAATCGCCTGGGGTATTAAAAGAGGAATATATTCTAACGAAGCAGGTCAGGGTACTGCGCCTCATGCTGCTGCAGCTGCTGAAGTGAGCCATCCTGCAAAACAGGGATTGGTACAGGCATTTTCAGTATATGTTGATACGCTTTTTGTTTGTTCCGCTACAGCTTTCATGATACTCTTTACCGGACAATACAATGTAGTGAACCCGACAGGGGGATTTCTGGTAGAAAATATGCCAGGGGTTGCCGTTGGCCCAGCTTATACTCAAAACGCAATAAGCGCGCATTTTCCATCGCTGGGCGCTGGTTTTGTGGCAGTGGCCTTATTGTTTTTTGCATTCACTACTATCATGGCTTATTACTATATCGCTGAAACCAATCTGAGCTATCTGAATAAAAAAGGGAGTAGTGCATGGAAGATCAATGCACTCCGCATTCTGATTCTGGTTTCAACATTTTACGGCTCCATCCGCACTGCTGAATTGGCATGGACGCTGGGTGATATTGGTGTAGGGATAATGGCATGGCTGAATGTAGTCGCCATACTTTTTTTACAGAAGCCGGCGCTGAAAGCTTTGAAGGATTATGCCAGACAGAAGAAAGCGGGTGTGGATCCGGTTTTTAAACCCGGGGTGCTGGGCATAAAAAATGCTGACCAGTGGGAGATTTGAAGTGGGAAGTATGAAGTGGGAAGTGGGAAGTTGACAGCCACATCCTGCGTGAATCGTGAATCGTGAAACGTGAATGTCTTGGAGGGTCAATGGGTGAATAGGTCAATGAGATAATTAACAGCCGTCTTCTGCGTGAATCGTCAATCGTGAAACGTGAATGCCTTGGAGGGTCAATGGGTGAATAGGTCAATGAAATAATTAACAGCCGTCTTCTGCGTGAATCGTCAATCGTGAAACGTGAATGCCTTGGAGGGTCAATGGGTGAATAGGTCAATGAGATCATTAACAGCCGCTTCCTGCGTGAATCGTCAATCGTGAAACGTGAATGCTCTTGGCCCAGTGAATGTGTGAATAGGTCTTATGTATGAGTGGGGCCCCGCGAAGGGGATTCCTGATAATTAAGTAAGTTTAATTACCACACTAAACAACTTAAAAAATCAGGAATCATGAGTAAAGTTAAAGGACTAGACTTTGAAGGCATGCAAATTTTTTGCGGTATTGATGTACACAAAAAGAGCTGGCGGGTAAATATCAGGAATAAGGAGTGGCACCTGGATGGATTTTCACAATCACCGGATGTTAATCAATTAGTTAATCATCTTAGAAAAAATTATCCTGGTGCATCTTTCAAAGTGGCA
>JANPJC010000309.1:0-23356 GCA_031425315.1 Chitinophagales bacterium
CTCGCCTGGTCATCAAAAAGTTAGGAGATGGTGAAATTCCTCCCACAATCACACTCCAGGAATTGAAAGAGCATGGGATCGAGTGAGGGGAAATAAAAAAAAGCACAGTTTGCGTAGTAAGTCATTTCGAATTTCTGTTAAACTATTTGCTACTTTATGACAATGCTTTTTATATAGTTGACCCCACCTGTATTCATTTTTATAAAATAAATTCCTTTCTCATGGGTAGATAGTTCTATCTGCTTTTCCAATAATTGATCTGAGTTGCTTCCGGAATAAACCTGTTGCCCCAACGAATTAAATATTCCAATCCTAATTGCTTTTTCATATGGTGAAGTTGAAATTGTAAATTGCCCATTATTTGGATTGGGGTAGATAATGAAGGAGTTGTCATTCTTTCTGATATCGCCAATGGAAGTATTTAAATCAAATTGTCTTTGATAGTTTGCTGTTTCTATGACCGAACTATCTTCAGACATTTCAAATGATAGAATATAGCCCTTTTTATCAGAAGAATACCAGCGATATTGATGTCGGGTGTAATTTGAAATACCAAATAAGTCATTAGAATCCCTGGCTGATAATACAGAGTGTATTCTTATGATATTATTTACGGTTGTCCCATCAGGAGTTATTAAGCTGCCATACCCATCAACAGTTACAGAATTATTCCCTGTTACAAAGTGATTACCACTACCGGATACATCATTATAAAGCCTTGCATAGGAATCGATAAAGTGGGTGGGATAAGAAAGTGGAAATATTAATTCTTTAATGAAATCAGTGCAATGATCTTCCCAACGCTCAGTGCCACCATTGTCTGCCCAACGCCCAATAAAAGCAATAGAGTCATTACTTGAAAAGTAATAATTGTATTCATTATTTTCTGTTGAAAAAGGTTCGGTTTTTCTTATAAAACACAAGGTCGCCTGTGAATAATCTGCCGATAGGTGGTTGGGATAAAAAGGAGTCCCTGCCGGACTGATATAAAATAAGGTGTCTACTAAAACTGAGGGGTGGTTAAAGTCCATGTTGGAAAAGTCCCATAAAACATTGGCACCGGCTGGACCTACGGTAAAACTATTTAAGGATGTGTCATATTTATGATAAAGCAAAACGCTGTCGCCTATTTCAAAGTAGTTCGTCCGATTAATAATGGGCGTTTGCGCTTGCAACAGAAAGCAAGTCAAAAGAAGGAGACAGATGAATGTAAGTTTCATTTTTTGGGTATTTTCTCTGATTTGTGGGCTGTTCAAAGTATTTCAATTCTAATTTAAGTTCGCCGTCTGTGTGTCGTTCTACAATAAAAGAACGTTTAACTATGTAACCTGTAGGGCATTAAAATGTTAAATCATCATATAGCTATCAAACGTTGCTTGAAGAGAAGCTGATAAGTAGATACCACAAGATTATCAACCATAATGCGGTTCAAAAGGAAAATCACCATCACCAGATTCGTTAAGAGAGTTGATGAATCCAAATTTCTTTCATTTTTGTTTTAAACAGAATATATTTTAGACGAATGCCACCATCAACTTGATAAGGGATATCAACCCACTTTTCATTTCTTCGTATGACATGCTTTTTAAGATCCCATATATCAGGATGTTTACTTTGTTTGGTAGAGAATTTGAGGCGATCCCAATAAAAAAGCCGGCTCAGTGATGAGCAGGCGTCTGTTGTTAGGAGGTAGGGAGCGGATTGGCTGCCCGATCTGTAGATGGGAGGCCCGACAACATCTCCAAGGCTTTAATTGTGCTGAGTTAGTCAAAGTAAGCTTCGCATTTGGAGCCTGTTTTTATTTGTATGCACTCATATAAATTTGGCACATCCAAATAAAAACATGCTCCATGACTTCGTGATATAGTTGCGCAGTTTCAAATTTGTAGCGGTAAACATCAAAAGATTCGTTGTTGCGCGCAGAGTTGAACAACAGGGTGCCTTCCATCCGGACTGAAATAAAGATGTATGTCCCGCACTGGATCGTTTGTTATTCTCCGCAAACTTTACCCATCGTTGCGCATGACGTAGATCTCCTCATTGCTCTCCCGGTCACTGGTGAATGCTACACATGCATTGTCATATCTCCAATCAGGAAAGTTGTTATTGTACTTGTCAGTCGTGATTGCTGTATGCTCTCCTGATTGCATGTCCATGACAAATAGTTGCCTATTGCCCGACGTATTGGTTTGATACAAGATTTGATTCCCGTCTGAAGAAAGCCTTGGATAAGCGGCTTCTTTTCCATCAATTTTGATCAAGGGGGGATTTAATAAAAGAGCTATGGGAGGAGTGAATTGACATTTGATGTCTATACTGGATTGACTTAGCTAGCGCACACGTCCATCCGGTAGATGTTGACCCGAGCCCACAATATTAAAGCCTGCTCAATGTTTGTGCGGGTTATCCGGGAATAAATAAAAGGCGAATTCTAAACTGATTATTCAACTACTTCGTATATGGTCTGTACGTTCTTTTTATTTTTCAAAGCAACCTCACCGATCTTTTTGCATTGGAATGATTCTTTTACTTTCTCATAAGCTTCTTCGCTAATGACAATCTGATCAGGAGCAGCAGCAGATTGCAACCGCTGTGCAGTATTCACTGCGTCACCTATCACCGTGTGATCAAGTCGTCGGAGACTAACAGAACCAATGTTGCCTGAGATCATTTCACCACAGTTAATTCCGATATTAATCATGGGTGTAAACCCGGATACAGTAGGTTGAATATTAATTTGTTTGCGGATGGCAAGGGAAGCGTCAATCGCCCGGTCAAGGTGATAATCACCACGAAATACAGCCATAATCGCATCTCCTATAAATTTATCGACATAACCGCCCTGTGCGATGATCTCCTTGACCATCACATCAAAATAATTATTGAGCAGGCGGACTACAGTATCCGGAGACTCTTTTTCGCTGATGGTAGTGAAGCTGCATATATCCACAAACGCGACTGTGCCCTCAACCGTATCATTGGCGGTGAGGGATGATTCAAATTCACGACTACCCATAAAATTGAGCACGGTCTCATCGACATACATCCGCAGGATATTATTTTCTTTAATTGCCTTCATCGTTTCGCGCATCAACTGGACCTGAACAATCGTTTTCTCCATCGTCCTTTCGAGATCTTCAAAATTGACAGGCTTGGTGATGAAATCAAATGCACCCCGGTTCATGGCCGTTCGGATATTTTCCATGTCGCCATAAGCGGATACGATGACGGATTTCAACAAGGTGTTTTGTTCATTGATTTTGGTCAACAAGGTCAACCCATCCATCTCGGGCATATTGATATCGCAGAGCATGATATCGACATCACCATGATTGGCTAATTGATCTAGTGCATGGATACCGTTTGAGGCAAATAAAAACTCATAACGGTGTTCGCGTATTTTCTGGCGGAATTTTTGTTTGATCAGCTGCTCCATGTCCCGCTCATCATCGACCACGAGGATTTTTGTCATGAGTGGATCGCCTTTAGTTTTTCTTTAAGGACAGGAAAGTCAATCGGCTTTGTCAAAAAATCATCGGCGCCGAGCTTCATGGCGGTAGAGTGAATTTCCTCATCACCGTAAGCAGTGATCATCATGACATAAGGTGGTGGCTTGTAGTCCTTCCCTTTGATCTGTTGCAATAATTCGAGTCCGTTCATACCGGGCATATTGATGTCGGAAAGGATAAGGACGGCTTCGTGATCATGATCCTGCATGTATTTCAATGCCTCTTCGCCTGAGAACGCGAATGCAAAAACAATATCCTGGCCTTTAATTTCCTTTCTGAACCGTTGTTCGAAAAGGAATTGTGCATCTTTTTCGTCGTCAACAACTAATATTTTCATCGTGTTGCTCATTTTTATTGGGGTAAAGAAATAATAAAGGTTGTGCCCTGATCTATTTTTGTTTCTACGGTGATGTCACCACCATGGGCTTTAATAATATCGTAAGATAATGATAAGCCTAATCCTGTACCCTCACCGGTTGGTTTAGTTGTAAAGAATGGCTGAAAAATTTTATCCACAATATTGGGTGATATTCCATAGCCATTATCCCTTACAGTTATTTCAATGTGGCCATTGGCTTTCCTGGTCGAAACAATAACAGTAGGAACAAAACCTTCTACTTCTGCTTTGCTCTTCTCCGTTACTGCATAAAATGCATTGGTGATTAAATTGAGAACCACCCTGCCGACATCCTGAGGGATTACATTGATCGGCCCGATCGTTCGATCATAATCGGTTTTCATCGTGGCATTGAATTTTTTGTCCTTTGCCCTCAAACCATGGTAGGCAAGGCGGAGGTATTCATCTGCCAATGCATTAATGTCCGTTGGTTCTTTAGTGCCGCTGCTGGAACGACTGTGTTGCAACATTCCTTTGACGATGGAGTCAGCACGCTTGCCATGGAATATTATTTTTTGTTCGTTTTCCTTGATGTGTTGTGAAATGGTTTTTACTTCAGAAAAATCTCCTCTTTCAATTTCCTGACCCAGCTCGTCAATGAGTTCGGCGTTGACGTCTGCGAAATTGTTGATAAAATTGAGGGGGTTTTGAATCTCATGGGCAATCCCCGCGGTAAGTTCGCCGAGGGATGCCATTTTTTCGGATTGGATCAATTGGGATTGCGTCGTCTTAAGTTGGTGATACGCTTTTTCTATTTCACGAGCCTGGGCGAGCTCATGAGTTCTGTTTCTTTCCCGTTCCGCTTTCAGTACCTGTGCTTTAAGGTATCTGTGGATGGAGAGGCCAATTCCAATCGCGCCTATGCCATACAGGATATAAGCCCACCAGGTATTATACCATGGCGGGGAAATGACAATTGCCAATTGTTTTTCATCGTATGTACCGTGCGAACTGTTGACTACTTTTACGCGAAGGTTGTAAGTGCCAGGAGGAACGTTAAAATAGTATATCTGTCCTTCTGATCCAGCCATGCGCCAGTCAGGGTCATAATTTTCCAATTTATAATACACCGCTTTAGATATCTCGGAGTCGAAATCAATACCTGTAAACCCAAACGAAAAAACATTCTGATCATACGAAAGGTCTATTTGTTTAGTATTGGCAATAGGCTCAGTTAAGATTTCCCCGACTCCAGGTTTCATCAGTTGGCCTTTTAAAAAGAATGACGTTAAATATAGGTGCGGTTTAGCGGTTGGATATTTCAATTTATCAGGATAGAAATGGTAAAATCCCAATGCGGATCCGATCATAATTTCCCCATCTTCCCTGACACATGAGGAACTATAATAAAAGTCAGCAGCTGAAATTCCATTTTCCTTTCCGTATTTGTGAAATTGGTCATTTTTGTGATCCACCCTGTACAACCCAGATAGTGCTGAAATCCATAGAATACCCGTTTTGTCCACAACCAATGACTTCACTTCATCAAAGGATAGGGGGACTCCACCTATTTCAACAGGATCGAAACTATCAGCTTTTCTATTGTAGCGATATACCTCATTCATCGCACCTACCCAGATGGTCTGATCGGCATCTTTAACAATACTGATTACCGTTATTTGAGGTAAGTAGCGTTTACATCTTCTTGTTTTGCGATCCATCCTGTTAATTCCGGATAGCCAGGTTCCAACCCAGTAATCTTTTGTTTCATCTTCTAGTATGGAAGTTATAATATTGCCGCTCAGGCTTGTGGAATCCTGTTCGTCATAACTGTATCTATTAAATGTTCCATTTTTTGTATCCATGAGGTTGAGTCCTCCTTCATATGTACCTACCAATAGATTGGATTCTGAGACTTGATAAACCTCAGAAATGTCATCCCCTGAAATGCTGGAATCATCATTGGGATTGAATCGATATTGTTTGAATGATTTCGTTTTTTGGTCAAAGCGGATTAATCCACGGGGTGATGATAGCCAGAAGATGCCTTGCTTGTCCTGATAAATGTTACGAATAAAATTTGTGCCCAGGCTATTCGGATCAGCAGGATCATTTTTATAATGATGAGTTGTGCCTTTCCTTACATCTTTACGGAAGATGCCTTGCTCGGTTCCGAACCAAACCACATCTGCATTTTCACTATAGATCGCATTTATGGGAATGCCAAGGGAGTTGTCCGGAGTGAATTTATTAACATACAAATCCACTTTATACAAGTTAGATTCTTGCGTGCTGATCCATAGCCATCCATCTGGTGAGGCATAGGCTGTCCAACCGCTAAGGTCTTTATAGCCGATAGCTGAAGCTGATTGGCTTGTAAAATGGGTGGTCGTTTCAGTGGATGGATTATAGCGGCTTATTCCATTGGAGAATGTACCAATCCAGAGGCAATGCTCTGTATCTTCAGTCAGGAATGTAATATGATCAAAGTCATCAGTGACCGGTGGTCTGCTGAGCTTGTTCGGAAATTTCGGATCGTATGGATATGATGTGAAGAGGTCGGTATTTCTGTCAAGCGATTGTAATCCATTCGCACCGAGACTTCCGACCCATAATGTGCCTTTACTGTCCTCGAATATAGCGCGGACTTTATCGCTCGCGATGCTGTTTGGATTTTTAGGATCTGGCAGGTATCTCGTAAATGTTCCTGATTTGCGGTCAAAGCGATTAAGACCTCCATGCTGGTTTACAGGCCATGGAATTCCGGTGCCTACCCAAATGGTTCCTTCGCGATCTTCGTATAAAGCCCGGATGACATTCCAGCTCAGACTAGTGGGGTCTGAAGGGTTATGACTAAAATGGGTGAATTTGCCAGTTGCGGGGTCTAGCAGATCAAGTCCCCCATATGTCGCCACCCAGATATTTTTGAGATGGTCGATCAGGACGGCGGTGACGGTATCATTGGCGAGGCTTTGCGGATCATTTGGATCGTGCTTGTAATGAGTAAATATATTATTCTCAGGATCGAAGCGGTCAAGGCCGTATCCATAGAAACCAACCCAGATGTTGCCGGAAGAATCTGCATATAGGCATTCTGGATAAACGCCTCCAAGCGAATTTTCATTTCTACTGTCATTTTGATAACGCGTCATCCTGGTGCCATCATATTTTGTTATTCCTCTGTTGGTTTGATCGGAGAACCAAATTATCCCGTTCTTATCCTGCGTTATGGCATTGATTTTTCCAAGGGACACACCATTTGCGCCCGTTATAAGCGTGAATTTTATATCCTGCGTTTGTGCGTCCGTGAATCCAGGTATGAATAGGAAGAGGAAACATAAATAATGTGTCAGGCGTAAGAGCATTTCTTATGTTTATTTGCTTGAGGAGTAATCGCCACTTATTGCGGTAAGATAATGGTAAAATGAGTTCCTTGGGATTCGATGATGGCCATGTTGACTTCATCAACATGGGCTTTGAAAAAATACTCTTTTGTCTGAATCACGGATGTACACGTCTTAAAGGATTTCACGGATTTCATTTAGTCAGCGCTTTATCTATTTAATACGATAATATCGCGAGTCTTATAATCACTTTTATCAGTATTTCAATTAATGGGTAAGTGAATTATAAATGCACTGCCTTCACCCTCCTTCGTCTCAACTTTTAATTCACCACCATGGGCTTTGACAATGTCATAACTTAAAGATAAACCCAACCCAGTTCCCTGACCTGTTGGCTTGGTGGTGAAGAAGGGTTGGAAGATTTTATCCATTACTTCTTTTGGAATACCAATTCCATTATCCTTTACGATCAACACAATGTGTTGATCAGCTTTCTTTGTGGTTACGGAAACTATAGGTTCGAATTCATTTGGGTGATGTTTCTTCTTTTCATTTACGACATAAAAAGCATTGGTGATCAGATTTAGGATTACTCTTCCGATTTCCTGGGGGATAATATTGATCGATCCAATTGAAAGATCAAAATCTGTTTTCATGCTGGCATTAAATGTTTTGTCTTTTGCTCGTAAACCATGGTAGGCAAGCCTTAAATATTCATCTGCAAGTGAATTGATATCTGTCAATTCTTTGACACCGCTGCTACTGCGACTGTGTTGAAGCATTCCTTTGACGATGGCGTCAGCACGTTTACCATGAAAGATTATTTTTTCTTCATTTGAAATGACATCCGATGCCAGGGAGTTGACTTCTCCCATGTTACCGTTATCCAATTCTTCTTTCATTTCAAGTAATAATTCTTTATTGATTTCGGAAAAATTGTTGACAAAATTTAATGGGTTTTGAATTTCATGAGCAATGCCGGCAGTGAGTTCGCCTAGGGAGGCCATTTTTTCGGCTTGGATGAGTTGCGCTTGTGCATCCTTGAGATGTGTCAACGCATCTTCCGCACGTTGCTTTTCCGTTTTTAGTTTTTGCAGGTCAATCCGAGCTTGTGTGAGATCTTTGAAACGAGAGTAGGCGAGGGAAAAGACCGAAGTAGCCCGTCGAAGTAATTCCCAGCTTTCTTCCGAAATATCTCCTTCGGCCGCCGCACCGATGGCGCCATTAGAAAATTTATATAAGTGGTAAGTACGATCGGGAATGACATCTCCATAGAAGTCGCCGAGCACATTTGAAATACTTGAACAGTATTTTATCCACTCAATCCTGTTTCCTCCTTGCATCACGATTGAAGTTTTCTGCTGCGTAGAGGTAAAGAATTCAAGCATCTCCCTTCCCACCCAGGTTTTATGTAATTCCAACGTGATATGATCGGCGACTAACTTCTTATCAGGGGCACGGATATCCTTGATCGCGTACCAGCAATCCGCAATGTCCGATGCTTCATCGTGAATGTAAATACTGCTGGTTTCAAGTTCTTCGACACCCAACAAACCCATTTCATATCTCATCACTTGTGCAACATCGACTAACTCTTCCGGTTCCTGCATCGCAAGTGCACGTGCGCGCACCCGTTCGAGGGCGACTTCTATTCTTACTTTTTGTGTTTGTGATTCTGCTTTTTGCAGATCGAGAAATCGGGTGTAAGTCTGCTCAAATACCTGCGCAAAGCGCTTGAATATTTCTTCCTCGCCGCATGGTTCTCTTGTAATCAGTACCAGATATCCCTTTGAAAAATAAGCTGCATGAAGTTTTTGCCAATCGGGACGTGCAAGGCCAGCTGCATCCATCTCATCAAATATGGCACGTGACACTGGTATTTCCATCAGCCAGTCATAATGCTGCTGAAGCGAATCGCCATCCAACTGCACAGCCCTCAATGCTTCACGCTTTAGCCATCCTTCATATAAAGTGGCGTGTGCATAATCACCAACGTTGGGCAGAAAAAATCCACGGGTAAAGTCTCCGTCCATACTTAGCCACCATTCATCTTCATCCCGGTCTTTTTCGCACAGCACAAATCCGCATGTCCACAGGTTGGTCACCAGTTGATTCATTTGTGCAAACAATTCAGCAGCCACTGCGCCCAACTCGGAACTGTTCTGCATAGCCATAGTGCGGCTTCTGACTTTTTCCAATGCCGCTTCTATCTGCGCTTCTTTTGCCTGTGCTTCCGCCTTTTGCAGATCGAGGAAACGGGTATAGGTTTGTTCGAAGACTTTGGCAAACCGTTCTAATAGTTGAAGTGATTCTGCCGGCCGGGGTTCATTGGTTGACAACGCCAACATTCCTTTGGAAAAATAGACTGCATGAATTATCCGACGATCGCCCGGAAGCACTTTGACCGGAAAGGTTTCTGTGCCTACCAATTCATTTCGGTATTGATTGTACTTCTGTAGTTCTTCTTCATTCAGTTCTATTATCAAGGTTCTTTGCTGATCTTTCCAGCCCCTGAATATTTTACTCATCACGAAAGGCTCATTTATACTATGCCTGAAAGTTTGCTGCATCATATTTCCGTGAAGCGTTGCAGATATCTCAACCCAACCTTCTGATTCCTTCACAATGCCTATGGTACATTGCTCTGCAGGTTCTCCAAGTTCTTTTAATTGCCGAAAAAGTATCAGGGAAGTATCTTGCAACTCCTCGCTATGTTGCATAGCCATTGATCTTGCTCTTACTCTTTCAAGCGCAAGTTCAATCTGCGCTTCCCTCGCCTGTGCCTCTGCTTTTTGCAGGTCCCGAAAACGGGTATAGGCCTGTTGAAATACGTTCCCAAAGCGCAGCAAGGTGGCATTCTCCTCGTCGCTGTAAGGAATGTCTGAAAAATTTTCGATATACAGTCCAACATTCTCCAACAACACAGTCGATATGGCCAGTCCGGGTTTGGCGAATATAGCTTGCTGGGATTCCTCAGGCAACCCAGGGATCAAATTAAAAAGATCCGTATAAAATTTGTTTTTCTCTTCAAAATTCAATTGATTGGAAAAGAAGTCATCTCCTCTTTTTTTTGCTCTAAGAAAGCTATTCCAATGCGGTGAATCAAAATAGGGGATGGTAATCTGGAAGGGACTTTTGAAATTATCAGCCAACCAGATATACATGTCATCCCTTGTCTTGTAATCCATGATGAAACCCGAATGTTCAATTCGGACGTTTAATTGGATGAATTGATCATAAACAACCTGTATAACATCTTGAAGTTCATCGCTTTTTTGCATGGCCATGGTCCTTGCCCTGACTCTTTCAAGCGCCAGTTCAATCTGTGCTTCCCTTGTCTGGGCTTCAGCTTGTTGCAAGTCAAGGAAACGCGTATAGGTCAGGTCAAACACGGAAGCAAATCGCTCGAGGAGTTTGACACTTTCTGCTGGCCTGGGTTCGGGTGAAGAAAAGGAGACATGGCCTTTGGAAAAAAAGGCTGATGTTATTACCCTTCGACCGTGCGTGTCTCCACTTTTGACTTCAATACCACTTATAGCTTTTCTGTATGTCAGCCAATCTTCGAGTTCTTGGCCTGAAAGATCGATCACCAAAGACTTTTCTTTATTCCTCCATGCTTCATATAGCTTATTGACAAGCGTAGGTTCATTGATGCTCACCATGAAGGATTGACTGACCTTTGATCCACCTCCTGCCCAATCTGTAACGTTGAATTCGATTAGTTTTTCTTCTTCATGGATAATGCCGATGGTAATCTGAATTGGTTTTTCACCTAGTTCTATAAATTGATTGAAGAGAACCTGGGCAGTTTCTGATAATTCCTCACTTTTTTGCATGGCCATAGTCCGGGAGCGCACACGTTCCAGTGCAGCTTCAATTCGTGCCTCTCTGGCTTGTTCCTCGGCTTGCTCAATGTCTCTGAACCGCTGGTAAGCAAGTGCAAACACATTTCGGAATCTGTGGAAATATGCATTTTTATCATCCGATAAGGGCGTATAAACGGAGAGGCCTAATCCACCCTGGCCTATTGAATAAAAATAAAAGTGAAGTGAACTGGCATCTTCAAGTATCGGATCAGGAAATTGGTTGTCATCCTTACGGTATTGGCGCCAAACATCTAATTCCGGTCCAACAAAAGTTGTACTGAAAAATGCATCAGGGGATTGTTGCATACGCTGAATCATATCTTGTACTGCCGGATGCTTTGCAATCGCAACTTCTTCGATTGTTCCTTTCTCGTATTGTTTGAAATACTGGTAGTTCATGTACGTCCCGTTACCATTTTCATTTATGATCGCAGTCTGCACATTACGTATCTCTTTTATACCTAGCATCTCAAGTTGATCAGCTATCATGCGGCAGACCTCAAGCATGTCATCAGGTTTATTCATACTCATAGCCACTGTACGCACCCTTTCCAGCGAAGCTTCAATGGATAGTTCCAAGGTTTTGTTTTCCAGTTCAATCGTGCGACGCTGCACTGCTTCCCGGAGTTGCAGATTTTCTTCTTTTATTTTTGCGCTAGCAACCTGTTGGCCTTCTTCCGTTCTGCTATCTGGAAAGGATCCATGTTGATGTACTAATTTCCACCCACTGCTTTTAAGTTCCATAATGCCGGTGATGCGGGCAGAGCCATAGTACGTCCAGGCTCCATCAATTAAGATGTACAATTGACTTTGGTCGTAAATGACGATGGTATCACCAACCGCTTTTATACTGATATGCCTGTTTCGAAAATCGGCCTTACCAGTCATTTCCTCAGCAGTAGCTATATAAAAATTTAGTGCTTCGTCCTTTGTATAGAATATTTCCCCCACGGCAGTTCCATAAATGACAATATCATCATCCAGAAAGGAGGCAAAGGTTTCGAAATCACCATTCAGATATGCATCCCAATAGGTCTGATATATTAGGCGTATTTCCTGTTCTGTTTCTTTTGAAAGTTCCATATTTCTCAATCAGCGTGCAACTGGATAATGAATGTTGATCCTTCTCCTTCTTTTATTTCTACACTTAACTCAGTGCCTTGTTGTATAACGATGATCTCTTTTGTCTGAATCACAGATTACTTGGATTTAAGGATTTCACGGATTTCATTTATGAAAAGCTTAGCCTATTTACCATAAACCCACTTTTCAAATGATTAACTTATGGGTAATAGAATGGTAAAGACAGTTCCTTCTCCTTCTTTCGTTTCCACTTTCAATTCGCCGCCATGCGCTTTCACAATATCGTAACTCAATGACAAACCAAGGCCGGTTCCCTGGCCTGTGGGTTTGGTGGTAAAGAATGGTTGAAAGATTTTATCCAGTATATTTTGCGGTATACCATTGCCCTTATCGCTGACACTAATTTCAATTTTATCGTTTAGTTTTCTGGTCATCACTTCAACCGTTGGCTCATAATCCGGTTGTTGTTTTTTCTTTTCACTGACGGCATAAAATGCATTGGTGATCAGGTTGAGAATAACCCTCCCGATATCCTGTGGTACAATATTGATCAGGCCGATGCTTTTATCAAAATCGGTTTTCAACGTTGCATTGAACGATTTGTCCTTGGCCCTCAAGCCATGATACGCCAGCCGCAGATATTCATCAGTTAGTGCATTGATATCAGTAGGATCTTTAACCCCACTGCTGCTGCGGCTGTGCTGCAACATTCCTTTGACAATGGCATCTGCACGCTTGCCGTGGAAAATAATTTTCTCCTCATTCTCTTTAATATTTTCTCCAATTTCCTTTGCCTGTTGCAGATTGCCAATTGCCAATTCCGCATTGAGCTCATCAATGAGTTCAGCATTAACTTCAGAGAAGTTGTTGACAAAATTCAATGGATTTTGAATTTCATGCGCGATGCCTGCCGTCAGCTCGCCGAGGGAGGCCATTTTTTCAGATTGGATGAGTTGTGTCTGTGTAGCTCTTAATTCAGCCAGTGATTTCGTCAGCGCCTCATTTGTTTCTTCAATGGCTTTGCGTTTTTGTTCAAGTTCTTCAATCGTTTCTTCGAGCAGGATGGCCGTGGTGCGTTTTACTTTCTCGGTCCGGTCCAGTTTGAACAGGGCGATCTCTAGTTCCTTTTCCACAGTTTTCACTGTTTTGAACAGAGAAGCCTTTTCATCTTCCGTCAAATGGGAGGATTGCTGGATTGAGGTGTAAAGAGCTTCAAGATGCTGATTCATTTAAAGAAAGAGAATAAAGTGAAGAGTGCATTACATGTTTATTTTTCTTTTAATGCCACACAACAGGTGGTTAGGTTATGCATTTCAAGATTTCCACCGGTGGCCCTCGCCAGCTCTGCATTGGAGAACATTCCAAGCATCGGTACATTCCACACATTTTTGATGCCCTCGATTTCCTGTGTCATCAATGGCCCTAACGAAAGAATTCTTCCCGCACAACTAAACACCACCAACGCATCTGCGTCGGGCATCTGCGTAGCTTTCAGATTTTCCACGCCCTTAATTACTTTTTCCATCACATCAAAATCAGGCGGCAAGGAAAAACGTATTTTTGACCCTTCGGGTACAGAACCGCTGCAGTAAAAAGAATGATCGTTCCAATCGATCACCAACCCTGGCCGCATTACAGGATCTCCTTTTTCACGTTGTAACTGCAATGGAAAATTGGCGGCTATTTCCAATAGCAATCCTTCATTATCAGGCGTTACATTTTCAAGGCCGCCATACTTTGTCGTAATGTCCAGTACAGGAATATCATCAATGGTATAAACATGATTACCCGAACTTTTGGTAACAGTTCTTACAGTGCCTACAGCTCTCCAGCCACAAGTAGCAACTCCTTTTATCATGATCTTATCTTCATCCAATGCAAGGCACACCAGGCCCCGTGAACTGGAATGGCCATTCGTGAAAACAAATTGATCTGAAAATGAAAAATCATCGCCAGCCATGCTTCCATACACGTTTACATCTTTTCCCGCCACGTCTTCAAAGCCAAAAAGCAATGCTTCTGCATCAGTTTCCATATTGGAACCGGCAATAAGAAAAGCAGGGATAGAAAACGTTTCTTTCGCTTTTTTTGCAATACTGTTTGTTGTTTCCCGGTAATTCTTTTCAGGGTATTCTTCAAAATAAATTTGAAAATAATTTCTATTGATGTCGAGTAAAAGAATGGCAATCGAACCTTTCTCTGTTACTTCATCAATAAACTCTCCATTGGTGGTGCAACCAAAAACAGCAATACCGGAATTGTCCAGCAATGCACAGAGTGCATCCCGATCCTGACTGAAGGACATGAATACAATGGCCAGCGTGGGTGCAAAACCATCGGACATGCTATTTTGCAGTCCGGATTGTATTTCTTCAGGCGAATTTCCTTTTATGGATTTTGCTTTCATTTTTTGTTAAATGGTAATTGTTAAAAGGTTAAAAGGTTAAGAGGTTATTTTAATATTAATTGCTCACAACTCACAACTCAAAATTCATTTCTCCTTCAACACCACCCAGCAACAAGTATTATTATGAAATTCATTGTTGCCATTGGTGGCTCTTCCAAATTCACCATATGTAAAAAAGCCAGCCATGGGAACATTGAATACATTTTTAACTCCTTCAATTTCATCACCTGCCATAGGCCCAAATTCTCCCAACCGGCCTACACAGGAAAACATGAGTAATGCATCTGCATCCGGTATTTCAGTTTGCTGCATCTGTTCAGCATTTTTTCTTACATCCTCTATGACCTCAAAATCGGGAGGAAGGGTTAAGCGTATTTTATCACCTTCTTTTATGCTTCCATTGATGACGATGTACTTGTTATCCCAATTGAAAACTCCCGATGACCTCAACACGGGATCTCCTATATCTCTTGAAAGACTGAATACTACGATGCCAGGGTTAAAAGTTTCAGCTTCTTCCTGAGTTAAATTAAGCCCCATATATTTCAGAACCATCTCTGTTGCCGGTTGGTGATCTATAGTATACAATAAGTTTTCTACAGCCTTCGTAATAGTTTTTTCTGTGCCCACAGGCTTTTGGCCGGAAGCAGCCATACCCTTGACTACAATATTATCTCCGTCCAGTACCAGCAACAGGATTCCCCTGTTTATCGATCGATCATTGGTGAATACAGCCGTTTCCTGAAAAGCTAAATCATCACCCGCGCCTCCACCCCAGATGATTATGTCACGTCCAGCCACACTTTCTATGGCTCTTATGATGGGTTCGCCCAAGCTCAGGCCGGTGGCTACTTCTACACTATAAGCAAGTATAAATGCCGGATTATGAAATAACTCTCTGGCTTTATGTGCCATGTTTCGGGCCAATTCCTCAGGATCTTTGTCGCTATAATCTCCCAGCAATACCTTGAAATTGGATTTGTTCATATCCAACAGCAGGATGGAAATGCTCCCTGCTCCTAATTCCTTATCAATAAACTCCCCACCTGTAGTGGCTCCGAAAATGCTAATGCCTGTTGCATTCAGAAGTGCAGAAACAGCATCCCTGTCTTGCCTAATGGATAAAAAAACGAAAGCCAATGTGGGTTGAAATCCATCTGCCATACTTTCGATCAATTCGGATTTAATTTCTTCAGTTGAATTTCCTTTGATGGACTTGGCTTTCATTTGCTTTAATTTGATAGCAGTATAATCATATTAATTGATAGGTAATTGAATAATAAATTTTGCTCCTTCTCCTTCCGTTGTCTCGACTTTCAATTCACCTCCATGTGCCTTGATTATATCATAGCTCAGTGACAACCCTAGGCCAGTTCCTTGTCCTGTCGGCTTTGTTGTAAAGAATGGCTGAAAAATTTTATCTATTACGTTTGGTGGGATGCCGTTACCATTGTCCTTGACAGAGATTTCAATCATTGCTCCTTCTGACGCCCTACTCCCTGAAAGGGGGAATTGTTTGTTTGTTATTACCAAAACAGTAGGCTCAAAATCAAGCCCCCCTTCCAAGGGAGGGGGTACTGGCGAGACTCTTTTTCTTTTCATTTCCAGCATAAAAAGCATTGGTAATCAAATTGAGAATCACCCTGCCAATATCCTGGGGAATAATATTAATACGACCTATTCTTTCATCATATTCCGTATGCATTGTCGCATTGAACATTTTATCCTTTGCGCGTAATCCGTGATAGGCCAATCTCAAATATTCATCCACTAAGGCATTGATATCTGTGGGTTCTTTTACACCATTGTTGCTGCGGCTATGTTGAAGCATTCCTTTCACAATTGCATCTGCACGTTTGCCATGGAATATTATTTTTTGCTCATTTTCATCAATTGCATTTGTAATGTTTTTTACTTCCTCGAAATTTCCCACAGCTACTTCGTGTTTCATTTCAGCGATCAATTCAGTATTAACTTCTGAAAAATTATTGACGAAGTTTAAAGGGTTTTGAATTTCATGGGGTATGCCGGCAGTGAGCTCACCGAGGGACGCCATTTTTTCCGATTGGATAAGTTGCTTTTGAGTTGTCTGCAACGTATCAGGATGTATACTTTGTTAGGTAGAGATTTTGAGGCGATCCCGATAAAAAAGCCCGCTCAGTGATGAGCAGGCTTTTGTTGCTTAGTAGGTCGGTAGCGGATTGACTGCATCGATCCGGAGATCCTTCGTAGCCGATCCGGAAGATGATTCCGCGACAATATATCCGCCTTCGGTGGTTTGATGAATAGAATGAGCCACATCATAATTTGTTCCACCGAGACATTTTTGACATTCCAGCCTCCTGTACCGGTTAGCTTTACCACCCAAAAGTCATCATATCCATGGTTGCCAGTTACATCTCCGTTATTGGACTTAGTATATCCGGGTACGATATATCCGCCATCGGAAGTTTGATGGGTAGCGTTGCCCTCTTCATCATTTGACCCGCCTAAGGATTTTTGCCATTCGATGGCAGGTGGTTGAGCGGTTGCCATGAGGCATGAAAGCAAACACAGGCCTAAATAAAGCAAAGTTTTTTTTATAATTCAGGGTCTGATTTTTACAGCACTTTATTCGCTTACATTACTTTTAGTGGTATGATCAATTTTTTAATTATTTATCGATAATTATTATGGTATGGATTAAAAGGCTATTACTCTTGTCGTCTCCCTAACATCACCAGTCTGAAGAGTAACCAGATAAATACCGGGATGGAGTGTATTGCCGATAGCATCTTTCGCGTTCCAGGCAAGTTCATGATCACCACTTGGCATCCATTCATCCACCAGAGACCTGATCAATTGACCAGTCCCATCATAGAGGCTTATGGAAACTATTCCATCCGATGGTAACCAATATTCAATAGAAGCAGAATCCGTAGTATCATCGTTTGCTAAATCGCCGGCGATTGGCCACCCTCCGCCCCATAATATGCATTCGCCATTGAAGCAGCGACGGTATCGACCACAGTCAGCGTCGGATCTACATCTTCTGGACGCAAACGACTGTGCATCTGTTGTAGACAAGTCCAAACTGTCTTCAGCTGAATTAATAACAGGTTCTGAAAGCACAATACCCTGCCCTAATTCTGACGATGCATGCTGTGCACATACTGTGGCAGGGAGTATCGAAAACACCATGAGTGCAATCGTTAAAGCAAAAAGCTGTTTAAATAATTGAAGTTTCATAATTTTTAGTTTTAATATAGATTATTTAATGACTGAAATTTCTTTCGATTCTGAATATGCCCCCGCAACAAATTGCAGAAAATATATTCCGGCCTCGATTTCCATAGTACTCAATTGCAATTCATACAGACCTTGTTCACACCAGCCATCAACTAAATTTTTTACCGTTTTTCCATTTCCATCAAAAATTTTCAACGAAACATTTTGTGGCTCATCAATCGTAAAAGAAATGGAAGTCGCATTGGAGAAGGGGTTTGGATAAATCTTTACGTCAGGTTTTATTTTTACGGCTGGAATAATAGAAACAATCGATTGGCCTTGACAGTTAGACGGCTTGGTTAGCTTTGTAATCCAGTTAATGGCCGGAAATACTGTACTTCCGTATTGGCCTTCAAACCAAACTTCCCCTGGATGATTATATCGCCTGCATATGCCTGAATAATCCCCCCATAATCCATTGATGGTGTCAGTTCCGTTCTTAACAGTTGTCAATTCGCTTATATCAAAAGCGCTGTTCACATAAACTGCAGAAAGCCCGGGATACGTATTCTCTCCCGTATGCTGAATACCCACGATAGCGCTGTTGTCGGAAGAAGAATTCCCGGCATAAGCGATGCTGGGGAATTGCAGGTAGAGGGCAGGATCACTAATGGTTTTTGCTGCACATGATAGATTGTTTGGAATTCCCTTTATCCGGCCCAGTATAATTCCGGCTCTTCCATTCACCAGTGAATTCTGGCAAAACTGCATTATACCATTTTCATAAAATACAGTTTGTACTGCCTCATTGTCCGGAGCCAATGCTTCATTTAGAGGTATTCCGTTTGGCTGATAGGAAATTCCGGCGCCGGAATAGGTAATATTGGAATGAACGGGTCCGTATGTTTTCAAAACTGCCTGGCCCGATGCCATTGTGTTAGTAATCTCTAATACAAAGTATTTGTTCGAAGGATTACCATTTTCATAACCCATGATAAAAAACATATTTGGACCATACGTAGTTGAACCCCCTGATGCAACTTCAATAGCACCTTTAGTCCTGGCAGATAATGTAACCTTATAAAACTGCGCATTCATAAATGGCTCACCTGAATAACCGGCATTCTTATCCATTTGCACAATGGCGGAATGGGTAATATTACCCCCATAATTATACCTTAAATCGGTAATAAATATTTCATCATCACTGATACCCAATTGAGGGTAATCTCCAATCGCATTATCATTGAACTCAGTATCAGGTAAAAAATAGAAATTCCAACCATCAACCGGGTTGTTCGATTTTGAGAAAGCCACTGACACTCCCAATACCTGAAACGCGTTTTCAAAATTGGTATATCCATATTGTGAACCAAAAACAAAGCGGTCTTTCTTCGGATCATACATCACATGCACGTCGATCAGGCTATTACCCAAATGATACAGGGAATCCGAAAATGTAAGCGTTCCGTTTTGATTATAATATCTGATCCAGCCGTTTGAAATGCTTACAATCTTTCCTGCATTAGATATAGCCATACTAACTTCAGATGCATAATACCCCACGGGTGGAAGGTAGAATGGAGTTAATGGATTTCCTTCAAAGCTGGTGTGAATGACTGGTGGGCAAATATCTGACCCTGGGATTACAGGAGAATGGGAATTGCTTAATGTGTTATTTAAAAATCCATTAGTTGCTTTCAGGTTTTTGAGTCTAAAATTCTCAGCAAATCCATTTTCATCGATATATGGTATCGCAAATAAATTATCCCATATACCTTGGTCTGCTTTTTGGAGCCGGAAAATGGCAGAGGGATAGATTGGTCCTTCGTGATTTGCACTTTCAGATTGAGAAAAGGCACCTGTTAACGGGAATAACAGAATAATCAAAATGTGTTGCGGTTTAAATGGTATGTTTTTCATTTTAATGTAGTTGGAGTGATCAGACCTTATGTTTGCTCTACAAAGAAAACCTTATTGCCAGGCTGTGTCAATGACCTAAACAGGTTGAATTTTGTTGCCCAAAACAACCTGTTTAGGTGGTATAAAAGAATAAACAATGGTAGTATTTTGTAAGTCTAATCTGGCAACGCCATGAGACGAAAAATAACTTAAACATGGTATGTTTTACCTTTTCGATTGAAAATAAGGAGCACAAACTAACCTGTTTCAGTAATATAAGTATAAAGGCGGGCATAATACTTTTGCAGGCGCAGCTTTTATTAAAGAATCTTATACTTTGCTTATTTGTTGGAAGTTTTAAAATGATGGAAACCAGTTACAAGACCTTGTTGGCTATATCTCTGAGTGTTGCTTTTAGTATTCCTATGCTGGCTCAGCAACCACAAGAGGTTGATTCTTTGCTGAATGTGCTTACGTCATCGAGCGATGGTATTCTCAAATCGAGAACATACGATAAATTGTGCGAGAAGCTTATTAGGTCCGGAGCTTATACCGATGCATTAAAGTATTCGAATGAAGCAAAAGAGTTTAGTGCACAACTTATTTCTACTACGTCGGATACCATGAAATTGAAAATACTAAAAGCAGTGTATCTAAGTTCGTTCAACCACATTGGAATTATATATAAACAGACAGGCAATTATCCTGAAGCATTGAAAATTTATTTTGCGGGACTAAATGTTGCAAAGGATGCAGGAAATGAGGAGGGAATGGCTGTATTTTATAACAATATTGCCACTATTTATAACAGGCAGACAAACTATTCAGAAGCCTTGAAAAATTATTTAGCTGCATTGAAAATTGTTGAAGGAACCGGGAATAAAAAAAGTATAGCAAGCTGTTATAATAATATTGGAATAATGTATGGTCATCTAGGAAACGAACAAGATGAATTAAAATATTACAATGCGTCACTAAAAATAAAGAAAGAAATCGGGGATAAGCTGGGCATGGGAAATTCTTTCGAGAACATTGGGCAAGTGTATTACAACCAAAGTAACTATACCGACGCATTGGAAAATTTTAATACCTCACTCAGCGTGAGGCAAGAAATCGGGTACAAAGATGGTATTGGCAAATCGTATGATAAAATTGGTTCTACATACTATGCACAAAAAAATTACACTGAAGCATTGAAAATTCATCTTTCCGCCCTGGCCATCAGGGAAGAAATTGGAGATAAATATGGTATAGCATTTTCTTTAAAGAATATCGGAATGGTTTATTGTGGCCTAAGTGACTATTCAGAGGCTATTGAATATTTGAATAAAGGTCTTGCTATGGCATTAGAAATTGGAGCCGGGTTGGCGGTTAAAGAATCTTATAAAGAATTATCGCATACGTATGAAATGATGAACGACTATAAAAATGCACTCCAGTATTATGAGCTATATTTCCAGGCCAATGACTCACTATATAACGAGACTAAGAGCAAACAGCTAACGGACATGCAAGCTAAATATGAATCTGAAAAAAAGGAAAAAGAAATTGAATTGCTGAGCAAAGACAAAGACATTCAAAATTTAAAACTGGAGGAGCAGAAGTCAATGCTTTTACAACAGAATCTGCAAGCTGAGCGGAAAGAAAGCGAAATAAAAATCCTAAAGCAAAATAAAGACATTCAATTGCTGGAATTGGAGAAAAATGAGGCCGAATTGAACCATCAAAAACTCCAGACTGAAGCAAAAGAAAAAGAGGTAGCCTTATTAAATAAAGACAAAGAGTTACAAAATGTAGAAATAAAAAAACAAAAGGTCCTCAAATTTTCATTCATCGGGGGGCTTGTATTATTCTCGCTGCTTTCGGTTTTTGTGTTTAATAATTTTCACGTTAGCAATAAACTGCGCCTTCAAAAAATCCGTAACCGTATCGCCGATGATCTGCATGATGATATCGGCAGCACACTCAACAGTATTTCCATTTATAGCGAAGTAGCTAAGCAAAAATCGCCCGCGGTAATCAATGAATTGGACCATATAGGGGAGGCATCACGCAAAATCATTGATGCCATGAGTGACATTGTGTGGACCATCAACACAAAGAACGACAGCTTTGAACAAATCATTCTTCGCCTGCGCTCGCTCACATACAATCTCTTAAAAGCAAAAAACATGGAACATACTTTTCGGGCAGATGAAAACCTGAATTCTATGAAGCTTTCCATGGAGCAACGAAGAAATTTTTATCTAATCTTTAAGGAAGCGCTCAATAATATCGTGAAATATTCAAACGCAACGCGGGTTTCAATTTCATTATCGCATGGACATAATTTCATCCTCCTCACGATCCGCGACAACGGATCCGGGTTCAATGTGAAAGAGAAATATACAGGTAACGGCTTGCTTAGTATGAAAACGCGGGCGGAGGAAATGAAAGCAGATCTGAAGATTGAATCGGAGATAGGCAACGGGACGAATATTGAGTTAAAATTGAAAACATGAAAGATCTAAGAGTTACCATCTTTGAAGACAACCGGAATCTCCGTGAGGGATTGTTTCAATTAATTGATGGCAGCGAGGGATTCACCTGTTCAGGAGCTTTTGCCAATTGTTTAAATATTGTGGAAGACATTCAAAAAACATCACCCGATGTCATTCTCATGGATATTGAAATGCCCGGGATCTCAGGTATCGAAGCTGTGAAACTGGCCAAAGAAAAATTCCCGGACGTAAGGATCCTGATGGAGACCATTTTTGATGATAACGATAAAATATTCAATTCAATCTGCAACGGAGCAGAAGGATATATCCTGAAGAATACGCCACCGGTTCAGATCCTTTCTTCCATCAAGGAAATATATGAAGGAGGGGCTCCTATGACCCCGAGCATTGCGAGCAAGGTGTTAAAGATGTTTAAGAACAAACCCATAGAAAATAATTCAGAAGAATTCAATCTCACCGAACGCGAAAAAGAAATCCTGAAATGTTTGGTAGAAGGCATGAGCTACAAACTTATTGCAGCTGAATGTTTCATCAGTATTGATACAGTTAGCGGTCACATTAAAAACATTTACAAAAAACTACACGTGCATTCAAAATCAGAAGCAGTAGCGAAAGCGATTAAGGGAAAGATTGTATAAGTCGCTCTAAAAAGGGTGGTGGTGGTAGTATTAGCCTATTTTCTTAATAGAATTAATTTGTTTCCGGCTTTTTCATCAGTGTTGAAACCTGTGATTGCAGCAACTCAAATTCGCTGATCATCCGGTTGTTTTGCTCTTTCAACAATTGAATGGTTTGATTTTGAGCTACAATCAAGTCCTGTTGTTCCTGCATGGCTTTCACCATAGTCACTACAAACTGTGCATTGTATATGTTTCAACACTTCCTTCAGCAGAGTGTCCAAGAAATGTACAGTCCACTCCGCTTGTTTGTGCACCATCATCAGTCACCAAACTTTCCGTTTTTAAGAGATTTCTGTACCCTAAGGGTGTATTTAAACAACAAACGCGCTGATTTACAGCGCGTTATAAGTGTTGGTGAGGTCGGGAGCGGATTCGAACCGCTGTAGCAGCTTTTGCAGAGCTGAGCCTAGCCACTCGGCCACCCGACCATGTCAAATACGAAGGGCAAATATAGAAGTTTCTTTCTACTTGACCTTTCAGGCAAAAACAGTGCCCAAACCAGCTGACGATCAATTACTTG